>NZ_JAABNK010000024.1:0-346717 GCF_009915965.1 Proteus sp. G2300
CGTACTCACTGTCGTTTGCGTTCCGATAGCGGCCGTTTGCACCGCCGTTGTTGCTGCGATAGCTCCTTGCTGTGCTGCTGCGCCAAACCAAGCGGCTTTAGCTTGCTCAATTCCAGCCTGAACAAAGGTGTTAATTAGGCTATTTAAAACTGTATTACCAATTGATCTTAATGCGTCAGAAGCCTCCATTGAGCCGGTGATTATTCCTGTAAGTGCATTTGATGCGCTACCAGAGAATGCATCTAGTGCAGCCGCGGCAGCTTCGTTTCCTAATGATTGATTTCTCCAAAGCTCATACATAGCATCAGTTCTAGCTTGCTCATATTGAGTGTTGGCGGCATTCATTAACGCTAAGCTTTGCTGCTCAGTTAAAACCTTTTGGTTTTCGTACTCTTTTATAAGTGCAAGTTTACGCTCGTGTTCATTTTTGAGTTGCTGAACTGGGTCTACTTGTGCTTTTAAATTATCTTGATGAGATACAGCGTTATTAGCCTTTATTTCGGCTATCTTTTGCTGATATTCCGCTTCAATTTCAGCCTTGCGCCTTGCTGCCTGTTCGGTGAGAGATATATCATCTTTTGTTATTCGCTCTAAGTCTGCCAACTGCTTATCGTGAGATTCTTTAGCCTTGGCGACTAAATCAAGCTCAAGCGCGACTTTCTTATCAGCTAGGTTACGCTCAATGTTGTATTTTTCTTCTGCTAGCTGCTCCGCTTTTTCAATCTGCTTAGGAGATGCAGTATCACCCAATGCTTTAACCGCGTCATACCTAGCCATTTCAAGAGAGCCGTCTTTGTAACCTTTGTTTAAAAGCTCAATTTCTTCTCTCTGGCGTTTTAATGCCTCGTATGCTGCGTCTGTGGCTTTGGTTGATTCTTTGGTTGTTTTGTTACGTTCGGCTGCGGCATCTTGAGCCTCTTGGGTTGCTGTTGCTATTTGCTTTAATTGGTTTATTTCTTTTTCGTCTGTTATTCCTTTATCTTCAGCGTAAAACTCAACTTGAAGCTTTCTTTTATCGATTTCGCTTTTTGCGTTAGCTAGTTTCATATCACGCTCTAGTGACTTTCTTAAATCAAGCCCCTCCTTAGACCACTCGAAAGATACTTTTTCAGCATTAAAGTCTTTTATAGCTTGAGTTGATATGCCTAACTTTTTAGCAAAGAAGTCTTGCGCATCAGATAGCATTTGCACTTTCTGAACACCGTTTCCAAGTTCGTCGTGAAGCTTTCTTGCTTCCTCCATCTGATCTGATATAGCTTTGTTTATTTGCTTATCTATTTGCAATAACGCATTTTCAGAATAAGAAAGTTGAGTTGTCTTACTATCAAGATTTGCTTTTGCAATAGCTAAACTATCAGTTAATTCCCTTTCCTTTTCTCTTGCAGAGTCAGGTCTCCAAACTCCAGACTCATTAAGTTTTTTCTGTATGCTTAACTGATTAGTTAATGACTCAACCTCATCTTTTAAATCAGATATGTCATTTTTCGTCTGATTTATATTTTGAGTGGTTTTAACCCTTGCTGCGTCAAGCTGTACCTTGTTTAGCTCCTTCAATCTTTCAATTAGATCTGGCAGTTCATTACTATAATCTCTAGCTGCTTGCTTGGCGCTTTTCATTGCATCTATTACATAGTAAACAGCAGCACCAATAAGCATTAAAGCACCCATGGGACCGCCAAGAGGGGCAGACGCTGCATTAAGCGCCTTCATTGCATTTGACATGGTCAAAGCGGTTGCCGCAACTCTTGCTTGGGATGCACTCAATGCCTGATTTGCTTGTGTTGATGCGATAGCGGCATTTGTATAGGCAGTTCTTAATCTAGTAACGTTAGCTAATGCTGTCGCCTCAGCATTTGTTCCAATAGTTAACTGATGTTGATCTCTTGCTCTCTTTAGCGCTAGAGCTGCCGCTTCTTTATCTGCCAAGGCTTTCCTTGCAAGAACTGCTGCAGCATCTCTTTCTGCTATGGTTGCCTGTCTAGTTGCCATGACCGCCGTTATTGTATCTCTGGCTTTTTTTATCTGCGCTACGCTAGCCATTGCTAATGCACCAACGTATCTAGATCCAATCACTGCAGCAACAGCCGTTAAAATAATCCCCATTTCTGATAAATTTTGACTAACGGTAATTACAGCATCACTGAATACATTAATAGATGCCTTTATTGTCGTATTCTCACCGAGAAACTTAGTTAAGTTGCTACCAGCCTCTTGAAATGCCTGCGACATTGTTCGAGTTGTTTTAGCGAACTCTTTGCCTATCGAGTCACCCTGAGACAGCAAGCCATTCACAACAACATCAGTGGTTAGCTTGCCTTCTGCCGCCATCTTACGGAGTTGACCAATACCAACACCCATCGAGTCAGCAAGTGCAACCATCAAGCGGCTACCTTGCTCCGCTACTGAGTTAAATTCTTCACCACGGAGAACGCCAGAGGCGATACCTTGTGATAGCTGAATAATGGCGTTTTCTGCTTCCTGTGCAGTAGCACCAGAGACGATAAAACCTTGGTTGATGATGGATGTTAACTTTGCCAAGTCCGCAGCTGATGTATTGTATTCTCTCGTTCCTCGCTCAAGTCGTGCGTAAAGTGTTGCTGTGGCATCGAGGCTAGAACGCGTTGCTTGAGAAATATCAAATACTCGCTGTGTGACATCAATCAGTGACTCACTTGCACGAACAGAGTTAGATAATTTGTTGTTTAACTCAGTCCATGCTTCTGAGTAACTCGCAACCATTGAAACCGATAAATAACCAGTAAGAGCTGCTGCAACTTTGGATAGAGACTGCATTGAACGCTCTGTGTTATTTACCGACTGAGACGTTCTGTTAAAGCTACTATCCATACGATTAAGGCGTTGCTCTAACTGCTGTTGAGATGTAAGCAATTGCCGAAGCTCCATTCTCACTTGATAAACGATTTCGCCTTCATTTGCCATTTATCGGCTCCTTAAAATGAAAAACCCCGCCAGTTGGCAGGGTTGTGTTGAAAAATAATGGCTAATTAAGTATCCCAGACCTTGTTTCTAAAGATGAATCTGATAAAAGGTATTTGGTGACCTTATCTTCTTTGAAGTTTATTATTAATTGCTTAACTTTCGTATCAGCACCGCCGTCAAATAATCCGTATATAGGAATAAATGTAGTTCCTTTTATCGATGTGTCAGAAAGTGTGTATATCCACTGCTCATCCGCATTACTATTTAATGTAGTCGCCATTGGCGAGCCAAACATAGATACAATATCTTCTTTTGTTGTTTCACCTTTTTTTATTTTATAACTAATACTTTCTTGAGTTTCATTTTTTATAGAGTGATTTCCTGATGAAGCACACCCAGACAATGCAATGGAGCAAAGAGCTAAAATAAGTATCATTTTCACAGAACATATCCTTCTAGCTAATTTATTTAATTATTTTCTTTTTAAGATTTCTTTTATTTTTTCGTGATTTGTTTCTTGAGTAGAGCCTGTATCTAAGATATTTCTTTTTTCTGTTGATGAGACCGATTTACCTTCAATCGCATCAACAATTGATCCGCAGCCAAAGAAAACAGACCCTATTAATGATGAGAAGCATCCACCAAACACAAGTAGCGTTATATTTGGCATCTGCTCGGCCATCTTATAACTAGATGTGTTAACAAAAGACATTATCCCTAAAAATATAGACACGATACCAATTGCCAATAATATCCCGCCAACATGCTTTAAATTCACAACACCATCCTCGTTAGTTAATTTGTTATTAGTTTAGCTGTTTGTGGTGCAAATGGGAGCAAATTAACTAATGCGCCACCCTTCATTTATCATTTTTTTCTTAATTCTATCGAGTTCATCTAAATCTTTTTTCTTTTTCAGAATAACGGAATACTGCTTATACCCATAATGGGATGGAGCGAAGAACTCACCGTCATTATACATAGCTTGGTTCCGCTTTAATGCTGATATGGCTAACGGAGACAATGCTATTTGTTGCTTACAATACTCAATAGCCTTATTTAAATTATTCGCTTTGTCTCTCATTTTATAATGCTTCTTTATCTTTTCTTGAAGACTAAAATGAAGTTTTAGTATCGCTTCGTCAGGCAATCCTCTTAATCCGTCCAACCATTCATTCTCGGTCATATTATCACCATCAATAAGTTAACTTAATCTTATGTTATATAGATGGTGATGCAAAAGAAAGCAAACTAACTCATTTACGTTTTCTACTCACTAATCTACGCTTACCGCTGATCAGCTCATCATTACGTTTATCATCTTGCTTCATGATGTTGTCGTACTCTTCTTTAGTGAAGCCCTTCTCATCGGGATATTTAGCCCTGAGCATCATCTGAAATTCAGTCATGGTTAATTGCTCGGCTTCTTCTCGATTCATACCAAAATGAGCACGAGCAGAACTGATGTAGTCAATTGCCATAAACTCATCTGAGAATTCGCTTTTGCCTTCGTTACGTTGCAGTTTGCGGATTTTCGCTTTACCGATAATTCCATGAGTGAATAATTCTCTAGCAATGACGATAATATCAGCGATTGGCATCTTGCCGTTTTTATAGACGATACCTCGTTTACCTGATTTCCATTCGCCAATGATTTCAGAACAATCATCATCACAACACGCCTGCATCACTATCATTGCCGTTTGCAGGATATTGCGTCCGTACGTTGGCTTGCTAATCGCTTTTATTAACCACTCAGGAATAACCCTGTAATTCATTACGGCGCGAGTAATTAACTCTTGTACATCCGTGCCATTTAATTGACCATACGCACTCACAATCTGTTTAGGCTCACCAATTCTTGTCATATTGATGAACGATGGTCTAAATAAGTAATCCTTTTTATCAGTAGAGATAACCATCTCACCGATTTCTAAAATAGGCGTCATAATACCTCCTGAATATTATCAAGGGCACTCAAAAGCACCCTTTGTAATATTAAGCAGTGGTAACGGTGACCACGCATTTTGCTGTTTTGCTACCATCTTCGGATGTGACAGTAACGTTTGCAGTACCTTCGGCAACGCCACGCACAGTGACTACATTCACAAGCTGAGTAACTGTTGCAAAGTTCGGATTATCGCTTACAGCGGTGTAGTTTTTGTTCGTCGCATCGGTTGGTGTAAATTTGACAGTAAATGTCTTAGTTTCACCCACTTTTACAGACAGGGTTGCCGGCTCGACAACAATGCTTTCAACAGCGATTTCTTCCGTTAGCCATTCAACCGTAGTTGCGGTATGAACTTTTAATTCGCCTGAATAAGTGGCAAGCTCTCTGGTTGGAAACTCCATCGACCACGATGTGAAGTTGAAGTATCCTTGGAGGATTTCCTTACCGTCACCACGCATGTCTAATTGAACCCAGTAACCAGTTTGTCGACGAGCTTGAATCTCTTCCAGCAATTCCTTAGCAAAGTTCATGGCAGAAGTAGAGCCTGGAACTGGAGTGATCCTCATTTCACCATCAACACTAATTGTTAAGTCTGCTCCGGTTACGATAGCTTCTGACAGCCCCGGAGTATCATCAGCATTAGAGTTTACGGTCTCCATACCATAATCGAGACTCTTACTTGTAACCGCACCAAAGCGCATAAAATAACTCTGCTCTGGTGCTTGTGATGGACAGCCTTTTGCAATACGCAAAATGCCATGATCGCCTAGCATATTACCTTTATCTTCTGGGCATTGTGCCATGTTATAACCTCTTTATTTGCAAATAAAAAAGGCCGCATAAGCGACCTGTTGAGATGTGTTTAATTTAAGATGTACAACGGAAAGAAAGCTTAAGAATAAACCGACCTTCTTCTGTCGGTATGGGTCTTGGTAGTCCACCTAAGTTGTAGATTGAATTGAGTTCGCAGTCTAACGAGTTGTTAGCGACGTAATTTAGAATTTCATTAGCTCTTATCAGTGCAGGTTCAGGATCATGCTGCGCAGACACAAGAACAAGCGTCACGAAATCATCAGCCCCCAAATCAGCAAATCGACCGCTACCATCATCAGGCTGAATAACGGCATATTGCTGATTTTTTTCGTCTGGTTGCTCATTCCATGTTAGATATTGAACAATGAAACCATCGAGTAAATTACCTCTGTTTAAGTAGCGCTCAAACTTCTCATGTATCATATTTGAAGCTCCCGTCTCACCGCATCATCAATAGCCTTGCGTTCATCTTCAAAACCACGAGATAAGAACTCTTTACGAGCACTTGAGCGCCTAAAGTTTTGCTTAATTCTTGGATCATGAACATAAACCGCGTAGTTTGCTGTGTATCCGACGCGACCTGTTACTCTAGTGCCATTAACAATGACTTTTCTGAATTGGGAGTTGATAAGTGTTGATGTATCAATAGGTGTGTATATAGCCGCCTGAGCACTACCAATCAATAAAGCCGATTGGATAGCTCTCATAACTCTCTTACCTTGTATATCACCAACAAGTGCTCTAAGGTTTGCGTTAGCCTGAGAAATTCCTCTTACTCTTGCTGCCATATCACACCGCCGTTATCAGAGTGTAGTCATCTGCAATATGATCGAATAAGTCTTCATCACGTTTGATGAATTTGATTTCATCAGCGCCAACAGATAACGGATCACCTGAGCGCTTACCGATAGCGATAAAGTCACCTTTCTTTGCATCGGCATACTCAGTCCAGAAAACTAGCTTAATGGTGATTTCAGAGCCAATATCTAACTTTCCAGATTTAAGCTCACTACCATATCCACAGAGAAAATGGACAGGCTCACCAAATGAAGGTTTTTGGTATTTATCCTTTCCTTTTGAAGGCCATAAAGTCGCCCATGAGGTATACGCCCAATTAGCAACTGAACTCATTGATACCCCCCGACCACACCGAAGAAGCCAACCGTTTTGCTCGACAACGGCAAATCAGAGAGACACCCGGCACTGTCCCATGCGCGGATCTGGTTCAGCAGATAATCAGTACCGGCAGAATCATATGCGAAAGAACGAGACGCCCCGTTAGGAGCGCTCTGTGATGATATCTTTCGTGCGCCAGACAGCGAGGCCAACCGGACAGCGGTGTAAATCAGCAGCAGTTTCTGCGTGGTTTCGTCGTAGTTGGCTTCGAGACACCCGGACTTTGCATTAACCTGACTCAGTAACAGCGACAGCACAGAATCAGGCAATGTAAACCCGAGTTCCGCAATCATCGGCTTTACGTCATCAAGAGTTATCTGCATTATTTTTTACCGTTAGGCTTTGCCTTTGGCTGTTCAGGCTGTTCAGAATCATCGTTACCAGGCGATGCAACTTCAATATCACCCGATGCGATAATCTCAACCAGACCAGCCTTTTCCCATTCTTTCGCGCTTTCATCTGACATTGTCAGTTGGCTACCGGCTTCCACAGGCTGGAAACCGGCACCGGCGAAGAAGTTATTTGAAACTACTTTTACCAGTGCCATAAATCCCCCTTATGCGCCTTTCGCGTGAACAACTGAGAAGTGGCCGCTGATGTCCTGTTTAACCATCAGACCGGCAGCGCCCCATGTGCGCCATACGTAATCTGAGTTATAGAACTGGCGCGGGTCTGCGACAGTACCGAACG
Organism: Proteus sp. G2300; assembly: GCF_009915965.1. Lineage (NCBI taxonomy): Bacteria > Pseudomonadati > Pseudomonadota > Gammaproteobacteria > Enterobacterales > Morganellaceae > Proteus > Proteus sp. G2300. The sequence goes on from NZ_JAABNK010000024.1 coordinate 7,571, forward strand.
CCTGACCGACAATTGGAGCGATAACACCGGCACCCAGTGGGATGATCAGCATTTCATTGCCTTTCAGCTCGTAATCTTCTTTGATGTCTTTGATGCCGGTGATTTTCTTCACTTCGTCCAGAATGGTGCGGGTCTGGTTAACGTCGAAATACACGCTTTCCCAATTCGACAGGATTTCACCTGACACATACCAGGTCTGCTCACCGTATTGTTTGTTTTTCAATTTCAGCACATCACGCAGTTTGATGATTTCTGCGCGGATCACCTTGCCGTCCTGCTCGGTGGCAAAGTTAACAGTCAGTGTCACCTGCGCAACGCGCTCATCAGCACGGAAGCCCTTCCATGATTTGCCATCAAACTTGATGAAATTACCTTCGGAATCACGGAACCCGTTCCAGATAAAGTCAACGTATTTGCGGCGGACAGTATCAACAGAATCAGACTGTGCATCGGACAAAGAGGCCAGCGCGGAACCTTTTGCAAAGATCGGGTCACGGAAGCCGAACTTAAAGCCGGTATCGTGAATCGGCACCATCGTACCGTCAAAGGTGAACGCACCAGCATCAAGCAATGCACCAATCTGGCCGGACATTGACGTATGAGCCACGCCGCCGCTGCCTTTACGGGCATATTCATACACAGATTCTTCCAGACGAACGGAGCGGGAAAGCCCCATCAGGTCATTCAGCAGGGTAAACTCGGTATTCGGCTGAAACTCGGACAGAACAGTCTGGTCATATGCTTTATACAGGCGGCGGATATCATCAACTGCGTTAGCGGCATCAACTCTGATTGCGCCGTTACCGCGTGAATTGGCACGGATAATGAACTCAGCAACAGCCTGTGAGGATGTGTCACGGGCAATCTGCAATTCGCCAAACTGCGCCATATTTGCTTCAAGGTTGCCGGTTTCGGTTGCCTTTGCTTTTGAATAATAAAACATTCAGTTCTCCTTACTTGAACACAACGCGAACCAGCTCACCCGCCTTAGCGGTCAGTGCTGAATCTTCTTCGACATAGGCGAATACAACTTCACCTTCCGCAGCGGTGGCCGCTGTGATCTGGCCGTTGGCAACAATCACCGGCTGGCCTTTTTTGTACGTGCCGGCAGCAGCGCGGACGTTCAGGAATAATCCCTGCAATGGCTGGATTGCAACCACCCAATCACCGGCCTTCAGGTCGTCATCTACACCTTTGCAGCGCAGATAATCCATGTTTGCCACGTACAGGATTGCCGACTCTTTACCATCTACTGAGGCTTTGAACTTGCCGCCATCGAAAAAGCCTACCGTGCCGGGCTTAATGTCTGCTAACGCCTCGCCTTCACGATTTAACAGCGGGTTAGGAAAGATACCGCCCGCATGAATCACACGTTTTGTTTTGTTCGCCATTTCGTTTTACTCCGGCATTTCTGATACTGAGGTGGAAGAGTTATGCTGAGAATGGAACGAGCCATTCAGCCCCTGAACCGATGCACACTGTGCGTACAGTTCTTTCAGCGGATCACCGTCCAGCGCATTCACAGCTGTTTCTGTGAAGCCAAATTTGGCCTTAACTGCTTCACGCATGGCTGATTTTTCTTTGTCAGCGTTTGCGTTTAACTGGCTTTTAAGTGCGCTGATTTCATCAGTGATCGGCTTGAGTGCGGCATTCACTGCTGCGGTGACGTCATCTGTGTTAGTGGCCTTGTCTTTGGCCTCTTTCTCCGCTTTCTCACGCGCCGCTTTCTCTTCCGGCGTTTCTTCGCCTTTTGATTCATTGGCGATCATCTGGTTGTACGCATCCATCAGCTCAGCATCGGATTTTCCGTCTGTGTCGATGCCTTTTGCCTTCAGCGCGTTTGTGATGAGTTGTTTCATCGGGTCGTTTTCCTTATTGGTTTTTACTTCGTACTCTGTTGGCTTGCGCACAACTTCAATGGGATCACCGACAAGATCAGCTACGCCGTTATCGTCAATGAGGTATTTTTGCTGGTAGGTTTTGCCGGTTTTGTAGTAAATGAATTTGTCGGGCCAGACCATTTCCGGGTAAGGCCAGTCGTCACCTGATGATTGTTCTCTCAGGGCATCGCGCAGTGCTTTATAGATATCCTCGAAAGAGAAGTTTGAGCCGTTGGTGAAGAAGAACTTCGTTTTGTTGAAGATGCCGGATTCAGTGCAGTTTGCCGCATCAATCAGGCTGACATTTTCGATACCGCATTTCTGCCCGTCAGCGTTAACGAACATCCCGACACCGTCCTCCGGCGTGGCTGCTCCCGGCTCGCTCGCCGGAAGAATGGCGATGTGGTCAAAGTGCATGTTTCGGGCGACCCATGTATAAGGCTTACCCTTTGACTTGCCTTTGTTCTGCTCGCGCTGCAGCAGTAATCCAGTGGAGACGTGGATCGGGTCTGTGCTGTTACCGGCAATGATGTCATCCACACGGGCAAGGAACTCTTTCCCTTTCTCTGTGGCATCCGCGAAACGTCGGTTGACCTTCACGTCCATGACGACTCTTTCACCATCTTTGCGGACATTCTCAGCCCATGCGCCGATGTGAAACTGGTTTACTGCTCTCGGCGTGTCAGCCGATACGTAATCTGTGCCGATTTTTGGGTGTCCATACGGGCACTGTTTCCCCTCCATCGACTGAAAGCTTTTGTTAATTTCGCTGGCCGGATATAGCCCCCCGTTCATCACAACGTCATCAACGACAGGCACAACGCCGCGAATGACGATATGCTCGTCACCGTCGATAGTTTCAGTTGAGATATTGGAGGAGTTGATAGCCAGCGATTTAACATGAATACCCGAAAGCTTCATGTGGTGGCCTCTTTGGTTATGAATATTCGTCTGTTGACCAGGCTTTCCGCTCTGCTGTCAGCCGGTCAGTAATACCTTTGTTGTAAATCGTCCCGTCGTCATTCAGTAATACCGGCTGTGTCGCGCAGTAGCAGTTAAACCGGTTTCCGCCGTCGGCATAGAACGCTTCGACTTCTTCGACAGTGAATACCTTGCCGTGTCGCGCCGCATGCCAGCTGCGCGTAGTCGGTTTCAGTGCAGATAACCACAACAAACCGGTACGTAACCCGAGCCGCTCACTCGCCCATGAGGTTTCATTCCAGTTTGCACGGCGTAACGCGCCTACCTGCTCTGTCTGAGCTATGCGTTTTGCGTTGCTCATTGAGACATCCAGCCGCTGACTAACGATCCTGGCTGTTTCTTTCGGGTTGACGCCCCTAGCTATCGATGTGCCGATGATGTTCGACAGGTCGGCGCGCGCGGCATCAGAAATACCTTTCCAGTCACTGAATGTTGAGATAAACGCTGCGGCTATCTGGTTCTGGTATGCCGGTTGTGACATCAGATAAGTGAGTGTTGTCTGCGACGCATACACCTCTGACTGCAGTGACAGATTGGTATACGCATTCAGTGTGCCGCGATCATACTCTGCTGCGACATGACTGAACGCCCACAGATTTTCATTGCCGCCATCAAGCAGATACTCATCCAGAATAGATTGCACCCGTTCAAGGAAACGTGCGTACTCATCAGGCCGCTCAGAGAGGTCATACAAATAAACACCCGCGTTAACCCTGATCAGCGAATCTGATTCGTTCTGTGCGTTTTTAGCGAGGATGTAGCTGTAGAGTGAGTTCTGGTTTCGTTCTCTGCCGGTGAATGACAGATCGAACAGTTGGCGGAGTGCTTTTTTCAGTCCGTGATACCGGTTTTCAATATCGCGATACATCTTTCTGACTGGCTTTCCTGACTGTGTCGGGTCCGCCTTATTTCTCGGTATTATCGGCGACCCTGTTCTCTGGTTCTTTATCATCAGTTAACGGGTCTCCTTTGGGGCCGGTTTCCGGTGGTGCATCCTCTTCGATTGGTTCAAGCTCACCAACTGCGCGGATTTCATTCGGGGTAAATATTGCCATGCCGAATGCCTGTTGTGATTTCCACGCAGCATCTGCCATCTTGATCATGTTATCGATTTTGTCAGCTTCACTCGGTGCCAGCATGTCAGACCATGCCAGGGTGATATCACCTGACTCTGGTTGCGAAATAACGCCAAGAGTACACAGGCGACCGATGATTTCAGTAACATACTTTGTCTGAAATCCCCAACGGCGACCATTCAGGCGCTTACCATATGCCGCGCCATCTTTATCCCCGGCCAGTACGCCGGTTTGCGTTCCGAGAAACTCAGAAAAAGGGATGCGTATTGTGGTTAGAAATTCACGAACTGCTACTTCCCATGATGGATTAGGATCAGCAGCAGCAACAGAGAGCACATTCATGCGCCCTGCTTGCATTACCGCTGCTGAATCTGTACCACGATTAAGTTTGTCGACTTTATCAGCCATTGCTGCGCCGATGTCGTCATAGCCGGCTTCCTTTGCTGCTTGCGCAATGTTGCTCATATCGGTAGTAGCATCGAACTCAACAGCAATCTGACGGCTGGCGTTTTTCAGGAATCCCTCTGCACTGCCACCGGAAATCTTTTCGATATCCAGTAGCTTGTTGAACCCGGCCTTCAATAGCGGGATGCCAGAAAACATATAATCATCATCTGCGCCCTCGCACAGAATGATCACCCGGTCTGGATGTATTTTCTTTTGCTTTATCGGACCGTGAATCTGGTGCCCGACAGGTCGCTCATCAAAATCGTAATATTTCGGCTTACCGTAGTTCTCGGATGATATATCCGTTTCCCATTCAGTTACTTTTAACTGCGGCTCCCATAACGGGATCAGGTTAACCAGCGCCTTTTCACCAAGTCGCTTAACCTCGGTGATATCTACCGGCTCACTCCAGTCTGCGCCGTCTTTTAACTGGATAACCAATGCCGAGTAGTGGCCAACCATATTGCGCCGGTCTGCATCCTTAATTCGCGGCCAGAATCTTTTCAGCAGCCTGGTGACAGATGACTCCCACAGCGTGGTTTCCTTATTCTCTTTCGATTCATCACCATCAATGATGGTCGGATTATCTTGCCAACAATCATCCAGCAAGCGATGAACTGCTGCATGTGCAACCGCATTACGTTCATAGGCATTGTAATAGTCAGTGAATGACAGTTCTGCAGGATATCCGAACTCCTGATAGAGCGTCGTTCTTTTCGTGTTGCTGGAAATGCCGCCTGATGCATACAAAGCCCGTTGCACCGCCATATTAGCGACACTGTTCACGAGCAATTCCAGCCCTTCATTTTTTGTTGTCACTGAAATTCCCCTTAGAAGTAGAATTGTGCCGGGCGCTTAATGATCGGGAACTGCTTCACGATGTAATAACCGCCTGCATCGTTGGGGTGATCGTTATCAGCAGATTTATCAGGCTCTCCATTCGGAGCCCATACCTGCTGCTCAAGCGACTCCGTGTAGACCGGGCAACGCTTAACATTCACCTTATACCGCCGGTCACCGTTTGCATTGCAGAACATGGCGTTCATTGAGTTAATTCTGTCTTTAACCGGTGGGTTTGATGCATTGACGACCACATTAAATCCGGCTTGCCGAAGCTGAGCCAGATCTGTTGCACTGGCGTTATTGGATTTTCTGGATTCACCAGACGCATCAGGGTAGATGTAAATTTCACGTACCTTTTGATAATCACCATCTGCATACAGCCAGAACCGCTCTTTGATAATGCGGATCATATCCGGTGTATCGTAGGCGTTAATGATTTCTGTTACCGCGTGAGGCAATCCAAGGCGCAGCACATGAACCACACCAGCCATTTTTCCAACGTTAAAGTCCATCCCGATATACAGCGGTTCCCCTGGCTGCTCTTCTTCCTCGCTGTTATTCAGCCTGCGGTCAAAGGTGTGGTAGATGGTACCGCTGGTCAGGTTTGTGAATTGTCCGCGCAGATATGCTTTGATTAGCTCTGGCGGGTAAGAGTCCATCAGTGACGGAATGTAATCCGCTGGCAGATTCTTTTCATTATCGAACGTTGAAGCCTGCACCAGACCGTAGAGCGTTGTCAGTTCAGGTTTATCGCGTACAGCTTTCACGAACTGCTGATAAACGAACTTAAACCCTTCCGGCGTGGTGGTGACATCAATGCCATTGCGCAGTCCGTCAACCTTATAGCGCATACGGGCAATGATTTTACGCCATGCTTTTTGAGCCTTATCCGCTTTCATGACATCAAGCTCATCAATCAGCGCATTACCAATCTTGAATCCGACTATTGTTTCCGGCTTCTCCATCGATCTGCAGATTGTTGTGCCGCGATACCGCTTGCCTTCGTAAAAATGAACTTCTTTGTTGCTTTCGTTCACCTTTACTTTCAGGCCCCAATCGAAAGCAACCTCTTCGACAGTGGGATAAAAAATGTCTCTGATCTGCGGATAGGTTGGCGCAAAGTATCCCTGGTTAATTCTCGGATGCTCCCACATCCCCTTACAGATACCGCCGCACCCTACCCACGTCTTACCGGAGCCGAATCCGGCAACATATGCCCTGAATTTATTCGGCATAGCCAGAAATCGCGACTGAGGGATATTAAGGGTCGGTGCTATCATCTTCTCTGACCCTCGCATCTATCACATTGATGTTTATTGCAACCGGTGTCGGTGTATCGTTCTCATCATCCTCCGCCAGTTCGCGGCCGAGTTTGTCCGATTCAAGATCAATCTTGTTCGTTGCTGCTTTGCGGTATTTAGTATCTGCGATAATTTTAAGCAGGTTTTCTTTATCCAGGCCAAGCGTTGATATAGTCCGCTCCAGCGACTCTATCCGGGCAATATTCCGGTCTAATGCCTGTTCAGTATTGACCAGCTGCCGCGCTATTTCGCTGCGCACTTCGGCATCTTCCGCCGACTCAAAGTCAGTGCGTAATTTGCCAAGAACCTTTGTTACTGAAAGCGTCCTCGCGCGGATAAAAAGCAATTCTTGGATTAAATCCAGTCCGGCGGCATCCTCAAATAACTCGTCAGAGTCAGGCATGTACTTTGAATACCCTGAATGCTTAACTGCGGCTCTGTTACCGGGCGCAAACGGAGGATGATTTGTTACTTTGCGCTTTTGCGCATTGCGCACTGGTCGGGTTTCGGTTTGCGCACTTTGCGCACCTTTCTGCGCAGTTGGTTTTTTGATATGCCTGCGAGCGGTTGCGTAATTCAACTCCTGAGACTCGCACCACTCTTTCGGTGATATCCCTGTAGCGGCATGGTCAGACAGGAACTGTTTTTGTAGCTCGCTCCAGTCCGGCCTAGCCATAATTATTCCTTACTCTTTTCCTCAGCCACCGGAATGTATCTGATATCGCTGATTTCATCCGGTGAGATATATGTCCATGAGCCATCTGTACCAGCGATACTAATCAGCCCGTTAGTAATGCGCGGCTCTTTCGTTGTCATCAATCCGTGATATGTCGTGCCGTCCTTTTTGGTTGCTGTGACTTCGTATTTTTCAGTCATAGTTAGTTCTTCTTGTGATAATCTTGTCGTAAGACGATATTTGCAGTGATATAGAGGCATCATGAAACAGTATCTTTTTGCTTTACTTATACCGTTCACAGTGTGTGCTAACGCAACAGAAGAAACCCTGATATTTGAAATGGAGTGTTCCTGGGTCAATTACTCCGAAGACGGCACCCCAAAAAAAAGTGAGGATAGCCAGACATTTTCTGTTTATAAATCAAATGCAACACAAATTCTCAAGATAACGCCAGCTAAAAACAGTAGTCATATGCCACCCCCGACCTACGTCATGAAGGTAAAAGGGGCGTACTCGTCTCAATTCGGGGTGCCTTATTACAAAGAATTCTATTGGATGGGTCACGATACAAGGCTTACATTACTTCGCGGCAGAGATACAAAAGTAATAATTGAATTCATATCATCCCCTGGAATGTCTGTGATGGAAGCCACTTGCACCAAGCCAATATATACAGGCGACTAACAGTAACCGTTCGCAACCATCATCACGTATCACTACGTTAATCAGGCCGCTTCTAGTCTGTTCCTAGCAGTCAAGATATGATCACTCTCCTTAATGGATAAACGACTTATCTAATTGCTGATATATATATTTACTTAAGCTATACTAAGTAGCTATCGCTACACTTTGATTGATATATTGTTAGTATTGCCCAGCCTCCCGTGCTGGGCTTTTTTATTCTTTTGGAATGCTTTTATCCAGCTCTTCACGGAATTTAACTGGATTATCTGAACCTTCTACTGCCATGATATTTCTCCATTAAAAAGCCCCGCTATTGAGCGAGGCATTCAGTGTTGATGTAGTTCTGCAAATACAAAGTTTGCTGTTCGTTCTCGACTATCACTTCTCTGAGACGTAGATAATCTTGTTCAACTGCTTTGTTAAGTCGTGCGGTGGCTTCATCGCTTCCGCTTTCGGTGGAATTCTTGGTGACTGCTGGACACTCGGCCTTGATGTACACCCGCTTAGAGCCATTGCGAATATCATCACGCAACCCATCAATTTCATTCTTTGCACTGGCTAGCTCCTGTGAGTAACGAATATCGAGTTGATTTAATCGATTGATACGGGATTGATAGTCTTTGTTGATTTCGACTTGTTGGGATAGTTGTTCAGTGAGTGATTGGTTTTCTTTCTTTAGCTCTATTACTGATTTAGTAACAAGGTATAAAGAAGCTAGCATGATGCTAAATAAAACTATTGGAACCCAAGATGTTAATTTACTCATAACAACAACCAAGCGTCTTCAAAGACTTTCTGACTGTATGGCTGATACCCAAGCTCAACACCTACAATCGCTGTGGCCAATGCAATAGCAACCGGTTTAGATGAAACGTTAATATGCTCGTTTACACTAACGCCAATATCTTTAGCTGCTCGATTAATATAGCCAGTAGTGTTGTTTTCATTTGGTGGCGCATACCGATCGATAATTGACTCGACAGTGTTGAGTTCGTATTTCTTTTGGTATGTCTGCAGCAATTTATAGATGGCCCGAATACCGTATTCAGGTGATACGAATTGGCAGAAGCTCGGATCTGTTTGCTGTGCTGATAGTCCTTGCCATCTTGAACCGTGTCGAATGTTGCCCGGATTGTTATTGCGCTCACCGCGTGCTGGTCTAGTCATTTCTTACCCCCTGTAAATTTATCCCAGAAGAAGTCCAATGCTAAAGAGCCAGCGGAACCACATAAGCCAGCCGTAAATAACGTGTAGTAGAATGAGGCGTTAAGCTCTATTGATATAAGACCCCCCATCATTCCAGCAAAGCCAGATACGAACATTTGCATAATTGCTCCTACCCAGCTCCACCGATAGCCATTACGTTTATTGTCAATAATGTATCTAGCCAATCCGCCGTATAGGGATATAGCGAATATGACACCCCATGCGGTGGCACTGAATTTGTCTTTCTCGTCCATTCGTGTCATACCGCCTCCTTTCTGGAGGAATTAGTTAATAGAACGCCGACTCACAGCTCTTGTGTGAACGTGAGGTGTTGTGATTGATTCTGTGGTCGGCATATACGAAAAAAGACCGCCTAAGCGATCTTCTGAATGTGAACTATCCGGTAATTCCGGAGAGTTGGATTACCACAATGCAAATAAGCACTTTGTATAAGTATCAATAACTTAACCTATGCTACCCTCATCAATGAGGGAACCAAAACCCTCGAATTCAGGGGAATTAAAATGGTGGAATTACACCAGATTAGAAAACGAAACGGGATTAATTGTTAATTTCTTCGGCATTTGTTTGGCGACAGACCGATGAAAAAACAATTAATCCCGCCCTAAAAGCACAGATGACGAACGTGCCTTGTTATTCTTTTCTTGATACATACGAATAGAAATGGACACCAGATATCCGTCGACCAAAACATCATCAGGTGTCCCTAATCACACAACTCTCCAAAATGAAGAGTGTGTATATTTTTTAACCCAGCCAATGACTGAGTTCAGATAACAAAAAACCCCGCCGTAGCGAGGTCTTGAATGAGGTAAGTAAACTTAAGAGTCACGTAAAGCAACTTACCTGATTAGTATTGCTAATTTGATATTATAAGTCAATAGCAAAGTTCAGTTATTTTCTTCACTTTAGCCACACGTTTGCGATTATTCATTGCATTTCGCAGAGGTTCGTATAACAACCACTGTGCAGCTTTGAGTTTTGCATCAACATCATTTCTGCAAGTTCCAAGTGATGGCTTTTTAAATCTATTTCCCCCTCTCGTTTGCATTTTGCGTGGTTTTGCAACTCGGTGATAGTAAGATGCAATCGACAACTTAGATGAACCGTGAGCGTAATAACTGAGTAATATTCCATAAGCCTGTGTGTCAGTGGCGATGACTGAATCTACGACCTGAGAAATCAACATTCCTTCATCGTCATTGCACATAGGTCTTGATGGGGCTGTATTCGGTTCGACCGTCTTCATAAACTTATAAATCATGTTTATCATGCGTCCAGACCGACCTGATTGAACCCATGCACCCCAAAGCTCTAACCATCCATCTAGCCAGCGAAATTGCTCATCCGTTAATTCCTTTTCTCCGATATAGCTCATCTCGCCTCCGGTAATACTGTGTGATAATCATCATTCGCGGTTGTATATAAAACCCTTACACCATCCATCAGCCCGCATAATACTTCCATGCATTCAGCAATCTGGATTACACAGAAGTTAACTCGACCGCCTGATCTGGATTTTAAATATCTGGCTTCTTCAATAGCTGCGATTAAGTCAGTGAACATTTTTCAGCTCCTTTACCGTTCTATACTTAGATGCGAATATGTAAGCTCTTCTTTTTGCTTTTGCTATCCGTATATTTCGCCTATACCTGAGGTAGTTGTAAGGAATCCAAACAAACAATAAAATCCCCCAAGTTATAACTGCAAACCATGCATCAGGAGTCATTCTTTAGCTCCTTTAACTTGGCTCGGTAGTGATCACGTATCCGCTCATAATCCTCGCGTTTCCACTTTGGCAATTCATGAGAACCCATCAGCCGATCGAAACGTTCCTGACCAATTTTCTCTATTAGTCGAGGTGTGTAATTTTCGATATTTCCCGATAAATGGTTATTGCATGGGGCGCATTGCTTATGGCAGTTATCTTCATCGAACCTAAGTTCTGGGTTAGCACCGGTGGTTCGATAGTGCCCTGCGTGATACTGACCTTCGTGAAAACGACCACACGAGATGCAAGGCTCATCCTTGTCTCTTTCTCTGATAAATGCGTTGAATGCGGTCTGTGCTTGTTTTGTGAAATATGAGAGGGGTTTTACTGCTAACTTGCGGGATTTGAGTTTGTCTTTTTCTTCTCGTTCTTTTTTCTGTTTCTCCTTTTTAAGTTTTGCTAATGCTTTTTCTCTATCTTTATTCCTTCGTTGCTCGGATAATTCAAATCCATGCTCCGGGCTACACCAATTTTGAAAACTCTGCCTTGGAATAAACCATTCTCGGCATATTTTACAGCGCCGTCGACTTATCTTCTGCATCTCCCTCTCCTTTGATTTTATCCATCACTTCCAAATGAGCGCATTCATCAGCACATTTGCTACACACATAAATTTCATCATCTGTTAGCTGTCTATTGCATGACATGCAGTTCATTGCGAACTCCTTTGAGTAACGAGTCTATTTTCATCAACATCGGATTACCCATGCCTGAGACGTTGGCTTTATCGACAAATGACAATCCACACATAAAATCATCCAGCACTTTCCTAGGCTTCTTTGCTTCAACTTTCTTTGCTTTTGGGAAAAGTGGAAGGTTAGCCAATCGCTCTTTTTCAAACTGACTTCTCAGTCTAGTAATTGCATCGTCTGTAACTGCATAGTTATTAATTGGGCGAGTGCGTTTACGGCTCTTTGTTTCGACATGCTCTACACACTGGAATGCAAGTAACTTTCTTAGAATTGTTCCTGCTCTTGCGGGTGTTAAACCTGTTACTGCTGAAATAGTGTTGTGATTAAACGAGATAAATTCACGACCAACAACTATCACCTGCGCATAAGTCCTGTATTGTTCTTCAGTCATAATCACTTCCTGTTTAAGTTGTTGCGGTTAATGTGCTCACGGCGACTTTCTTCTAAACGCTCTACCTCTTTTTGCGCTCGATTCAATTTTTTATCGAGGCGCTCCAGCTCAACCACTGCCTCTAGCCACCTACGCTTTTCACTTTCACTTTTAAATTCAGGAGGTAGAAAACCTCTTTTCACAAACTTCTTTTTAGTCATTTCCAACTCAAGACTAACGACTTCATCTTCAAAGGTTTTCTGGCTTTCTGTTTGCAAGCATTGAGGAATGACTTCCATCCACTTTTTCATGTTCTCTAGTGCGTTATTTCTCTTAGCCATAATTATTTGTCCTGCTCCCTTTTCAATTTCATATACTCACTGTTATCAGGTATCGTCACGAAACAATTTATACCTACCACCCAGCGTTCAACCTGCTCCATAAAATGGAACATTTCACCTGTATCAAGTTTTGATGTTTTTCGAAGCGTCCTTACGCGCTCTGTAAGTTGTGTAGTAACGTCAATCATATCGACCACCTCATAACCAAGGAATGTATGCTTAAGCATCTCCTTAACGGTTTCTGGTGTGTAATTGGCGTTGTTCTTACGCAGGTATTTGCTTATCTCTGTGCACCACATATGAAAAGTGGAATTTTGAGATAGTGAGCGCTTGTTTTTCCAAGGCTTGATAATGATTCGGTGTGGTTGGTTTGTTGCTAGAACTTCTTTGAGGTGTTGCCATGCTGCGGTTTTGGTTGATTCGTGGAAGAGGAAATCTGCTTCCAAATTAACCTCCTATTCATTTTTCCAGAAACACGTTGTTGAAGTTTCTGCAATTACAGTAAGGACACACTAAAACAACACAGTCATTTTTCTGTACTTTCTTAAGCTCCTTCATCTCTGAAACCTTACGGCAACGACGACACTTTAACTTATCACTCACTGTTAGCTCTCCTGTTCCATGCTGCTATGGCTTTCTGCTTGCTATCCTTAAATCCCGTCTCCGCTTCGCATGAATTACACTCTGCCTTGTAGTATGTTTTATCGCCAAATTCTTCATAATCATACGTGCCGACAAAAATCCGGTCACATCCGCAAAACGGGCATTTCTTGAGTTCGTTCATAACAATGGCTCCCGTAATCCTGTTTTCACATATTTGATATCGTGAGCTATGAAAATTTCCCACTCATGATAATCATGTCCGTAATAATGACCGCCAGACCATGCGCATTTATCTTGGTCATTAAGTATGAAATCCCATTGCTCATCATTGAGCGCTACAAGCCTGTCGACATTGGCATCGAATACCTGTTGCTTAATCATTCGCGCAAGTGGTGATTCCATCATTCACCCTCTGGCAATGCCAGCCACCTAACACACTTAAAACCACGTATTGGATTGTCGTAGTGATCATAAAAACCAAAATCACCACCAAAACAGTCACCTGATAAATATCTGGCAACAAGCTTTTTTCCTGACTTATTTTCGATAACCAATTCTGTATGTGATACTGGCGGTTTTTCTGCTTCAAAATTAACCCAATTAGTTCCCTGCATTAGATGCCTCCTTTCGGTTTAGTCTTTTAACAAACGCATCAGAATCAATTCTTAAAAGTCGATTCATAACCTTTTCACAACGATATGGCTTGTGCATTTTTCGATTGCGATCTGCTGTCTTTTTCCCGCCTCTCACATATCTACGCTTGCGTATCATTGCTTCATCAGCGTAGAGCCACATCAACTTTTTAAATTCTGTTCCTTTCATCTAAAAATCCTCACGACTCCCACTCATAGCCAACCTTAATCGCCTTGGCTTTCTCAAGAGTATTTGTCATCACTTTCGTATTAGAAATATTACCCCAGCAATCACACTCGACTGGTGTTAGGTAATATTCATTTTCTGTTCCATCATCTGATTTGTAAGTGTGACGAACCGGATCACCTAAAACCTTGGTGACGGTATGTGTTAGTAAGTTCATCTAAAAATCCTCTTGCGTGTTAAGCCTTATATTCGCCACCTAGCGCAGACACTAATTCATCGATCAGCACGGAAAATTCACCAGTAAACAGAATGAAATCAGCATCAAATCGTTGAGCATAATCATCATGATGAATGTCGTCGTTATGCTCTTTCAAAACATCAGATAGGCTGATTTTCTTAAGCATAAGACTATCGGTTAACGTGAATTTGATGCGATCCTGCCAATCCATAGATAACTGAGTGACATATTTTCCTGCTTCAATATGAGTGGCAATTTCGTCTGAAGCTAAATCTTGCTTTTTAAACTTGGCAATACCGCCTTCCTCTAACACCGCTTTTAATTCAGCTTCGTCATGAAGCATAAATCCTGCTGGAGTATCATTATTACGAACCCATTCGGTAAGTGTTAGCTCGACTGGTTGCTCGGTGTGAAGTGGAATTACTGGCAATGAGCCCAATGTCTTACGAAGTAACGCAAGTGAATCTTCTGCGCGTTTAGAACTACTGGCATCAACGATAATTCTTTGCTTATCCAAGTCAATCCAGATCTGAGTTTGAGAATATTTACTGAATGCGCGAGGTAAGAGAGAGTGAATGACTTCATCTTTTAATGTCGCTTTTTCTGTCTTTCTCAGCTTAACACCTTGCTCACTTTCGAGTTTTTCAATTTTTCCTTGTAGAGTTTCCTTGATAACTGTCGATGGCAATATTTTTTCTTCTTTTCTGAGGCAGAGTAAAATCTGATTGCCAGCAACGTGAGTTAACATCTCACCGTGATTACCAAGTGGTGACACCCAACCAGAGCGACTCATATCTTGGCTACTGCATGGTGTAAATGCTAAAGTTTTTAATGCCTCTTCAAGTTGTTCTGCTGAAATTTGAATGTCACGAGTCATACGATATACAATCGCATTTTTGATAAAGTTCATATTTATTTCCTTAGAATTTATTTAACTAGACGGCGATGACTCTGCCATGTGAAATTGATTGTTGTTGGATTTCCCATTCTCAGTCGATCAATGACTCGCTCACCAAGAACGCGACCAAGTTCATCAAATTTAAGATTTGTTAATATTCCAACCGGTTTTTTGTTAGCTAAACGGCGATCAACCACTTGGAAAATAATTAACTCCTCGTTTTTGTTTTCACGCTGAACACCAACATCATCAAGAACAAGTAAATCAACCTCGCACAGATCATCAATCAGTTTTGACTCTGTTGTTTTTGCGTCTTTCTGGTATGTGTCACGCACTTTCATCATCAAGTCTGGTAGTGTTGCAATCAGAATACTTTTGCCGTTTTGAATGATGTAATTACCAATTGCTGAGGCTAAGTGATTTTTCCCAGTGCCAGGGTTTCCACTGAAAATAAAACCACCGAATGACTGCCCGAATTCCTCGGCATACTTTTTCGCTTTGTGAAGTGCTTTTTGCTGTTCAGCGTTTGTGGCTTGGTAATTATAAAATGTGCATTCTTGGTGTAATGGGCTGATACCAGAACGCCCCATAATCTTATTCAATCGAGTTACACGGTTTTCATCTGCGATCCGCTTAGAGTCAACTTCACCCTGCTCTCGTTGCCATGCCATAAGTTCTTCAGCCGTTGAGAACTTTGGCTTGATGTGTTCTGGCATCATGCGTTTTAATCGTGCCAGTGTTGCCGTTGCTGTCATTAGAAGTTCTCCGGTATGAATTCTTGAGTTTGGCTAGGTTGAATAATTCGATTAGGTTGTTGGTATGGCGTTTTAGGCTTGAATAATCCCTGCCAGCCGTTAGTAACCGAGTTATTGATTATTTCTTCAGGTGAAAAACCCAGCTCATAACACTCAGTAAGAAGTTTTATTTGCCCATCGAGAGTTCGCTTAGATTTTATCGGTTGTTTAATTTCCTTTCGGTACCCAACCCAATTTCTCCAAGTGTCAGGATTTAACCAGCTGGGTATATCTACGCTAAGCGGATCGAAACTTTGTTTTTTAGGCGTAGATTTTTGTTTAGGGGATATAGGGGTTTTAATATCTTTTACTGTATTTGGTATAGTGTCTTTGGTGATCCCCTTTTTCGGGGATACCGCTACACGTTTTCGGGGATGGTTATCCTCGTTTTCGGGGATAGTTTTCCTTGTTTTCGTGTATACCCATTCTGAGGTGTTTTTATTGATAGAAATGTATCTGTTTTGCCCTATTCTTCTAACGTTAATTATTCTCCGCGACTCAAGAGAGCCAACCGCTTCAGATACAGGATTGCGTCCTAATTTTGTTTTCTCTTCAATCAAGATGTTTTGAATGCGGTCTTCTTTCTTTTGCCACCCCCAAGTAAGCCGAATAATGGCATTAAGAACCTGCCACTCTCTACCTGCTAACTGGAGTTCGCATAAAGCATCTTGAATTTCATTAGCTACCCGTAAGTAGCCGTTATCAAGATCAGCCACTTTAACCTCTGGTTTGTCTGGTATCAGTTGCTTGTTAACAAAATCAATGTTCTTGACTACTGTCATAGCAACCTCCATCTGTTTGTTAAGTAAACAGAATTCATATATAATTACTCCATTAATTAGCTGTATCAGCAAAAGGAAAGCTCAAAATCAGCTTCCCTTTAATACTGGTTATTGATACAGTGTATTTGTTAGTCTAAATGGTTAAGTCCATTTGTTGAGAAGCCTCAGTTACCGCTGGGGCTTTTCTTTTTGGTGCTTTGACGTGTTCAAGCATTTGAATTAACGCTCTAGCCTCATCACCTTGCAATATCACTGTGTCATCTGGCGTCTCATACCCAATAGCAACTAAAAGCCTTGCACAACGTTGTATGAAGCTTAATTGCGTTTTAGATTGTTGAGATTGCCAGCGAGATATTTGTGATTCGTGAATACCCGTTCTTTTCGCTACTTCTCTAGCGCCAGTAACAAGTATCCCTTTCATGATTTTTGATTCGATTTCTCGAAATTTGCGTTCGTTTGATAATTCCATTTGTTAAATTCCTTCTTAGATTACTTCCCATATTGGGAACAGCAGTAATGATCCGTGGCTCATTCCATATGAGCGGATTGTTTGCTCCAAGATCGCCTAGAGCGGGTTAGTGATGTTAAAGAGCGATTAAAACTAAGCAGCAAGTAATTTTTTTTGGCTAATGGCTAGTAAGTCTTCAGCTTTTATTTTCCCTTTGGATAGGGTTTGGATTGTTTTTGCATAATTGGTTTTTCCAAAGAACTCTGTTTTTGGTAGAAAACCGTTATCAATCCATTTATAAACAGCTCGCTCACTTACTCCGCATGCCTTTGCTACTTCTGCAACGCCAATCTGTTTAATTGGCTCCCTTAAATCGTGCATAGAAGTCTCCTTAATGAACTTTCAGTACATATATTAGTTGAACTGACAGTTCCTTTCAAGATGTTTATTATTGAACGTATGGTACAAATTAATAACGTGCGTGAACTATTTGCCAAGAGGCTTGCGCAGGCTTCAAGAGATGCTGGTTTTGATGACCATGGCAAAGCGACAGAAATAGCTAACAAACTTGGCGTAACAACCAAGGCTGTTAGTAAATGGTTTAATGCTGAATCACTACCAAGACAGGAGGTGATGAATAAGTTAGCTAAATTACTTTCAGTGGATATAGTCTGGTTGCAACACGGTCAGGAAAATGTAAATAATGCAAATGTTAGTAATCCAAGACCTTATAGACCAGCCCCTAAATACCCTGTAATTAGCTTTGTTCAGGCTGGTAATTGGACAGAAGCCTGTGAGCCATATACGCTTAGCGAGATCGATGAATGGTATGAGTCTGAAGTTGCTGTTCAGGGTTCTGCATTTTGGCTTAAGGTTGAGGGAGACTCAATGACAGCGCCAACGGGCATCAGTATTCCTGAAGGATCATTGGTTCTAGTTGATACAGGAAGAGAACCTATAAATGGAAGTTTGGTAATAGCTAAGCTTACCGATACGAATGAAGCAACATTCAAAAAACTTGTCTTGGATGGAGCTAAATATCTTAAAGCGCTAAACCCTGCTTATCCCGCAATTACTATAAATGGTAACTGTAAAATTATTGGTGTTGTGGTTCAAATGATGATGAGATTTGTCTAACTTTCAATCATTAAAAAGAGGATGCTTTGAGAATACTTTTTCTAATTATTATCATTGCTTTGTCAGGCTGTGTAACAGGTGACAAAATATCATCAATACATTCTGGGATGAGTAAAGACAATGTTATATCAATAATGGGTAACCCTGATGGGAATGCGTCAAGCAATGATTATGAAATATTAATTTATGCTAACAGGCTTATGTCTGGTTGGTCTTATGATAAAGCCGACTATAAGTTTATATTTAAAAATAATTCTCTTATTGAATATGGACCAGAAAAAATAAGACAAGATAATGGCGCTTCGGCTATTAGAGCAATATCAGCACAACAAAGCCTGTTACTATGGCAACAACAGAAAAACATTTATAAGAAACCAGTAACAACAACGAACTGTACAAAATTAGGCTCTACCGTTAACTGCACATCATACTAACCTCATTCTCTTTATTTATTTGATCCCTCTATATGAGGGATTTTTTTCATCCCGCCTAAATAAATTAGTGATTAAGATCTAATTTTAAATATTTACAAAAAATAAATACCTTTTAAAAACAACAAAATATACTAAAAGTTCACTATGATAATAAAATATTGTACTTTTGGTTCTTGATTTATGTGAACTATTGGTTCAATATATAACTCATCAAAGGCAAGGAGCCAAAGGTAAACGGATTTAGTTCTTTAACAATTAGGAAGAAATGATTCAGGCATTCTTGAATCACCACTGAGTGGTTTTTGGGATTGGCTAGCTCTGTCACTATGAGGATAGTGAGAATTGTGGATAGTTGCATCACAGCCAATCACCAAAGATCACTTAGGAGGCAAATATGGCAACGATAAAAGTCATTGAAAGAAGTAATTACTCTCAACGTAGATATGAGCGCAGAGCTGCATTTCTAGCTCGTAAACGTGAAGAAGTAAAAACACCAAGCCGCTCAGTGGAAGAAATATGGGATTCAATATTTGGCGTTGAGAAACCAGAACGCCCTGTTCTCTCTCTCAAACCAACAAAGCATTATCCAAGTGGAGATAACTGTTGCTTACCTAATGTAGCAGTATTTTCAGGAGTTAAAACAAAACAGCCGAGCGGTGAGTTCGGGGTTACGGCGAGATAAATAGGAGAAGTAAGATGAAATTTGAAGAGTTACCAGTAAAAATTCAAGAGATTGCAAGCCAAACATTGGCATGTTTAATAACTAATAACAATCCAGATAAAGAGCAAGCAGAAGAACTTGCTTGCTCTGTGGCAGTGGCTTTTATAACGCTATATCAAGACAATTAATTATCTTTAAGTTTTTTAAAGTAATTAGTAAAACTTTGGTGAGCAAATATGATCGACTCAACTGTTGATCTTGACGCTGCTCCATTAATCATGGCTGTTTTTTCAGCCTTAATCAATTCTACAACTAATTGCTGAGCCGCTAATTCAGGGTTTTCTTTTGGATCAATTACTACATCTGACATAAAACATTCCTATATTGACTGTGGAATAACCAATATATCAATTTTCCTTGACTGTGGAAAGTAAGGAACCACCTCGCCTGATGTGGTTAAAAGCAGGCATCAAAAGGAGGATTTAATGGATAAAAAGGAACTATGCCCCGTATGTGGTGAGGGGTATTTGCATCATGAGATGGAAGAAATAGAAGTTAGGATTAACTCAGTTAAGCATGTAATTAACACTAAATATTCAATTTGCGACAGTTGCGAATCTGAGATAGCAACTGAGGATGACGCTAGGTTCAATAAAGCTCAAGTCACAGCGTTAGAAAGAAAGTACAGGACTCAAACCTAGTTAACTAATCCCAGTCCATTCTGTGGGCTGTGGTGAGATAGCTTTTTTTAGACCAATAAACCAAAGGCGATAAATCGGTCTCGCCATATTTACTAAGCACCGTTTGAATCGGAGGATTTATGTAAGTGTTCAAATCTAAACTGAGAGAAAGATAAATATTAAGCCAGGATCCTGTTCATGACTTGAATAGCGTTAGCCCATGACGATATATGGGCAACTAACCAGAGCTTATTACTTAGTGGGCTGTGGTGAGTTGATTAATAGATAGGAGATAGAGATGGAGTTAAAGATAGATAGAGGCACTCTACTTGCTGTCATGGAGTGTATGGCAATAAGAGATATTCGCTACTACATTTGCGGTATCTGCTTTCTACCTAACGGAAAAGTGGCTGGCACAGATGGCCACATGTTGGCATACGGCGAACATGATAACGAAATTGAAAATGAAGTTATTTTGTCAGTGGGTAAATTACCAACTAAGCAATTCGATTATGCAATTTTCGATACTGATGACGGAATTGTTAGGCTGTTTTCAGATGAAAATACGCTAATAGGTGTTTCAATGTGTAGTGTTATCGACGGACACTTCCCACACATCGACAAGCTAATCGAAAAAACAAGAAAAATGAAAGAAAACTTACCATTCAAAATAGGTATTAACGTTTCATTTCTCGCCAAATTACAGAAGATAGCAAAGTACGTTAACCCTAAAATGCCAGCTATCGAACTTCAATTCAAAACAGGTCAAGACGCTATCATTTGCGACATATTCAATCCTTACAAGCCAGTATCGGTATTGATTATGCCAATGCGTATTTAGTTAATAACGGAGGGAGTATGACAATAGATGATTTCCACAGTGGAAAGCTACCCATGCCGAAGTTATTTAGAGTTGTTAGTGTTGAGCTTGGCGTATTACGTAGCTGTCTTGGTAGTGGCTATGGTGTCATATTCGATTGCGACGAAACTGTAATAAGAAAAGTTCGCAGAGTTAAATCAAAAATAGGCTGGCATTGGCAATTGGTCAGAGAGCATAAAGACCAAGAGACATGGGATTACTACATAGAGTCAGACAGGGAAAGCCTTAACAATATCAATTATGAATATGGACTGATGAAATAGTTTAGGAGGGAGTATGACAGATAAGGAAGATTATATTGATGACTTACTGGGAAAGATGCCAGAGAAAAAAGAAACTGGTGGTTATGCATTTCCTCAGTCTGGATTTTTAGATTCAGGTAAGGACTGTTGGGTTAGCTCTGATTGTGGCGGTTCAGGTATGACGATTAGGGATTATTTCGCTGCTAAATGTATGTTGGCTATTATTGGCACATTAAATGGCTCTGTTGTATTTGAAGAATGCAAAGGAGATTTTGATTTGTATGCAAAGCAAGCCTACGTTATGGCTGATGCAATGTTAAAGGCTAGGGGGTGATATGAACGAAAAATATAACGGAGGAGTTAAGCCTGATAATACGAAAGAGGCTAAAAAACTCAACCGAGAGTATCAAGTTAAACGCCTAATAGCTAAAGGCCACACAAAGAAGTTTGCCCGCCAACAAGTTAAGCACATCAAATAGTCAGCAGTAACCCACCACTTAATCATTCATATCGCTATTAATAGTGAGGAATACGCACATAAGGAACATAGGAAATGGCAAATGAATTAGTAGTAATTGAACAGGCTACGGCGCTAGATTTGTTTACAGCACCAGAAAAAGTAAATCAGATGCTAGAGCACATTAAGTCTCTTGCAGAAGAAGAACGAAAAGAACTCGACAGTGATTTCTCAGTAGCTAAAAACCGAAAGGCTTTTGCATCTCTGGCGTACAAAGTTGCTCAAACAAAAACGTATATCGACAAGGAAGGTAAAGCGGTTGTCGATAAGTTAAAAGAGCTACCTAAAAAAGTTGATGCTAGCCGTAAGATATTTCGTGACGAACTAGATGCATTAAGCACAGATATTCGCAAGCCACTAACAGAGTGGGAAGCACAAGAAAAAGCTCGCGAAGAAGCCGAAGCGCTTAAGAAACAAATCGAAGTTGATCATGAAGAAGCTCTGCAAATGAACGAGTTGCTTGATTTACGCAAAGCCGAAGAAGAACGCCAGCGCATTGCTCGTGAAGAAGAAATGAAGCGACAAGCTGCGGAACAGGCAAGACTTGAAGCTGAACGCAAAGCACAGCAAGAAATTGAAGCAGCATCTAAACGTGCGCGTGAAGCAAAAGAAGCCGCTGAACGTGCAGAGCGTGAAAAGCAGGAAGCAATTCAACGTGCAGAGCAAGCAGCAAAAGAAGCTAAGGAAAAGGCAGAGCGTGATGCTAAAGAAGCTCAGGAGCGAGCCGAACGCGAGAAACAATTAGCTATCGAAGCTGAGCGCAAGAAAGCACAAGAAGCAGAACAAGTGCGATTAGCAGAAGAAGAACGTAAGCATCAGGAAGAAGCTAAACGTCAGGCTAATAAGGAACATCGCCGCAAGTATAACCAAGAAACATTACAAGCCTTAGTAAGTAACGGGTTTGATGAAAAATTAGCGACTGAATTTATTAAGTTAGTTGCTAGTAATAAAATCCCCCACATGACAATGAACTACTAATACCCACCGCACCAACACCAGATAACCACCCTATCGCTCACCTAGCGAGGTAACAATGAAATCAGAATATTACATCACTATGCGTGATTGCATGGCGGTGCGTATCACTACGCCTCAAGCACGTAAAAATAAACGCACAAGCCCATGGTTGTTCAGTTTAGCTGTGGTCATTGTGACAACCGTTGGCGTAATACCAACATTTGTAAGTTGAGGTGATTATGCAAATTTCATACAGCTACTCGAACGGAACTCGGGTAGTAGACGGCAAAACAGTCATGGAATTTGACGAAAATAGCAAGCTCAGTATTGAGACGGGAAGTTTCAGTGAGCTGGCTAAATTAACGGAAATCGATCCAGTGGAAGCCCTGCAATGGATTATGCAGTTCGACAAGAAAGAGTTTGACAGGATTGTCAATGAAGCAAGCAAGGATGCCCCTATTTCTAAGCTGGCTCTGCTAAGGAGGGTTGCGTGACTCAGATTCTAGATATGTGCTGTGGTAGTCGTATGTTCTGGTTTGATAAGGAAGATAACAGAGCTATTTACAGCGACATCCGCGTAGAGAAACATATTTTATGTGATGGCAGGAAGTTAAATATCACACCAGACATTATCGCTGATTTTAAAAACCTCCCCTTCTCTGACAGTCAATTTTATCAAGTTATATTCGACCCGCCTCATTTAATTAGAGTTGGTAAAAATAGCTGGTTATTTAAAAAATACGGTTCGTTAAATAAAGACTCATGGAGAGAAGATTTAAAAAAAGGGTTTAGTGAAGCATTTAGAGTGCTTAGACCCGGAGGGACATTACTGTTCAAATGGAATGAAACTCAAATTCCTGTTAAGCAAATTTTAGCACTAACAGACCAAAAACCTACAGCAGTACAGCGTGTAGGAAAAAATGATAAGACGCACTGGATCTCTTTTCTTAAGGAGGTTGAATGTTAACCAACACCTACGGACTCAGAAACGACTGGTACGAACGCCAAATGGAAAAACAAGCGTTTGTTAATTCTCAGGAAGGGAAAATATCAGTTGATGAGGTTATGGATAGCCTACCCGAAGAACTGTTATGTATGGATTTAGCAAGGAAGTTAAATCCTGTATTTGAAATTAGCCCTCAAGCGCTGGATGCAGTTTTAGATGGAATTAGAACAGCAATACAGATTGGGATAGATAAAGAGGTTTTAGGATGAAAGATGGGATCCACTATCACTTAAGCAATGAGGATTACCACAAGGATGAGGCAATAGGATCAACGTCAGTAAAGGCAATGAATATTAGCCCAGCAAACTTATATTTTAACCCATTTAAAGGAAGTAAATCGGCAAATATAGGAACTGCAATTCATGCGGCGTTACTTGAACCTGATGTTTTTGAAAAGGAATTCATTCTTAACCCTGACATCAAAACCAGAGCGTCAAAGGAATATAAAGAATTGGCTAAGGTGTGCAATCCTGACAATATTTTTATAAATGGCGAAGTGGAAACGGTAACAAGGATGGTTGAGTCTGCAAGGATGAATACCGACTTTATGGACTACATGGCAACAAAAGGGAATTCAGAAGTATCGATGTTTGCCACATGCCCTATCACAGGGCTAAGACTTAAATGTCGCTTTGATAGATTATCTGACTCTCTACCCTACCCGCTTGATGTAAAGAGTTGCATGGATGCAACAGAGCGAGGCTTTAGTCAGGCGTTTGGTAAATATCGCTACCATATTCAAGCAGCCTTTTATCTGTACGTTTTAAAGCTAACCACAGGGATTGAGTTAGACCAGTTTTGCTTCTTTGCGCTTCAAAATAAACCACCTTATACCAACTGTATGTATTACATCGGCACGGAATCGCTGGAGCTTGGTTATAAGCACATGCACGAAGCATTACGCAAAATTAAAGAATGCATTGATGACGAAGCGCTACGAACTGAAGGAATAGTTCTTCCACCGAGTGAAATCAATGTTCCCAATTACTTATTCGATGATGAATACTTAGATGATGAGGTATTTCTCTAATGGACTTATCACGCACAATCATCCCAAAGTCAGATCAGATTAACTTTGAAGATGTTCAAACCACACCAATTACCGCCGTTATTAAATCCGTTCGCGAAGGTACGAGAGATCAGCCTGTTTTTATCGACTTAGTAGGTTATGACGGCAGACCATACAAACCATCTAAATCTATGCGAAGGGTTCTTATTGGTGGGTGGGGGAATAACGGCCATGACTGGGTTGGAAAATCTTTAACAATAATTGGAGATCCATCCGTTAAGTTTGGTGGCGTAGCTGTTGGCGGTATAAAAGTTTATGCAATGAGTGATATTGAGTCTGATTTTTCAATGATGCTTTCTGTTTCAAGAGGTAAGCGCTCAGAGCATAGAGTTAAAAAACTACTGACAAACCAAATGATGCTTGCCGATTTCACATCAAAATTAAACGAGATGTCGCCAGAACATTTCGAAAAATCATATCAGTGGCTTAAAAATAAATTTTCAGGAGATGATGAAAATCTTGAGAAGCTAGAGGTTGTTTACAAGAGCCATAAATCAGATATGGAGAACACATAATGGCAAGTAAAGGCGTGAATAAATGTATTCTCATTGGTCACTTGGGGCAAGACCCTGAAATTCGATACATGCCATCAGGTGGCGCAGTAGCAAATCTCACACTAGCCACATCGGAATCGTGGCGTGATAAGCAGACTGGCGAAATGAAGGAGAAAACAGAGTGGCATCGAGTGTGCATCTTCGGAAAATTAGCCGAAATTGCAGGTGAATATCTGAGAAAAGGCTCACAGGTATACATAGAAGGTTCTCTTCAAACTCGTAAATGGCAAGACCAAAGCGGGCAAGACCGATACACAACGGAAGTGGTGGTTAATATCGGCGGTTCGATGCAAATGCTAGGTGGTAACGGTGGTAATCAAGCAGGAAGCCAGAAACCACAAAACCAAGGATGGGGTCAACCACAACAACCTCAGAAGCCAGCACCACAAAACGACCCCCCTCAAGATTGGGATGATCAAATACCCTTCTAACCACCCTACCCGTTTAACTAAAGGATATAACCATTACTCAGTGCAAGGATGCAAACAGGAGATAGATATGACTATTGAACAGTTACAAGAAGAAAACGCAAAGTTGAAAGAAGTTCTTTTTGCTGGCGCTTTTTTAATGGCTAAAGCGGTTCATAAATATGATTTCGGCGTTGGAATGGAAGAGCAAGCCACCGACTTTATGAAGGACGCAGAGGAACTTACAGGTAATAAGCTACCAAAGTTCGCATGATAATTTAACTCACAGGGATGCAATGAAGAGGAATGAATATGAAATTAACAGGCAAGCAAATTAAAACACTGGATATTGTGAGAGATAAGTTTGGCGCTGGAATTGATGGTAGAACACTTAAGTCTTTTGAGAAAAAAGGTTTAATTAGACAGACAATCATTGGCTGGACATTAACAAAGTTAGGGTTTGATATATTGAATAAGGTGGAGTGATGGATAAATCAAGGCAGCAATTTGAGGAATGGTCTGACGGAAATGATTTATAAGATATTTCTCCGTTTGATATATGGAAAGCATCACGCGAGAGTTTGGAGGTTGAATTGCCATATAAACATCAACCTAAATTTTACTCATATGAAGATGGTATAAATACAGGTCTTAATATGTGCAGAGATATATTAATCAGCAACGGAGTGAAAATAAAAAATGAATGAAAAATACAGAGCCGAACTAATTAACGGTAAACCAGTTATTTTATTAAATGGAAATATGATTGAAAAAGGATTTATTTCAATTGTAGATGCGGAAAAAAGAGCTAATAGCTTAAACTCTAAATTCAAAGTAGCCCACACATATAAAACTAAATAACCATGCAAATAATCGGATATGTATTACTCATGTTAATACAGGGTTCTGCTGTGCCTATTGCGGAAGATATATACACGCAATCGGAATGCAATAAACGTGCTGAATATTTAATGTCAGTGAGGAATGTTAATGTTGTTTGTGGTGAGGTGTGGAATGAAAGATAAGTATTATGCTGGCTTATAGAATTACAAAGATTGTATTGAGATTGAACCTACAACAAAGGATTGTTTTATTCTAAACACTCCATCTTGGAATATGGATGTGACAAAACAAGACTTAATTGACATCAGAAATACTATTAACGAAATACTAGAGGCTGATAATGAATAAATACACCGAACTCTCTGATTTCGAGATTAATAAAAAGGTTGCTGAAAAGGTTTTTGGTGAGGATGAGTATGAGTATGAGGTTGAATGTACCCAGTACGGAGTAACTATTAATGACGATATATTCGACCCATGCAATAACCCGTCCGACGCAATGCCGATTATTAAAGATAATTTCATATCTATAACTCATGATGGAATAGCGTGGGATGTTAGTTGCGCTAAATACCCAGAGTTAAGCGTGTGGAATGGATTGGAAAATTACAATGATAATTTTTATCGCAAGGCCATGGAATTATTTTTATTAATCAAGGATGCGAAGAATAATCAATGAGACAAGTTCAAGCAATGACGACGTTAGTTTTAATTGACGGTGTCACATATCAAATAGTGCTCCCTAAACATATTATCGCATTACAAGCTAAGCAAGCATTAACGATGGTTAATGAATTTGATGGAATGCTATTTCCCTGTAAATTTACCAATATAAAGCCAATGGAAGCTGATGGACTGCCGTTTTATATAAGTGATAGTGGAACTGAGAATGAAAAAGTATGACTTGATTCTAGCTGACCCGCCTTGGCAATATAACAACAAAGTTTCAAATGGCGCAGCAGATAACCATTACAACACCACAGATTTATATTCCCTTTCTCGATTACCAATAGAAAAACACTCTTCTAAAAATTCCGTACTGTTTATGTGGTACACAGGCAACTTTGCACTCGAAGCAATTAAATTAGCCGAATCATGGGATTTTAAAGTAAAGAATATGTTCGGGTTCGCGTGGGTTAAATTAAATAAAAATGCAGGAGATAGAATAAATAAAAAACCACCAGAGGATTTCTTTGATTTCATGAAAATATTAAACAATGAGACGAAAATTAATTGCGGTAATTACACTCGTCAAAATATCGAAATGTGTTTAATAGCCACAAGAGGAAATGGATTACCTCGTAAGTCTGCAAGTGTTAGGCAAGTTATTTATTCATGTCTTGGTGAGCATAGCGAAAAGCCAAAAGAGGTACATCATCGTTTGGAGGAATTATATGGAGATGTTCCTCGACTCGAATTATTTGCTCGTGAGAAATACGGTGATTGGGATGTATATGGCGACCAAGCAGAAGAAAGCATTCAATTAATATAGGTGAATTATGGATATTATCGACTCAGCCAACGAAATAAACGAATTACATATTCAAGCTTCATTACTTAATAGAAAACCTGCAATTAAATCATATAACGGAATGTGCATTTGGTGTCACGAAGAACCTGTCTCACCTAATAGTGCATATTGCAGTAAAGATTGTGGTGATGACCATGAACAACATAAACGGAAGAATGGATAGTATTGCATTAGAAAATGCACGACGGCAGATAGCAAAGGAATGCTTAATCGAACTCAGAAGCCACGGAATACCCAACGATAAGCTAACTACTCAGATCCTCGATAAATACACACCAAAGTTTAAGCCTCTAAATCACACAAAGTACAACACCAAAGATGTTATGTGCCAATACATCAGAAATCTGCAAAAGGAAGAGAAGAATGGAAGATGACTGCATGACATTGAAAGAGCTTGCAGGGAAGCTAAAGCTCTCACCATCAACTATCTATAAAAACCCACCAAAATATTACATGTTTAAGGTAGGTGGTTCATGGCGAGCTAGCAAGGATAGCCTGAAAAAGTTTGAACAGGCGCAGTTTAATGACAATAATGTTTACCGGCTGGCTGTGGTCGGTGGCAGGAGAAATTCAAAATGCCGATCTACAAAAGAGGGAATACGTTCTGGATTGATGTCACATCTCCAAGTGGAGAAAGAATTAGGAGATCTACTGGCACCACGAACAAGGTGAAAGCTCAGGAGTATCACGATAAATTAAAGTACGACCTGTGGCAGATAGACAAATTAGATAAATCGCCAGAACGAACATTCGATGAGATGATGATTTTGGCGCTAAGAAACGCCGAGAGTCATCGAAGTTTTGCAAATGCACAAACTAATGCAAGGTATTTCCTAGCTATTTTCAAGGGAAGAAAACTATCCACTATTACCAGTGATGAGATCACGAACTCACTGCCTGTATATAGTACGAAAACAAAGAGAAAACTCTCTAACGCATCCAAAAACAGGTATCGTTCATTTATTATGAGGGCATTTTCATTAGCACACAAAAGCGGATGGATAAAAGAAAAACCGCATGTTCCATCGTTTAGAGAACCGGTTGTCAGGGTTAGATGGATCGAAAAGGAAGTGGCAATTGAGCTTATTGATAATCTAAAGCTAAAGTGGATGAAAGACTTAGTTAGCTTGGCATTATTAACTGGAGCAAGACGAGGTGAGTTGCTATCCCTAACCTGGAGCAATGTTGACTTAGATAGAGGGATTGCAATAGTAACACCTGAAAACTCAAAATCTAACCGAGGTCGCCCTCTCCCTTTAAATGAAGATGCTGTAAATATTTTACGCAATATCCCAAGAGAATTTGAATATATATTTACGAGAACAGGAAAAAGAAAACGATCTATCGGTCTTGAAGATTTTGAACGGGCAGTTAGATTAACTGGGTTAACAGATTTTAGATTTCATGACCTGCGCCACACATGGGCAAGTTGGCATGCTCAGAGTGGAACACCATTAATGGTATTAAAAGAAATGGGAGGATGGGAAACATTAGAAATGGTTAAGAGGTATGCCCATTTAAGTGGCGAGCATTTAACCAAATACAGTGAGCGCGTCACAATTTCGACACACTCGAAGAATGAAGCCAGAAAAAAGCCACATCTAACTCTTTTAACTGGCTGATTAATATAAATTAATATTACTCATCATCTAACGTAAAACGCAATCTTGAATAGATTTAATGTCGGAATCTGAATTAGAACCATTTTTTGCTTGCACTGTTAATTCACGAATACGTTGCAAGTTATTATTAATTTCATTCAATGCCCCTTCTGTGGTTTGGGCTATGGAAATACCATCATTCGCATTACGCGAAGCCTGAGTTAAGCCTTTAATATTAGAAGTAAAACGGTTTGCAATCGCTTGACCCGCCGCATCATCCTTAGCGCTATTAATGCGTAAGCCAGAAGATAAACGTTGAATTGCATTACCTAATGCACTTTGTGAACGATTTAAATTATTTTGAGTGACCAGTGACAAGTAATTGGTATTAATAACTTGTGCCATAATATTTTCCTTCGACTTGATTTTAAAATACTTTTCAATGAATAGGTTTGTTATTACGTCGCTGTAATAACGTTGCCTAAACACTATCGTCATCAATTTCGAGGGTTTTACGATTTTTGGCGTCGCGAAAATAGCAAAAAAAGCCAGTCAGTTAATTTATAAGAAGTAATTGATTGCAGAAAAAAGTAAAAGAGATTGAGAGAAAAAATAAAACTAAAAAAAAGTGGGTTTAAATATAATAGACTGAGAACCTATATTCTAAATAATTCAAAGTGCAGAACTAAGTGGCCAGTGAATCTATTTCTTAAAAACGTCTAGCTACATACATAAGCATGTAACTGAATAGATGAAGAAAAAATATAAATACTTTTCAACACAAAAACAAAAAAAGGCCCTCTTACGAGGACCTTTTGAATATAGAAAGGTATCTTTTGTGTCAGAGTACGAATTAACGTAACAGAGACAGAACAGTTTGTGGTACTTGGTTTGCTTGAGCAAGTACTGAAGTACCCGCTTGTTGCAGGATTTGACCACGGCTCATGTTAGAAACTTCTGTTGCATAGTCAGCATCTAAGATACGGCTACGTGAAGCAGATAAGTTGTTAACCGTGTTGTTCAGGTTGTTGATAGTAGATTCAAAACGGTTTTGAATCGCACCTAATTTAGAACGGCTTTCATCGATTGTGTTGATAGCTTTGTCTAAAGTAGCCAGAGCATCATCTTTAACGTCTAAAGTTTTAACGTCTTTACCTGCAACTGCAGTAAATTCGTTACCAGCAACCGCTGAACCTGCTTTTAAGTTGATTTGAGTTGCAGTAGCACCATCCGCTTCAAAGTCAGAAGCAGAAACTAAGTAACTTTTACCACCTTCAGTTGCAACGAATTTACCAGCAACAACTGCGCCGTCTTCTTCGTATTTTTTAACTGTTAAGCCAGCTTTTAATGCAGTACCACCAGCAACACCTAAATCAGCAATATCAGCATCATCAGCACTTGCTTTTTTCTCACCTTTAGAAACTGTTGTTTCAGTGAACAGTTTGTCACTTGAAACACCTAAAGTATCATTATCAACTTTATCTAAGTTAAATTTGATAACTTCTTTATCGTTAGTACCTACTTGGATAGTCATTTCTGACTTCTCACCGCTCAGTACTTTAACGCCGTTGAACTGAGTTTGCTCAGAGATACGGTTGATTTCTGCTAAACGCTCAGTAACTTCGTTCTGGATTGAAGTGATGTCTGAGTTAGAGTTAGTACCGTTTTTAGCTTGAACTGTTAACTCACGGATACGTTGTAAGTTGTTGTTGATTTCGTTCAGCGCACCTTCAGTAGTTTGAGCGATAGAGATACCATCGTTCGCATTACGTGAAGCTTGAGTTAAACCATTTACGTTAGAAGTGAAACGGTTAGCAATCGCTTGACCTGCAGCATCATCTTTCGCGCTGTTGATACGTAGACCAGAAGACAGACGCTCGATTGCACTTCCTAAAGCTCCCTGAGATTTGTTCAGGTTGTTTTGAGTTACCAGAGATAGATAGTTGGTATTAATGACTTGTGCCATAGCTAGATTCCTTTAAAATCAAGTCGATAAAATAAAAGTTTGCCTATTCATTTTCGGTGTTAATCACCGGCAACAAGTTTATCGGCACCCCACATACAACCTTTAACTTTTCCTACAAATATTTCTGCGTTTTTTTATAGAATTCACATCAAACCAATGATAAATAAAGAAATTAATTTATTATTTTTTTATTTATTTTTTATCAATTTTCGCCTAAACCTTTTTTTCTCTCCTCTAAATTCGACTTTGGTCACCAATGCCAATAAAAGGCTTCTATATGGCATCCTGTTTACGTCATCAAAAATACCAAATAGACGTAAACTTTTCGCCGATTCTACCGATAACGGTTTTTGAGGATTATTTTACGAACACAGAAAGGAGACCGGTATGGCTGGTATTGCTTCACTAGGCGTGGGCTCAGGGATGCCTCTTAACCAAACATTGGCACAATTAGAGGCGGCGGAAAATAAACGCCTTGAACCCCTTGATAAACAGATGAAAAGCTACGAAGCGAAAATTACCGCTTATGGTAAAATTCGTGGCCAACTTGATAAGTTACAAAAAGCATCAGAAGATTTAAAAAAATTCGATAAAATTGTTGCAACAAAAGTTGATGATGAGTTTGACGCCTTTAAAGTGACGACGGATGGTAAAGCCAGTATTGGTAACTATACCGTATCTATTAAAGAGCTTGCTCATGCACAAACATTAAAATCCAGAGCTGTAAATGATGTAAAAATACCTATTGGAAAAACATTAGGTGAAGGTAACAATCGTACTTTAGTAATTACCCAACCAGGTGAAGAAAAACCATTACGTATTGAGTTAACTGACGATCAAACTTCTATGATTGAATTGCGCGATGCAATCAATAAAAAAGAGGGAAATGTTTCAGCAACTATCGTTAAAGCTAAAGATGGTGTTAACCACTTAGTACTCACTTCTCGTAAAGAAGGTACTGAGTCAGAAATGACCATAAAAGTGGAAGGAGATGACGAACTTAATAATTTCATTAGCTACTCTTCAAGCAGTAAAACTGGCGCAATGCAGGAAATCGTTGAAGCAAATAATGCCAAATTAACGATCAATGGTATTGAAATTGAGCGTCAGACTAATGAGATTAAAGATGCACCTGAAGGGATCATCTTAAATCTTAAAAAAACGACCTTTGATAATAAAGACAAAACCGATAAACCTGAAATCGTGACTGTTGCTCGTAATATTGAGCCAATGAAAAAAGCTATCCAAGCTTGGACAGACGCTTATAACGAATTAAACAGTACTTATAAATCTCTGACTAAATATACGCAAGTAGATAAAGGTGAAACCGCGTCTAAAGATAATGGCGTATTACTTGGCGATACCACCAGCCGTATGATTATGTCTGAACTAAAGAGTTTTGTTACAAGCTCACAAAATACATCAGATCTAGACACCCTCAATAAAATGGGGATTAAATTTAAGGTTGATGGCTCTTTAGATATCGATAGCAAAAAACTGGATGAAGCATTAAAAGAAAAACCCGCTAACGTTAAAGAATTTTTTATGGGTGATGGTAAAGAAACCGGTTTTGGTACTCAAACCTATAATTACCTGAAAAAAACGCTGCAATCTAATGATGGTACATTGGATATTGCCACTGACGGTGTAAAAAAACGCAAGAAAACATTAGATAGTCAAATTAAAAACACGGAACGCAATATTGCTGCCACGATGGAACGTTATAAAAACCAGTTCCAACAGTTAGATAAAATGATCAACTCCATGACTAACTCTAGTGCCTCAATCGGCCGTTTATTAATGTAATTTTTAAAAGTAGGACACTATGTATCAACAATCAGCCAGTAAAATGTATGCTCAAATCGACGTTGAAAGCGAGATTTTAAATGCCACGCCTTACCAGCTGATCCAGATCCTATTTAATGGGGCGCTTAGCGCCCTTCGCCGTGCCTTAATATTAATGGAACAAGGGAATATCGCTGGTAAAGGCGAAAATATTTCTAAAGCCATTAATATTATTGGCAACGGATTAAAACAAGGTCTGGATAAAGAAAAAGGGGGCGAGCTTGCAGAGAATCTGGAGCTCCTTTATGACTATATGGTTAATCAGCTACTCGATGCCAATTTAAACAATAACCCAGAAAAAATTCATGAAGTCATCAAGCTCTTAACTGAAATTTCTGATGCTTGGCAACAAATCGGCACACAGATTAATTCTTATTAAACGAGAGTGGACAACAATATGGATATTATGGTGGCTTACGAGCAGGTTTTAAAATCAAGTGAGCAAATGTTAACGCTTGCCAAAGATCAGCAATGGGATAAGCTGATAGAAATGGAAATGGATTATTTAAAAAGCGTAGAAAATATCACTAAGATGATAAAACCTGCAGATAGTGAGCTGAGACTACAACAACGCCTCACAGATATGCTAAAGAAAATCTTAGAAAACGAAAATGAGACGCGAAATTTATTACGGGCTCGTCTAGATGAGCTCGGCGTGTTAATTAGACAGACTGAACAAGAGCAGAGGGTACAAAATAGCTATGGTCAGTTTACAGAACATAGTTATTATCCTGATCTCAACCTTAAATAACTCTCCTCTGCGCCAAAAGCGGTTTTATTAGCTAATGGCGTCTTTACTTAGCAATACAATGTCTTATGTTCAGCTTAATTTGTTATCGGTAACGTAAAAATAGCACTTATGACTTTATATTTTTATCTTCTTATTAAGCTGTTTGCTCTAAAACCATATCAATATGTGGAATGTTATCTTCAAGATAAATTTCTGAATCGATAACAAAACCATGTGATTGATAAAATGATACTAAATAAGCCTGTGCCATTATTTTTATCTTATTGGTATTAAATTGACGACATGTCGTTGCAATCGCCTCTTTTATTAATTGATGAGCAATGCCACTTCCCCGCCGATTTTGAGCGACAATCACTCGCCCTATTGATGCTTCTTTAAAGGCAATACCTTGAGGTAATAAACGAGCATAAGCAATAATTTGCTGATTATCGTCTCCTTTTGCAAACAGATGTAATGTGTCTTGATCTACCCCATCCAAATCTTGATAAGCACATTGTTGTTCACAAATAAAAACTTGATTTCTTAAGGCTAAAACAGCGTAAAGCTCATCCGTCGTAAGTTGTGAGAATGATTTTAACATCCAATTCATGTGCTTTATTCCGTGGTTTAAAATAATATTAAAGCAATATGTTATATCACAGATATGATTTTTTATTATTTAACGAAAATAGAAAAATGAAAGTCGCCCACTAGATCGTAGGCGACATATTAGTTCATAATTATCTGATAAGTAATAATTTATTTAATTACATCATAAAGTTGCTGATTAGAAAGGTAATCCGATATTAACCCTGTCGTAGGCTTATATTGTTCACCTTGGATATCAGAGAATGCCTTACCTTCTTTACCTAATGAAACCTTACGTTCATCGTTGCCCGTACTTTCATGGATAGAATAAGTTTTTCGACGCATTGCAATGTATTTATCTGCATCATTCACAATATCAGTATGGTAGCTCGTAATTTGTGTATCCGTTAAAGCTAATTTATTTGCTAAATCACAGCCCCAGCGCGTTAAACACACTTCGGCAAAATGGCGTACTATTAAACTTGGTGCATATAACGCATTTTCACCTTCACTACCATCAATAGAGGCATTACCCACTAATGTGGCATGACGACCTGAAATAGGAAAGATATGCATTTTAGTGTCAGATGTAACCATTGGGATCACGCAAGTAAATCCTTTTGAACGTTCATCTTTTGCATAAAATCCAACATATTCTTTGACGTTTTTACCAAGTGTGACTTTTTCAGGTTGAAAATTCAGAGGGCCTGGAACGGGGTCAATCGCAAAAATATTCACAGGAATATCTTTTAATTGAGGATCTGCCAACATCGCATTTGCTAGCATATGGCAAGTAATACCACCACGGCTCCAACCCACTAAGTTAACTTGTGTTGGAATAATGCCATCTTTGCGAAAAATACGAATAATTTGTTGCTGGAGCTGCTGTTGAGTGACATGACGATCGCCATAGTCATATTTACGCCATAAAAAAGAGCCTGTTACCTTAACATCTTCAATAGGAATGCCGGCTTTTTTCAGTTGGTTATACTGCTCTTCCGTCAGTTTTTCACGTTGCCAATCAAAGTTACCTTTCATTAAGCAAAGCGCATGGTTGACGTTTTCTTCCCACCCGCTACCAAAAAGTGAACCTTTGATATCAGAGTAATTAGGACTTTCAACCCATAAATCATCTTCTTGTAGATTACCACTACCAGGGCCATCAACAATAAACCACTGTGCGAACTCTCGTCCTTGGTTGTTTTGCGCTAAAGTGGCAACTAATTCCCCTTGCCAAAAGGTAGGATTAATATTATCAAATGAGTTAGAGCCGGTACCACATAAATAAACGGTTAATACTGTCATAATCAAATTTCCTTTTATTAATGACTAAAAAATCAAAATAATGATTTTTATTTCCTTGTATTGAGCTATTCCTTAGCCCACCAGCACATTACCCATAAGCCTTTTTTTATTCAATTATAAAAAATGAATTAGCAGAGTTGAGATCACATAATTGAATTTTATTTAAATAAAAAAATAAAAAAACGTTGTTAGATCAAGACAATTAAATAATATAAGTAAATATTCTAGTTTTTAATTATTTTTAATTTGGAATAAAGACATAAAGTAATGCGCTGAATAGTCATTACTAGAGTGGTATTTATATAAAAAAATCCCACATAATTAAATGTAGGATTTCTATTAAGTAGATGGAATTTCTTATAAACGATTAAAAGCGACTACTCTCACAGCAGGAATATCAGCTTGTGCCCCTTCAGCAACTTCCTGACATGCTTTATCTAACGCAATATGGGGTGTGATCCCACTTTCTGTTTCTACAATTTTATGTCCGGCGTAGGTATCACCATTTCTGGAACGCACTTTATACGCAATAAACCAATATTCCATATCATCACCGTTTACGTTATTAATCATGTAATTACCATAGCGTTTTATGACTCGCTTTAATGTGATAATAATCAATAATTTTTAGTTTAATAAAATTGTTTTATAAAAAAATGAACCGCATTGTAGAAACATCAGGCGTGATATTCCATTTCTGATTGCACTAATTTTTTTATTTTTATTGCTTTTTCAAAGTGATCCAATTTATGCGTCATTATCCACCATGTTGCAGCTTCCATTAATAATTCAGGATTGTCATTTTTATTTGCAAAAAAAGCATAAAAGGATAATCCCACGCCCTCTCCTTTGGCTGAAATCTTGTCATTACATATTTGAATTATTTTTTGTTGTAGTGATTTTCTCATATTCTCTCTATTTTTATTTTTCGGCATGGGAATAAATAGGAAAGAACAAATGCTCTATCCATGAAATTTGTTCCATAGTTGAATCAGTAACCAAGCCGAGATGATCCAGCAGATAACCGCCGTAGCCAGTGCTGTAAATAATTTCACATAGTTTATCATGACATAGAGTGAAATTAGATAAACCATATAAGGAATAACTGCCCATAAACTAAAAATAATGGTGGTTCGTAACGCTTCAATAGAACGTTCAGCACCTACAATATAGTGGGCTATTAGCGCAAAAGTCGGAAATAGTGGCACTAATCCCGCAATATAGTAATGACGAGATTTCGATAAAACAGCAATTAATACCACTACAAATGCACCTATCAGTGCTTTAGCCAGCAATCCCATTATTTTTTCATCAAGTTATAAAAAACTTAGTACTATCATACCTATTCACATTTGTATGTGAGTTCTAGCTAATATTTATTTAAACTCAAAATGAAAAAAGCAAGAAACAATATAGACATCTTTATTTTTTCGTATAATGCGTTTTACATTTTTTACTTTCCATAATGAAATCTCTTCTTCGTTCTCACCATGTTGAAGACAGATCATTTCATCTATTTTTGCCAATTCAAAATCTGAAAGTGAACCATATTCTTTAGTTAATATTTGGCCAGTGACATTTCTAGGCGCACCTGATTCTGGATAGACAGAAAAAATAACCTCAACCATAATAATGTTCTCTTATATTATTTATAACCTTACTGTTCCATAGAATAATGGGTTAAGTCACTTATTTAATAATCGCTTTTTATCCGTTTTTAATATTAAGAAGAGATAAAAGAGTGAGTTGCTTTGATATAGATGTGCAAAAGCACACATCAACAAAATGATGTGTTTATACTTTATGCACAAATCGGGGCACTCATTATCATAAAAGTATAAGTATTCAAATGGTTAATTACATTCGAAAGTTTATATCATCTATGCAATGACATTGAGCAAGATGCCCCATTCTGTTTTGATTAGGTATTTCTTATACAGCTATACATTAGCTATATAAAAGAAAAGTCACCTTTATCAAATGATAAGGCACTACACCTGCATACTCATGATTTCTTGATAAGCGGCGACCAGCTTATTACGCACTTGTACGCCCATTTGTAATGAGATACTAGATTTTTGCATATCCACCATCACATCGTTTAATTCGACACCTGGTGTACCTAAGGTAAACGCTTGCACTTTGTTGGTTGCATTTACTCGGGTTTCATTAATTTTACCCACAGCTTGAACAAGCTGAGTAGCAAACCCTGCTTGTACTGGCTGGGGTTTTGCAATATTGGATGCTTGCAAAGTCTGGATTTGCATTTTATCCAGAACACTTTCAATAGCTGGAATTGACATATAAACCTCTGCGTTAATCATCTAATTCAATTACTGAATCAATGTCATAGTAAGGAAGTGAACCAACACGCTTACCGAGTTATACCCTAACACAGGGGCTTCATTCCAAAGCGAGTAATTGACGCAAAAGTTAAGGGCTAATTACGCCATTAAATGAAACGCAAAAGGCCAATAATGAGACACCTGAGAGTAGGTTTATTTATTTGCGTAAGGGGAGTCTGTTTTGTTACGCCACGCTTTTAGTATTCATCCCGAACTACAAGGCAAGGATTGTCTATGAATGCCGAAAAAACCGACGTTGTGAACCAGAAAAAGGGTTTTAACGCCATTATTAACCGGATTAAAGCCGATCCGAAAATTCCGCTCATTATTGCGGGTTCGGCGGCAATTGCCATTTTTGTTGCTGCATTTTTATGGTTACAAAGCCCTGATTACAAGGTGCTTTATAGTAATCTTAGCGATAAAGACGGTGGCGAAATTGTCACACAGTTAACACAAATGAACGTACCTTATCGCTTGTCACAAAATGGCGCAGCGATCATGGTGCCTGACAATCAGGTTCATGAATTACGCCTGAAACTCGCGCAAGCGGGACTTCCTAAAGGCGGCGCTGCCGGTTTTGAACTGTTAGATAAAGAAAAGTTCGGGATCAGCCAATTTAGTGAACAGATTAACTATCAACGTGCACTTGAAGGTGAGCTTGCTCGCACTATCGAGACATTAGGTCCTGTACAAAATGCTCGTGTTCATTTAGCACTACCAAAACCATCCCTTTTTGTTCGTGAACAGAAATCCCCTTCTGCATCCGTTACGGTGGGTCTTTTACAGGGTAGAGCACTGGATGAAGGTCAAATTAATGCCATTGTGCATATCGTTGCAAGCAGTGTTGCAGGCATGCCTGACAGCAGTGTGACCATTGTTGACCAAAGTGGAAAATTATTGACACAACCTGATGCGTTAGGTCGTGACCTTAACTCTATTCAGCTGAAATATGTTCAAGAGCTAGAAAGTCGTTACCAGCAACGTATTGAAACGTTACTTGGTCCAATTGTGGGTCGTGGAAATGTTCATGCTCAGGTGACTGCTCAAGTTGACTTCTCTCATACTGAAGAAACAGCTGAAGAGTACAAGCCGAATCAGCCTCCTAATCAAGCCGCGGTGCGTTCCAAACAATTGAGCCAAAGTGAGCAAAATGGTGGCATGTTAGCTGGCGGTGTACCAGGTGCATTATCTAATCAACCCGTAGCCCCACCTCAAGCGCCAATTGAAACTCCAAAAGCGCAAGAAGGTGAGAAAACAGATGAAGCCAATACAACGGGCACTAATCGTACATTAACGCGTAATCCAAACAGCAATAGCCGTTTAGATGAAACAACCAACTATGAAGTTGATCGCCGTATTCGCCATATAAAACGTCCAGTGGGCAATGTCGAACGCCTTTCTGTTGCCGTCATTGTTAACTACAAAACGATTGAAGACACGAAAGAAGCGGCTGAAGGCGAAGAGCCTGTTGTTGAGACTAAACAAATTCCGCTCACTGATGAACAAATTCAGCAAATTGAAGGCCTTGTTCGTGAAGCGATGGGCTATTCCCAAGAACGTGGTGACTCATTAAGTGTCGTGAACTCGCAGTTTAACGATACTGAAGAGAAAGTGATCACTATACCGGTATGGGAAAACCCAGAAATTCTTGCGAAAGCATTAGATTTAGGACGCTGGTTATTACTTGTCATCATCGCATGGATCTTATGGCGCAAACTGGTGAAACCACAGCTTGATAAACGCCGTGAAGCTGAAATTGCCGCACAGAAAGCTGTGCTGAAAACGAAGCTACAAGTTAAAGATGATGTTGATGAAGCAGAATTAGATGACGAAGCAAGACGTAAACAAGCACGTAAACGCGTCAGTGCCGAATTGCAGAGCCAACGTATCCGTGAAATGGCAGAGAAAGATCCTCGTGTCGTCGCAATGGTAATTCGTCAATGGATGAGTAAAGAGCAATGAGTAATAACTTAACTGGAACCGAAAAAAGCGCCGTTATGTTACTAACACTCGGTGAAGACCGAGCGGCGGAAGTATTTAAGCATCTAAGTACACGCGAAGTTCAACAGCTGAGTATTGCAATGTCATCAATGCGCCATATCTCAAATCAGCAACTGATTGATGTTATGGCAAGCTTTGAAGAAGATGCAGTTCAATATGCGGCATTGAATGTAAATGCGAACGATTACTTGCGCTCTGTTCTGGTCAAAGCACTAGGTGAAGAACGCGCAAATAATCTGTTAGATGAGATCTCTGAAACTCGTGAAACAACAACGGGTATCGAGACGCTTAACTTTATGGAACCTCAAATGGCTGCCGATATTATCCGCGACGAACATCCGCAGATTATCGCCACTATCTTGGTTCACCTCAAACGGGGTCAAGCAGCAGATATTCTCGCCCTGTTTGATGAAAAATTACGTAATGACGTGATGTTGCGTATCGCAACATTTGGTGGTGTTCAACCGTCAGCATTAGCCGAGTTAACAGAAGTACTAAATAACCTGCTTGATGGCCAAAACCTCAAACGTAGCAAAATGGGTGGTGTTCGTACTGCTGCTGAGATTATCAACCTGATGAAAAGCCAGCAGGAAGAGAATGTCATTACTGCAGTACGCGATTACGACGGCGAATTGGCACAAAAAATTATCGACGAAATGTTCCTGTTCGAAAACCTTATCGATATCGACAACCGTTCTATCCAGCGCATTCTACAGGAAGTGGAATCCGACTCCTTGGTTGTGGCATTGAAAGGATGCGATCAAGAGCTACGCGATCACTTCCTCAACAATATGTCGCAACGTGCTGCTGAAATCATGCGTGATGATTTGAATTCTCGTGGCCCTGTTCGTATGTC
Organism: Proteus sp. G2300; assembly: GCF_009915965.1. Classification (NCBI taxonomy): domain Bacteria; kingdom Pseudomonadati; phylum Pseudomonadota; class Gammaproteobacteria; order Enterobacterales; family Morganellaceae; genus Proteus; species Proteus sp. G2300. Next base: position 48,597 of record NZ_JAABNK010000024.1, read on the forward strand.
TCAAGTGGAAGCAGAGCAGAAAGCAATTCTGCTTGTGGTACGCAAATTAGCAGAGACTGGAGAGGTTGTTCTTCATGGAGGAGACGATACCTATGTCTGATAAACATACTGATACTAACTGGAAGCCTTGGGTTCCCAAAGAGCTCACTGATTGGGCATTAACTGTCGAGGAAACGACAGAAGACGAAAAGGAAGTCGAAAAACAGGAAAAAGAAGTCGTTCAGCAACAGAAAGTCCTTGAGCAAATTAATATGCTTGATGACATGAAAGATAAGGCCCAAAAATTGGGCCACGCTGAAGGCTTTGAGGCAGGGAAAAACCAGGGTTATCAGGAAGGCTATCAGGCGGGATTACAATCAGGTATTGAAGAAGGTATTCGCCAAGGTATCGCTCAACAATCACCATTAATTAATGAGTGGCAAGGGTTATTAGCTGAATTTAGACATTCGCTGAATGGGCTAGACAGTGTGATTGCATCACGCTTAATGCAAATAGCCCTCACAGCAGCAAAAGAAGTATTAGGCCAACCTGCTGTCTGTGATGGCTCTGCACTGCTTGCACAAATAACCTTAATGTTACAGCAAGAGCAAATGTTCTCAAGCAATCCACAATTAAGAGTGAATCCAAAACATATTCCACAAATTGAAAAAGAGCTGGGTGATTCCCTGTCTGCTCATGGTTGGAAAGTTGTTGCCGATAACAGTATTCATGTTGGTGGATGCCGTGTTGTAACAAATGATGGCGATCTTGATGCCACGATTGCAACACGTTGGCATGAACTTTGCCGTCTTGCCGCACCGGAGGCGTTGTAATGACAGCAAGATTGGGGCGTTGGTTAGAAAAACTCAGTGAAGCAGAAGCACGTTTAAATAAAATTCCACGTGTGCGTCAATATGGCCGTTTAACCAGAGCAACAGGTTTAGTCATGGAAGCTAAGGGGCTAGTTATGCCTCTTGGCTCTACGTGTTTAATAGAACGCACCATTGGCAAAACCGTCGAAGAAGTCGAAAGCGAAGTGGTTGGCTTTAATGGTAGCCAAATGTTGTTAATGCCTTTACAAGAAGTCGAAGGATTAACACCTGGTGCTCGTGTTTATGCACAGGCTACCCCCGGTGGTGAAAATGAAGGTCGGCAATTACCACTAGGCGATGCGTTATTAGGACGTGTTTTAGATGGCTCGGGTTACCCTTTAGATGGTTTACCGCCACCAGATACGGGTTATCGAGCCCCTCTTATTACGCCCCCGATCAACCCATTACAACGAACACCGATTACAGATGTTCTTGATGTGGGTGTCCGTGCAATTAACGCATTATTAACAGTTGGTCGCGGTCAGCGCATGGGTCTTTTTGCAGGCTCGGGTGTGGGTAAAAGTGTGCTATTAGGCATGATGGCTCGTTTTACTCAAGCGGATGTCATTGTTGTTGGCTTAATCGGTGAACGTGGTCGTGAAGTGAAAGACTTTATCGAGAATATCCTTGGTACTGAAGGTCTGGCTCGCTCTGTTGTTGTCGCGGCTCCAGCTGACGTATCACCACTGCTTCGTATGCAAGGAGCTTCTTATGCTACACGTATTGCAGAAGATTTTCGCGATAGAGGTAAACATGTCCTGTTAATTATGGATTCACTCACCCGTTACAGTATGGCACAGCGTGAAATTGCGCTTGCAGTCGGTGAACCGCCAGCAACCAAAGGTTACCCACCTTCTGTCTTTGCGAAATTGCCTGCACTGGTCGAACGTGCAGGTAATGGTGTTGATGGTGGTGGTTCTATCACAGCTTTCTATACCGTTTTAACGGAAGGTGATGATCAGCAAGATCCGATTGCAGACTCTGCGCGCGCGATCCTTGATGGACATATTGTGCTTTCTCGCTCACTAGCCGAATCAGGGCACTACCCCGCTATTGATATTGAGGCGTCTATTAGCCGAGCAATGACGTCGCTAATTGATAAAACGCATTACCGTCGTGTGCAAGTGTTTAAACAGCTTTTATCAAGTTATCAACGTAACCGAGATTTAATTAATGTAGGCGCTTACGCCGCGGGTAGTGATCCAATGCTTGACAAAGCCATTGCACTTTATCCATCTCTCGCGAAGTTCTTACAACAAGATATCCAAGAGCAATGCAGTTATCAAAGTGCATGTGAGCAACTTAATCAACTGATCACACTAAACTCATTCTGAACATAATCAGAGAAAGTAAAGAGGGTTCCAATGCGGGAGCAGTCACCTTTAGTGACACTGAGAGAACTGGCACAGACAGCGGCTGAACAAGCCGCCATTCAACTGGCTCAGGTCCGGCAGAGTCATCAACAAATGGAACAGCAACTCAATATGTTGATTGGGTATCAGGATGAATACCGTGTACGTCTAAACGAAACGTTGAATTTAGGGGGGATGTCGTCAGCATCATGGCAAAACTACCAACAATTTCTCAAAACGCTCGAATTGACTATCGAACAACATAAACAACAACTTCAACATTGGCAGGCGCAACTTGACATTGCAACTGAACAATGGCGAGAAAAACAGCAACGACTCAATGCATTTGAGACTTTGGAGCAACGTGCGGAAGATAGCCGTAAGCGACATCTCGATCGTATTGAACAGAAACAAATGGACGAGTACGCACAGCGTAGTACTTTACGGAGAACAACTTGATGGAGATAACGCTTCTGACCATGGATGTCGCTGCAACCTCCCCGGGAACGACATCTGCCACACAAAGTCAGCCCGGTGATAATGCCCCGACTTTCGCTCAACTTTTGGGTTCTAAGCCCCAACAAGCGCAGAGTGATAAAAAGACAGCCAATATCGCAAACCATTCAACCAAAGAGAATAAAACACACTCTGACGAAGACAAAACAAAAGAAGACAATAATCATCTTGTGTCTGTTTCCGCTGAGCAGAAAGTGACAGACGAGCCTTCTCTAGATAAATCTCAACTCACGCTCACATTGCCAGATAATGAACAATTTGTAGCGATTGTTGAAAATAGAATGCCCTCTTCATTAATGTCAGCAGAAGAGCTTGCTGCTGAGCTTCCCGTTCAATTAGCAGGGCTACCAGGATTAAAACGTCTCGCCTTACCTTCTGACACGTTGAATCAAGCCTTGCAGCAGCCACACGCGGTTAAAACCAATGAAGATTTAGCTTCGTTAACACACGCACTTTCAAAAGATACCGAGTTGTCGGACTTCAACCTTACCGACAAGCTTAATCTATCAAAATCAGATGAAAAGTCCTTGTTAACCCAGCTACGTCCAGAGACAGCGACATTAGCAACAGAAAGTACACTTGCTGGTGCTAATCAAACAGAAAAACCTTCTGCCAAAAAAGTTGATAGCATCGCAACCCTTTTAACGCCAACTGCAGAAAAAGTGAATGCATTGCTAAATGGGGATAAGCAAGTTGCCACTGCAAAATTAACGGACAATGTTGCTCAACAAATGGTGACCGGTAACCGTGTTGCAGAAAGCGAACTTCACAACACACTGCCTACCTCATCTTCTTTTGCTTCACAAGGCGTTACAGGTCATGCTCACTCATCAACACAACCACAAATGCAATTTTCACCAATGGCAACACAAGTATTAAATGCACAAGTGGGCACACCTGAGTGGCAACAACAGCTTAATCAGCAAATTGTGATGTTTAGCCGTAATGGCTTACAGAAAGCGGAGTTACGTTTACATCCTGAAGAGCTAGGTTCATTGCATATTCGCATGAAAATAGAAGATGGACAGGCTCAGTTACACCTTGCGTCACAAAGCGGTCAAGTTCGTTCTGTATTAGAAAATGCCATGCACCAATTGCGTCAAGCACTCTCTGAAAACGGGATCCAGCTCACGCAAAGTCAGGTGTCTAGCGACACTAATGACAGTTGGCAACAACAAAATATGTCAGATTCCTCTCAATTTAGTGGAGATGGTGCCGATAATCATCAAGGAAGCGAGGGTAATTCAATGCAATTAACCTCTGAACCGGCACTACAAAAGATAACTCTTACGCCTCAAGAATTAGCATCTGCTCGTGGTGGTGTTGATATTTTTGCCTAATACAAATGTATTGGGAAGACACACTATGTCAATAAACGTAAGAGTTAATGGTTTTTTCCCTATCTGTTTCTGCCATTAAAAAACAGAAATAGCGGGATAATTAAGGTTGATTTAGATGGATATGGAAGTCCACAACAGTGAACACGTATCCACTACAAAACAGGAATTTAACTGTCCATGTCTAATTACAGCAATGAACGTAAAAGCTATAGCTTAATTCTGATCATCGTATTACTGGTGATCGCCATTATTGCAGCGGCATTCGGTGGATATAGTTGGTGGGCATTGAAGCATGCTAAATCAGGTTCAGCGGGCACTAGTCAGCAAAAAGTTATACCAGCACCCGTTTTTATGTCATTAGAACCCTTTACGGTAAATCTAATTGATGACGAAGAACACTTAGACAGAGTGCTCTACATAGGGATCACATTAAGATTACATAATGAAGACACTCGTAAGCGTCTACATGATTATTTACCTGAAGTTCGTAGTCGCTTGTTATTACTGCTTTCTCGTCAACAGGCTAATAAGCTTGCGACAGACAATGGAAAACTCCAGCTAATGACGGATGTAAAAGAAACGCTGAGACCGACTCTCGTACCGGGAGAATCTGAACAGATCCTCTCCGATGTACTGTTTACCACGTTTATTCTGCGATAATCATTATGAGCGATAATATCCTTTCACAGGCAGAGATTGATGCTCTGTTGAATGATGACACATCAGGTGACGACGCCAAAAAAAGCGCGAACAGGGAACCTGCGATAGCGAAGGATCCGAATGAACCGGATATTCAGCCTTATGACCCCAACACGCAACGCCGTGTGGTTCGAGAACGTTTACAGTCGTTAGAAATCATTAACGAACGCTTTGCGCGTCAATTCCGTATGGGGCTGTTTAACATGCTCCGCCGGAGCCCTGATATTACTGTTGGTGGTGTTAAAATCCACCCTTATCACGACTTTGCTCGTAATTTACCTGTACCAACAAATCTTAACTTGGTGCATTTAAAACCATTACGAGGCACCGCGTTATTTACCTTTGAACCGAATCTGGTTTATATCGCGGTAGATAACCTGTTTGGTGGTGATGGCCGTTTTCCAATCCCTGTGGAAGGACGTGAATTTACCAACACAGAGCAACGGATCATCAACAAAATGTTGAAGTTGGCACTGGATGCCTACCGTGATGCTTGGGATTCCATTTTCAAAATTCAAGTTGAATATGTTCGTTCTGAGATGCAAGTGAAGTTTACCAATATCACCTCATCACCGAATGACATTGTTGTTACGACACCTTTTCAGGTAGAGATCGGTTCAATGGTCGGGGAATTTAGCATTTGTATTCCATTTGCCATGATTGAACCATTACGTGAACGACTGATTAATCCACCAATTGAAAATGTTCGTCAAGAAGATGGGGTTTGGTTAGATAGTTTAGTCAACCAGGTTCAGCATTCAGAACTTGAACTGGTCGCAAACTTTACTGACATCCCACTGCGTTTATCAAAAGTGCTTACACTTAAAGAAGGGGATGTTATCCCTATTGATAAACCAGAAAGATTGATTGCACATGTTGATGGTGTGCCCGTATTAACAAGCCAATACGGTACAGTAAATGGGCAATATGCCCTTCGTGTTGAACACCTAATTAACCCTGTTTTAAACGCTCTGGATGAGGAACAAACCAATGAGTGATGCAAATCGCCCAACTGATAATTCACAATCGGCTGAGGATATGTGGGCTGATGCAATGGAACAGCAAACTGGGAAAAGCCAGGATAATAGTTCCGATTTATTTGAACATCTTTTACCTGAAGACGATACGCTTAATCACCTATCCGATATCAATTTGATCATGGATATTCCAGTCAAATTAACGGTAGAATTAGGCCGCACCAAAATGACCATTAAAAAATTACTCAGCCTATCTCAAGGTTCTGTCGTTTCACTGGATGGTTTAGCTGGTGAGCCTCTTGATATTCTTATTAATGGCTATTTAATCGCTCAAGGTGAAGTTGTCGTTGTTTCTGATAAATACGGTATTCGTATTACCGATATTATTACACCATCAGAACGTATGCGTCGTCTGAGTCGTTAATCTATGGAACAGCTTCCTTCCTTTTCCAGCCAAGGTGCGGTAAATACTACCGCGCCCGCTATAACACAGACCGTTCAACCCACTACACAACCCTTGCCTGTCAGTCAAAGTCTTGCTCAAGTCAGCACGGCGCTTGCAGGCATCATCGTTCTTATTATTGTTGCTATGTGGTTATTTCGTCGCTTTGGTTTTGCCCGTGGCTCATTAAAAGGCACAACAACACAGCTTAACGTTAAGGCAAGTTGTTCATTGGGTACAAAAGAACGTGTGGTGGTGGTTGAAATTGAACAGGAATGGCTTGTGTTAGGGGTAACACCATCACAGATAAACCTGTTGCATAAGTTACCTATCCCTGAAAAAGCCTCGCAGGAAGCGACAACATCATCTACATCGCCATTGTTTACTCAATTATTACAAAAAACGCTAAAGCGAGATAAAGGCAACTCATAATGCATCAGTGTGTCACTTTTTTTAACGCATTAACGCGTTGGCGTCTCTTCGCTAGTGTGCTGGTTTTAATCTTGTTCCCGACCAGTGCGTTTGCTCAGTTTCCAAGTGTTATTACACAACCTTTACCGGGTGGTGGCCAAAGTTGGTCATTGCCAGTACAAACCTTGATTTTCATTACAGCATTAGGTTTTATCCCTGCTGTTTTGCTGATGATGACAAGTTTTACTAGGATTATCATTGTATTAGGGTTATTACGTAATGCATTAGGAACACCATCAGCACCACCAAACCAAGTGGTTCTTGGTTTGGCGTTATTTATGACCTTTTTCATTATGGCGCCTGTATTTGATAAAATTTATCAAGATGCCTATATGCCATTTACTGAAGATCAAATTACCTTTGAGCAAGCATTAGAGAATGGTTCTAAACCTTTGCGCCAGTTTATGATGCAACAAACACGTGAAACTGACTTAGCGCTATTTGCTCGTCTTGCTGATGCACCTGCGTTTGAAACTCGCGAAAGTGTGCCCATGCGTATTTTGGTGCCTGCTTATATTACGAGTGAACTAAAAACCGCCTTCCAAATCGGTTTTATGATTTTTATTCCTTTTCTTATCATTGACTTAGTCGTTGCTAGTGTCTTAATGGCCCTTGGTATGATGATGGTGCCTCCTGCAACAGTCTCATTGCCTTTTAAACTCATGCTTTTTGTGTTAGTTGACGGTTGGCAATTAATACTAGGCTCGCTCGCACAAAGCTTTTTTAATTAGCGCAGAGGTAATCTATGACACCAGAATCTGTCTTAGCACTAGGTACAGAAGCGATGAAAATCGCTTTATCTCTCGCTGGCCCTCTTTTATTGTCAGCACTTGTGACGGGTCTTGTGATCAGTATGCTTCAAGCAGCAACGCAGATAAACGAAATGACATTATCGTTTATCCCTAAAATTCTTGCGGTATTAGTAGCTATTTTAGTCGCAGGACCTTGGATGTTAAGCTTGCTTATTGATTATATGCATAACTTATTTACAGGCATTCCTGGAATGATTGGTTAATTGCAATGATAACTCTGACCAGTGAAATGCTTAACGGCTACATGAGTGATTTTTTCTGGCCATTTGTGCGTATTCTTGCACTTTTTAGTACTGCGCCACTATTTAGTGAAAAGCAGACACCGAAGAAATTCCGTATTGCACTCGCTTTTTTAATTACAGCATTAGTCGCACCTGGCTTACCACAAAGTAATGTGCCTTTATTCTCGCTTATTGCCTTTTGGGTTCTGTTGCAGCAAATTTTGATTGGTACAATTCTAGGGCTATCGATGCAGTTGGCATTCGCTTCTGTTCGTCATGCCGGTGAAGTGATTGGTTTACAAATGGGGCTTTCATTTGCTACCTTCGTCGATCCATCGGGTGGCCCTAACATGCCTATTTTGGCACGTATCTTTAATATGTTGACGATGTTACTATTTTTAGTGTTTGACGGACATTTATGGTTAATATCAATATTAGTAGATACATTTTATGTCGTTCCTATTGGAAATCAAACATTTAACTCAATCGGCATTCTCACTTTAGTTCAAAGTGGAGGCACAATCTTTATTAACGGTATGATGCTAGCCATGCCATTAATCACCCTACTCCTTGTTCTTAATCTTTCATTAGGTATTCTAAACCGTATGACACCACAACTATCTGTCTTTGTGGTTGGTTTTCCGCTTACCCTCACCATAGGCATGTTAGCATTATCGATGATTATGCCCGCATTACCTGTATTTACAGAGCGCGTCTTTAGCGATACGTTTAATCGCATCACTTTAATATTACACCAGTTGATTTCTTGAGATTTAAATCAAGTTACCTATTCTTGTATAATATATAAATACTAAGCACTATAAAAACAAAAGCTCAAACACATCTCCACACGAACAACTATTAACCGTTATGCATCAAGCATCAATCCAAAGTGAATATGAAGAAATTATTGATTTCATGATCAAAGCTAACTTATAAAAGAGTGAAGATAATGGTATTGCCTTAACAGAGTGGCAAAAGAAACGATTGAAAGTGTAGCAAGAAAATATATTTTAGTAGCTCAATTACGCAATATTACACCTAGTAAAATTAAGCAAAAAATAACTGAATCAAATAAATAAAATTCTAATCGTCCCAACTGGGATGCAGATACTCAGCTAGAAAAAAAGCATAATGTTATGGCTGGTGCTTACATTAAATAAAAAAATCCCCTGATAAATAAATACCAGGGGTGATATCAAAATATCTTAAAACAGTACTAAATAATTAGCGATACATTTTGAACATCGACATGTCTTTCATATCATTAAAGACTTTATAAGAAGCCTGTAATACAGACTCTTCTTGGTAATAATCAGAAATGGCTTGCGTCCAGTCTAAATCGCGTAATTCACTTAAACGTTTTGCGTTTCTTAACGACGTATCTGCCCCTAAATCATCCAAATTATCAAGTTCTTGAAGTTGTAAACCTAACTTGGCCTCAACACTTGAAATATTATTTAAGGTTGCACGGTTAACACGGTTTGCAGCATCAATTTTTTCTAATGCTGCATCACGATCTGCTTGTGGTTTACCTGTTAACGGTTCACGTAATGCAGTAATAGCACCATCTAATGCTTCAAAAATATCCGGTGCTGTTCCTTTACTCCCTGAAGATTGTAATGTTTCAATCCCAGTGAAGTTAGTGACCATTTCAATATTACTATCTACTTTTTGGGTAATTTGTTTATCACCACCTTGGTAGGTGATTTTGCCTGTTGCATCAGCCACAAAAGGCGGTTTATCTGATTGGAAACCAGCAAAAATATAGCGACCCACACCATCTTTTGTATTACCAATACCCACTAGCTGATCTTTTAAACCTTGTAATTGATCAGCAAGAGATGAACGGTCTTCATCACTTAATGTTGCATCATTACCCGCAGCAACCAGCGTTTCTTGAATTTTAGTTGTAATATTAACCATTTGACTGGCTAAACTCATTTGCAAAGACATACTGTTTTTTGCAAACCCACGCGCTGTTGCATATTGCTGGTTACGTGATTCAGATTGCTTAACCATAACGGCTTGAGAAGCCGCCATTGGATCATCTGATGGTTTTTCAACACGACGACCACTGGAGATTTTATTTCCTTCAGTCATCCATTTGCTTTGCGAACTGGTGATATTATCCATTCGCTGGGAAAATATTTGATTTGAACTTAAGCGCACAATTTATTCCTTAATTCGTGAGGCTTATAAAACCTGCATAATCGCATCAAACATGGTATTTGCTGTTTGGATAACTTTAGCATTTGCCATGTAATATTCTTGGATACGATACATTTCACCGTATTCTTCATCCAAGTTCACACCAGAAACAGATTGTTGCTGAGACTGAATACTTTTGGTGATTGAGGTCTGTGCATCAAAATCAACTTGTGCTGTATTGACTTTATTACCCACCATACTAATCAATGAGCCATACCCACCAGCAATTGTTGTTTTACCATCAATAATTTTTTCATCAGGTAACTCAAACAATTTTTTCATATTTTCGTTATCGCTTGGGCCTGTATCTTTAGAGCCAGCAGCCGCAATCTTACTTGGATCCGTCACAGCTACTTCCATACCTGCAATCACATTACCCACAGATTGAACCACAATAGAATCACCTTCTTGTGGTGTGCCATTAACTTTGATACTCATACCTTCGAATTTTAATTCGCCCGTTGTCGCATCAGGTGTGGCTTGAAATTTACGTTCACCAGGTTCTACTGTGACATTCCATTTGCCACCCTCATATGTAACGGTATAGTCAGCAGCTTTCACTTCTTTAGAATCGGTATATTTCACATCAAAGGTAGCATCACCTTTGTTTTTACCGTTCGTCATTACATGAGCACCACCTAACTTAAAGAAATCCTCACCTTTGTCACCATTTAAATCATAGCCTTCTTTGTGTTGTTTATTAAATTGATCACCCAACACTAATGCTAATTGATTCAATTGATTACGGCTTGGATCTAATACTTCGTTACGGCTACGGTATGCACCGCCAAGTTCACCGCCTTTAATGCGTTTTGCATCCACTTCACGAACTTCATCAATACCATTGCTATAACCGATAACAAGGCGTTCACTGTTTTTGTTTGATGGAATAGCGGACACTTCATAAGCGCGTGTACCAGAAACTAACGGTAAACCATTAGCAAATGTCACGTTAACAAAACCACCGTCTTGTTGTGTAACTTGAACATCCACTAATGTATTCAATTCTTGAACTAAACGATCACGTTGGTCTAATAAGTCATTCGGATCAGCACCATTAAAGCCTTTAGAACGACTAATTTCGTTATTTAATTTGGCGATCTGCTTTGTGTATTCATTGATGTTTTTAGAGGTATTCGTTACCTGACTATTGATATCTTTTTCCAGATCACGCAATGATTGGTCTGCTTTTGCAAACATATTAACCATGGCTTCTGCTTTACCAATAACTGTCGTACGTGCAGGATTATCTTCTGCATTATTTGTTACGTTTGGTAAGCTAGTAAAGAATTCGTCAATTGCACTCGAAACATCATTCCCTTTATCTGCTAACAAATCATTAATTTGTGAGATGTTTTTAGTATAGCTATTTAGGGCGCTTTGTTTAGTCACGGCACGATTCAATTGACCAGCCAGGAATTCATTGTACTCACGATGAATACGACTGACGTTTACGCCATTACCGATATAGCCATTACCGGTCATCGTACCCCCGTTTTCATTAAATACTGTCATTTGACGGTTATACCAACTAACTTTCTGATTAGCGATGTTATTACTGATAGTGCTCATCGCAGCTTGTGCCGCATTAAGTCCGCTCATCGCTGTATTAATTAAACTATTGGACATTTGTCTATCCTTTTACGTTTAGTCATCTCCCGTATGTACGGAGCATAACTGGGCAATTGATATGAATGCTCTGGTCTTTATTATCGGTTCTTCCCCTCTAAACTTGAGGGGAAAATAATTAAAATAAATCGCTTAAATCGTGAGTATAAGTTTTAGCAACTTGCTCACCGCTTCCTTTTAATTGACCAATAATTGAAACCAATTTTTTCGCATACCCGGGATCAGTGGCATAACCCGCTTCTTGGATACGGTAAGCGGCTTGTTCTGGGGTTTGAGCTTGAGGTACTTTCGCATAACGAGGACTTTCAGTAATCAGTCTGAGGTAATCCTGAATAGCTTCAACATATGAGCCATAAACACGGAAATTATCACGCATCTTAATTGACTTACCCTCGATAACCTCTGTGGTCATGATATTCGTAACAGGCCCTTTCCAACTACTTCCTGCTTTAATACCAAAGAGGTTATAACTTGGCTTGCCGTCACCTGTTAGGATTTCACGTTTTCCCCAGCCTGATTCAAGCGCAGCTTGAGCAACAACTAATAGGTGATGTACACCTGTACCTTCTGTCGCTTTTTTCGCTGGCCCTAACAATTTTGATGCAAAAGTAGCACTACTTTCAGATAAACCTTTAAGCTTGCCTATCGTACTTTCAACTGCATTTTGATACGGCTGCATAGCACGATAAATTTGCCCCAATGCTTGCGTTGGCATGGATTGAAAAATATCGCTGCCATCTAATGGCATTGGTGTTTTTCCTGCCATCTCACTAGGCTCCATTGTTACCTTGGCAGAAAGTTGTTTTTCTATCATGTCAGCAAAGCCCAAGCCTTTTTGTGATAAGTCTTGAGCGATTTGTTGATCATAAAGAGAGGTGTACATCTTGGTACTTTCTGAGTTAAACATGCCCTCTTGAGGAATCGCTTCACGCATGCTCTTTAACATCATTTGAACAAAAACACCTTCAAGCTGCTGCGCCACTTGGCGCAGCCCTTGCTGATCAGCGTTTTGTCCAACCTGATATTTAAGTTTATTCAATGCATTACTGTCATATGCCGGTGTTGATATTGTCGGCATTGAAGAAAGCAGAGATAAATCTTTCATCAGATAATCTCCAATCTCGCACGTAAGCAACCCGCGCTTTCCATTGCCTGCAAAATTGACATTAAATCTGTTGGTGTTGCACCAAGAGCATTTAATGTACGAATAACCTCATTTAGGCTAGCACTTGCATTCACTTGTTGTAATGAACCACCTTGTTCACTCATATTCACACTGGTGTTACGCGTTACAACCGTACTTCCTCCAGCAAATGGGGTATTAGGCTGGCTCACATTAACTTGGCTATCAACCGTGACAGAGAGGTTACCTTGTGCAATAGCACAACTTCCTAATGTCACATCCCGATTCATAACAACTGAACCTGTTCTTGCATTAATAATCACTTTTGCATCAGCAACAACGCGCTTAATATCAAGGTTTTGAACTTCTGCCAAGAAACGCACTTGTTCGCTTTTACCAATAGGAACGCGCAATTGAACCGTACGTGCATCTAATGGAATGGCTGTTCCCACACCGCGTAATTTATTAACTGCATCTGAAATGTGTTGTGCCAACGTGAAGTTTTCTTCATTCAGTTGTAAGTTTAATAGGCCTGTTTGACCAAATTGAGACGGTAATTCACGTTCAATAATCGCGCCACTACTAATACGCCCACCGGCTAATTGATTGACTTTGACACTATTTCCGCCCGCAGAAGCACCCGCTCCGCCAACCACAATATTGCCTTGTGCTAATGCATAAATTTGGTTATCAACCCCTTTAAGTGGAGTCATCAGCAACGTACCACCACGTAAGCTTTTTGCATTACCTAATGATGAAACAACGACGTCGATTGATTGCCCTGTACGACCAAAAGGCGGTAATTTTGCTGTTACCATCACCGCAGCAACGTTTTTCAATTGCATATTGGTGCCGGGTGGTACGGTGATCCCCAATTGTGAGAGCATGTTATTCAGACTTTGCGTGGTAAACGGGGTTTGCATTGTTTGGTCGCCCGTTCCGTCTAATCCCACCACTAAACCATAACCAATCAGCGCATTTTCTCTTACCCCTTCGACAGAGGTGAGATCTCTGATCCGTTCGGCATGGGCGGAAAAACCGACACATGTCATCACGATAAAGAAAAGGCTCATCGCTATTTTTTTCATCTGGATCCTACTCATTAAAAAGGTGACACATTTAAGAAGAAGCGTTGTAGCCATCCCATAGACTGCGCTTCATTAATATAACCGTCTCCGATATATTCAATACGAGCATCAGCAACTTGGGTTGAATTTACAGTATTAGCTCCACTAATTGTTCTTGGATTCACCACACCTGAAAAACGGATAAATTCAGTACCTTGATTGATAGCAATTTGCTTTTCGCCAATAACATGCAGGTTTCCATTGGCAAGGAGCTGATCGACGGTAACTGTAATGGTGCCTTTAAAGGTATTGTTCGCATTTGCGCCACCTTTACCGCCAAAGTCACTGTTTCCTTCCATACTCATATCTGTACGTTTATTACCAAATATCCCTTCTAAGAATCCCGGCGTAATCGCAGCAAGGAAGCCTGCTTTACCATTACGGCTGGCATTTGCAGATGAGTTTTTGCTTGCACTGACATTCTCTTGCAATGTAATCGTCAGCGTATCGCCGATATTTCGAGGACGTCTATCTTCAAATAAAGGTTGATAGCCAAAATAAACAGGCTGAGTGGACTGAAAAATAGAGCCATTAGGTGCAGGTGCTGTTGGTGCCGTTGGAACCGCAGTGGTATTACCTTCTACTAACGGTTTTTTGGGTATATATGCGCATCCGGTCAGTGTCAGTACCAACAGGGCGGTACCTAAACGTTGATGACGACGCCATCTGACACTAAGCGTTCTTGCCCCAGAATTGTCAGTAATGACCTTTGTATCCATCTTCGATACTCTTTTAGTAATACGCCTGACAGGAAACCCTGTCAGGCTAATGAACAAACGAAATTAGAGTTGCGTTAGTTTCTGTAACATCTGATCAGATGTTGAAATCGCTTTACTGTTAATTTCATAAGCACGTTGAGTCTGGATCATATTAACCAGCTCTTCTGCGACGTTAACGTTAGAGGTTTCAACATATCCCTGATACAGCAAGCCTGCGCCGTTGATACCAGGGGCATTTTCAGTAGGTGCACCAGAGCTTGCCGTTTCTAAGTACAAGTTTTCACCCACACTTTCTAATCCGCTATCATTAATAAAGGTAGTTAGTGTTAATTGACCTACTTGTTGTGGCGCAGGAGAACCTTCAATCTCAACACTAACAGTACCATCACGACCAATCATGACCTTTTTCGCCGTTTCAGGAAGAATAATTGCAGGCACAACTTGGAAACCACTGGTGGTGACTAATTGCCCATTTTGATCCATTTGAAAAGAACCATCACGGGTATAAGCGTCTGTACCATCAGGTAACTGGACATGGAAAAAACCCTGTCCTTTGATAGCCACATCACGAGTGCCATTCGTTTGAGCCAAATTACCTTGGCTATGTAGACGCTCAGTCGCAACCGGACGAACCCCTGTACCAATTTGTAGACCTGAAGGTGCATTAGTCTGTTCAGACGTCATCGCACCAGGCTGGCGAATTGTTTGATACAGTAAATCTTCGAAAACCGCACGTTGGCGTTTAAAACCATTAGTGCTGACGTTCGCGAGGTTGTTGGAAATCACATCCATGTTTGTCTGTTGTGCATCCAACCCAGTTTTAGCAATCCATAAAGAACGGATCATGGTTTTCCCCTTACACTATTTAACTCAGTGATAGCAATTGGTTAGCTCGTTGCGCATTATCGTCAGCGCTATGAATAACCTTCATTTGCATTTCAAAACGTCTTGCGTTTGCTATCATATCGACCATGGCTTCTGCTGGATTAACATTACTGCCTTCTAACACACCAGCTAACACCTTCACGCTATCATCCGCAGGTAATTCCTCACCAGCACGTGCTGTCCCTTTAGGGGATAAATGGAATAAACCATCATCACCACGAACTAAGTCGTTTGGCTCTGGTTTTACCATTTTCAAACGACCAATCTGCCCCAACATTTTTGGCGGATCAGTCGGCACATGCGCTGTCACAATACCGTTATTGGCAATACTGACATTTGCTTGAGGAGGTACTTCAATCGCACCGTTATCCCCCATTAACAAACGCCCTTGTACCATCAACATGCCATCTGCGTTACGTTGGATATTTCCGTTTCGGGTATACGCTTCAGTGCCATCATCAAGCTGAACAGCCAAATAGCCGTTATCACTTAACGCAACGTCCATTGATCTGCCGGTATAGTTCATCGTTCCTTGACTCTGATCGCTACCAGGCGTTGAAGCTACCGTTAATGTACGAGTCGGTAAGGTATCGCCATTGACAGGTACGGCTCGCATTGCACTAAGCTGCGCTTTGAATCCCGGCGTTGATGCGTTTGCTAAGTTATTCGCCACGACAGCTTGATTTTCCATCGAGTGTCTGGCGCCGCCCATCGCGGTATAAATCACATGATCCATAACAGATTATTTCCAGCGTTATTAGCGCAAGCTAACCAGAGTCTGCAGGATCTGATCCTGAGTCTTGATGGTTTGTGCGTTTGATTGATAGTTACGTTGAGCAACGATCATGTTGACTAACTCTTGGCTCATATCTACGTTAGACGCTTCTAATGCGTTATTGGTTAATTTACCGAACACGCCTGCGCCTGCAACACCCACGATAGGTGAGCCTGACGCGTTCGTTTCAGACCACATATTGTCACCTTGTGAGCTTAAACCGCCCGCGTTTGCAAAGTTAGCTAATGCGATTTGGCCGACAACTTGGCTTTGTTGGTTTGAGTACGTCGCCATAATTGAGCCATCTTGCTCGATACGGAAGTTAGTAAATTCGCCCGCTTGGTAACCGTTCTGCGCTAATTTAGATACGCTGGATTCAGAGACTTTTTGCTGAGTGCTACCGGTGAAATCCAATTCGATAGTACCCGCAGCAGAGCCATTCAAAGAGGCAATATTCATATCGGTCTTTGTATAACTCTCTAGCACCCCTGCATTGGTGTATTTTAAAGTACCTAAATCTTGATGAGGCGTTGGCGCACCACCCGCAGTTTTAGTTGAAGTATCTTGCCCATAAACTTTCCATTCATTGTCATTCGCCTTTACAAAGAATAAGTTCAGATTATGTTCATTACCTAAACTATCATAAGTGGTAACGTTAGTACTGAAGTTATAAGTATCACCATCTTTAGCATTAAATGGCGCTTTAGCGGGTTTCTCTTCACCTGAATTCAGGTTAACCGCCATATTGATTTTGTCTGTTGCACTGGCATTCATCATATCGGTAGGAATAACGATAGGTGTTGGTGTCGCCCCTTTTTGAACAACGTTTTTACCATCAACAACTTGTACTGGATAACCTGTTACACGCATACCTTGCATATTAGTCAGGAAACCATCTTTATTTTTACCAAACTCACCATTACGTGAATAAAAAACACCACCGTTTTGATCTTCAATACGGAAAAAACCGCCGCCAGAAATCGCCACGTCTGTTGGACGGTTAGTTGTGGTAATACTACCGTCTTTAAAGTTTTGGCTGATACCGGCCACTTTAACGCCCAAACCTGCGCCTGAACCGGCGAAAACATCAGCAAAAGAGACGTTTGCACCTTTAAAACCGTAGGTTGCGGAGTTAGAAATATTGTTACCGATAGTATCTAAGTTAGCGGCTGCTGCGTTTAAACCACTTACTGCTTGTGAAAAGGACATGCGCCCTCCAAGTTGAATATGTGTTAGTTAAAGAACCTGACGAATTTCATCCAATGAAACGGTATTACCTAAGCCAACATCAAGGCGGGCACCACCATCCACCATGGACACACTATTCACCAGCGCATAATTCAGTGTCTTAACAGGGACCTGAGCATCATTAAGCGTGGCGTTAACGGTGAATTTATAGCTTCCCGTTGGAACGGGATTGTCATCTTCATCAGTGCAATCCCAAGAGAAGTTATAAACATCCGGTAGCATCTTTTTGTCCATTTTGATTGTACGAACGGTGACACCACTGCCATTAGTGATGTTTATCGTAAGAGAATCGGTTGGACTGAGTAATTCAAAACCAAAAGGTGTTGAAAAAAGGTGTTCATCGCCAGAGGTATTTGGGTCGGCATCATCTGCTTTATACGCCCCCATTTGCTGACGTGTTTTTTCATTTTGAGTGTCGGGTGTTGGCATGGTATCACTCCCATCACCGGGTTTTTCAGCCTCACCTTTACCGTCGGTTGGCTGAAAGACAACGATTTTATTCCCAGAGACCATAACTCCACGACCAACCAATGAAGAGGCTTTTAACGCCTGACTTTGGTCAATTTGCCCAACAATGTTATTCACTGTTTTATTCAGTGTTTCGATACCTTCAACGGTTGAAATCTGAGCTAACTGAGACGTTAACTCATTATTTTGCATTGGATTTGTTGGGTCTTGATTTTTCATCTGGGTGATGAGAAGTGTCAGAAAATTCCCTTTAATATCTTCACTACCACTCTTTTTCGTATGGTATGAAGAAGGTGCATCCCCGATAATGGTATTATCATAAGGTTCATTCATTGAGGCGGAAATACCCACAATTTATTCTCCCTATTGACCTATCATCAGTGTTTTTTGCATCAGCGTTTTTGCCGTGTTCATCACTTCAACATTAGCTTGATAGCTACGAGAAGCAGAGATGGTATTAATCATTTCACCCACGACATCAACATTCGGCATACGTACATAACCTTTTTCATCGGCAAAAGGATGTCCTGGCTGATATTCCATACGAAATGGGGCAGGATCATCAACAACTTCAGTAACACGCACACCGCCAATTTCTTGGCCAGCAGGTGCATTTACCTGAAAAACAACCTGTTTTGCACGATAAGGGTCGCCATCTGGACCCGCAACACTGTCGGCGTTTGCCATATTGCTGGCACTCACATTTAAGCGTTGTGATTGCGCTGAAAGTGCTGAACTTGAAATATCGAAAATACTAAATAAAGACATGCTCTTTACCTTACTGTTGCAATACAGCCATCATGCTTTTAACTTGCGAGTTAATAAATGTCACATCAGCCTGATACTTAAGGCTATTGTCAGCAAAATTACTACGTTCCATATCCATATCCACGGTATTACCATCCATCGCGGTCTGATGAGGTACGCGATACAACAAGTCCGCTTCTAAGCGGTAACCGGGTTTAATTGGGATATGGCGCTCTGATGTCATTGCTAATTGCATGCCATGACTGCCAGTGCGTCCGTTTTCAATGGTTTTTTTCAATTCAGAAGCAAAATCAATATCACGAGCCTGAAAGCCTGGGGTATCTGCATTAGCGATATTCGCAGCAAGAATTTCTTGGCGTTTATTACGTATTGAGAGCGCTTCTTGTTGAAAATGAAACGTATTTTCTAATTTATCGAGCATCTTCTATCCTTGGTGGCTAAGCCACTTACCTCAGCTGATAAAACAATTTCAGTTGACAGAATAAACGCTCAAAAAAAAGATGATTGGAGGAATAGGCGTAAATTGGATTGCTATTTATGCGTTTAAGGCGTGTAAAGGCGATGTACACTGTGCTGGCTAAATAAGTACAAATGCACAATTAGCATCAACGCTGTAAGGTGGTACAAACTATGTTAGTTAAAACTCTTATCGGTCTATTTTCTTTTTTCTTTATGGTGAATGTGAGTCTAGCTAAATCACTCCCTGAAGAACTACAAGATTTCTTTGTTGCACTTCATCAACCAGGCGATAAAGTCACTGTGACCGTTTTAACACCTGAAGAGAAATGGCCTGTGTGCCAAATACAAAAGATCCAACGCCATGCAGGCTCTCGCAATTGGGGGCGCCTTTCGATTCCCATTCAATGTGATAAACAACGCCGTTTTATTCAAGTTGATGTTAGCGTGAAGGGCAAATACTTAATTGCGAAAAAAGACATTAATCGTGATGACATTATTGAAACTTCTGCCGTTAGCATGGCAACGGGCGAATTAGAAAAATTACCTTATGATGTATTACGCGATCCGATATTCATTAAAAATGCGATCGCAATGCGACAAATATCCGCAGGAAAACCTTTAACTTCGACAATGGTTCGTCGCCCTTGGGCTATTTTGGCGGGACAAACAGTCACTGTATTTGCGCAAGGTCCTCACTTTCAGATCCGTTATGAGGGTAAGGCAGTAAACAACGCCGTGGCCAATGAAACCATTCGAGTGAGAGTAAAATCAGGGCAAATCGTCACGGGTGAAGCACTTGAAAATGGTGCAGTTCGCATCCCTCTTTAACCGATTAAAAAGCTGATAAGCCGAATAAGCCTATATTGAATTGCTTGTTACCCGTTTCAGTTATGGCAAGCAGAGGTAAACTCTCTTGCGCTACAGTTTTTACTCTAAATAATTCAAGGTGTATTAAAAATACAACCATATACATACTCTAAATAATTCAAGATGTAGCTAGGCGACAAATGAACGAATCGCTAGAAGCATACACAAGTATGTGACTAGTGTGGGTGAATGCAGTCAACAACGCTACGACTTGAAATATGACGAGTAATGGGACTAGTGAGAGTGAATGCAGCTAACAACGCTACAACTTGAAGTATGACGACTAAGATTAAAGTTTTTGATTCTACAGCCGATATAAAGAACCAAGATGATAGGCGAAAACACATAGGTTGTTTTACAATGGCTTCATCTGACGACTAATTGATGCCTAACAAAGGATTTTCCTATGAGTATTGAACGCGCAAATCCACTGCTTCCGATTAACGCAATTGCACAACGTAACCCAGGTGAAGTCACGCAGGGCTCACGTAAATCGGGAACAACTGAACAAAAAACAGCGACAGGTGACACTTCTGTAAAACTCAGTGAAGCACAGAAAAAACTTGTTCAACCTGGAAACAAAGACATTAACGTTGAGAAAGTTGCTCGCCTAAAAGAAGCAATTGCCAACGGAACATTAACCATGGACAGCGGTAAAATTGCGGATGCTCTTTTCCGTGAAGCTGCTGAAAGCATAACTCAATAATATTTTAATGATTATGATGGAAGAACTCCGCCAGACTTTAGATCTTCAATTATCACAGCTCAATACCATTGCAGGTATTCTACGCGCTGAACAGCAGTTATTGTGTGCAGGCAACATTGATATCAATGCACTTCACGAAGTTACTGAACAGAAGAATTTTGTCTTATCGGCTTTAGGTCATACAGACCAACAGCGTCATACGCTAAGCTTACAAGCTGGTATAGAAAAACCTTATACAGGTCTAGCATTCTTATCTGATTTATGGATACAGATAATAGATATTACGGCGGAGCTAAAACACCTTAATCAGCATAACGGATTACTATTAGAGCAACATATTTCTCGTAATAGTGATGCTATCCGTTTTTTACAGAAGAATCACAGCCCAACGCTTTATGGTTCTGATGGGCAAGCTCAGCGTTCAACACTGGCTGGACGTAAAATTCAGGTTTAGCTTTTCTGGGTAGTAAGCCCTAAATTCTCACGATACGCCATCAATCATGATGGCGTTTTGTTTTTCCGATTAAACACAAGTAACACCTCGTTTTCGACAATATAAATATACATCGAGTACTCTGACTCTCTCTCACCTTAAGCGTTCTCTTTACTTTATTTCTCTGACTTATCACGTTATCAGCATGCACCTTTCATTATATCTAGGGCTTTATTTATCATTCTTTTTTCACTTTTTTCATCAATAGACAATTGCACTTTCTGATGCCTTCTGTGCTTATCAAACAGAGTAAATGACTAGACGCTCCTATCTCTTTTCCTATGCTATAAACATAAAAAAGGCCACTTAATACAGTGGCCTTAACTCTAGATGAGGGCATATCAACAAGAATGATTAATGAGGTTGCCCACCTATCATCGATGTCATTCGGATACGACGACCTTCGCTAATTTCCATATTTGATAATACGGCTAATTGTGGCAGGCTACGGCGTAAGAAACGTGATAATAATGAACGTAAAGTATGATTGACTAATAATACAGGTGCCCCACCTGACATTTCTTGGTGACGTACGGCATCAGAGGCTTGTTGTTCAATATTTTCAGCAAGCCCTGGCTCTAATCCACCACCACTTTGCATTGCTTGAACAAGAATACGCTCTAAGCTTGCATCCAACCCAATGACTTGGATTTCATCTTGATCACCAAACCAGTGTTGTGTAATCGCACGACGAAGTGCAACACGAACGACAGCTGTTAATTCAGCAGGATCTTTTTGCTCTGGCGCATGCTCGGCTAAAGCTTCTAATATGGTTCTCATATCACGAATAGGCACCTGTTCAGACAGCAGATTTTGCAATACTTTGTGCAATACAGTGAGTGACAGCATATCTGGGATCATATTTTCTGTCATTTTAGGGAGCTCTTTACTCACCCTATCAAACAACATTTGCGCTTCTTGACGACCAAATAATTCTGATGCGTATTTTGCTAATGCATGGTTAAAGTGTGTTGCAATTACTGTACTCGCAGCAACCACGGTATAGCCTTGAACTTGTGCCTGTTCTCTTAAACTGTCATCAATCCAAACCGCAGGTAAACCAAAGGCAGGCTCTTGCGTGATATCGCCTTCTAAAGAACCCACCGCATTCCCTGGATTAATCGCTAACCAACGACCCGGATGCGCTTCTCCATGACCAATTTCAACCCCTTTCATAAGAATACGATAAGAAGAAGGTCTTAACTCCATATTGTCACGAATATGAACAACAGGTGGGAGATATCCTGTCTCTTGAGCAAATTTCTTACGAATACCGCTAATTCTCCCCAATAACTCACCATTTTGGCGGTTATCTACCATTGGAATTAAGCGATATCCCACTTCCATAGCAAGAGGATCTTCCAGTTGCACATCTTCCCATGATGCTTCGACAACACGATTTTGCTTCTCAACTTCTTCCATCTCTTTTTGTTGTTGCACTTGCGGGTTGGCGTTACGTCGTAAGATATACCACCCTAATCCGCCTAATGCTGCGGTGAAGAAAAGGAAAACAAAATTTGGCATGCCTGGTACTAAACCTAACAGGCCTAATACACCAGCTGTTAGCATCAATACACGAGGGTTATCAAAGAGTTGGGTCACCATTTGTTGCCCAACATCTTCATCGGTCGCGACACGAGTCACAATAACCCCCGCAGCCGTTGAGATAATCAATGCTGGGATTTGAGCAACCAGGCCATCACCGATAGTTAATAGGGTATAAGTGCTCGCGGCATCATTCAGTGGCATACCGTGTTGAGCAACACCGACAATTAAGCCCCCCACTACGTTAATCACGAGGATCATTAAGCCTGCGATGGCATCACCACGAACGAATTTACTCGCACCGTCCATAGAACCATAAAAATCAGATTCTAATGAGACTTCTTTACGGCGTTTTTTTGCTTCATCTTCGTTGATAATACCGGCGTTAAGATCAGCATCGATGGCCATCTGTTTACCTGGCATACCATCTAACACAAAACGTGCACCGACTTCAGCAATACGTCCTGCCCCTTTAGTGATAACCATAAAGTTAATCAATACAAGGATGATAAAGACCACAATACCAATCGCAAAGTTACCGCCAACAAGGAAATGACCAAAGGCTTCAACAACACGCCCTGCAGCCGCTGATCCTGTATGCCCTTCCATTAAGATGATACGCGTTGAAGCAACGTTTAATGATAAACGTAACAACGTGGTAAATAGCAAAATAGTCGGAAACGCAGCAAAGTCCAAAGTACGCTTTGTAAACATTGCTACTAACAGCACCATAATGGAAAGTGCGATATTAAAGGTAAATAATAAATCCAATAGAAAAGGTGGCAATGGCAATACCATCATTGACAGTATCAACAAGATAAGCACTGGCCCTGCCAGTATCTGCCACTGAGAACTTTTCCAATTTCCCGGCAAGCGGAGTAATGAGGCCAAATTAGCCATGACGATTATCTTCTCCAGCAAAGTCCAGTGCGGGAGGCACTGGCAAGTTCATAGGTTGTTTAGGTTTTAAACCACCTTCGGTTTTCCATCGTTTCAGTTGATAAACCCACGCAAGTACTTCTGCAACCGCAGCGTAGAGGGTTGAAGGTATTGCATGACCTATTTCACTGTGACGATATAACGCCCTAGCAAGCGGTGGCGCTTCTAGAAGCGGAATTCGATGTTCTGCACCAATTTCTTTAATTTTTAACGCAATAGCACCTGCACCTTTCGCTAACACTTTTGGTGCGGTCATTTTGTCGTTATATTGCAATGCGACAGCATAGTGTGTTGGGTTCGTAACAATGACGTCAGCCTTCGGTACATCCGCCATCATTCGACGGCGAGACATCGCATGTTGTTGCTGACGAATACGTGCTTTAAGTTGAGGATCACCTTCTTGCTGTTTAAATTCGTCTTTAATTTCTTGGCGCGTCATACGTAGTTTTTTCAGGTGACTACGAATTTGGAAAATAATGTCAAAGGCCACCATGGGGATCAGCATAAAAACCGTGATGTAGACGGCAAAAATCAACAATTGCATCGCATTAGCAAGCGCATTCAGTGGTGGAAGCGTGATCAAATGAAGAATATCGTTCCAGTTGTGCCATAAGAAAATGGTTGCCGCCAGTCCCACAAAGGTCGATTTTAGTATCGCTTTAAATAATTCAGCCAACGCATTCATTGAAAAAATACGCTTTAGCCCAGAGATGGGATTCCATTTTTTTGCATCAAATTTAATTGATTTACTACTAAAATTGATCCCACCTAATAACGCCGAGCCACCTATTGCCACCAGCACTAATCCAAAGAACACTGGCGATAACGCAAAAACAGCTTGCTTAATCAAGCTACCAAATCGAGGGATCAACAAATTCTCATTACCAATCAGGTGATGATTAAATGTAAATCCTTCCGTTAACATGGCATGTAACCCACGAGTGATAAATCCACCACTCATCCACAGTAAACTCACACCACCTAAGACCATTAAAACGGATGAAAGCTCTTTAGAACGGACAATTTGCCCATCCTTTTTAGCTTTTTCCCGTTTATGGGGTGTGGGTTCCTCTGTTTTTTCGAGATCGCTATCTTCAGCCACAGTCTGTCCGATTTAGATAATGAGATTAAAAGCATGAATGAAATGACTCTAAGCATGACAAATTCAGAGGAAATTGATGGGCTGAACAATCGCAAATTTACGGGGCTTTTTGGGCTATGACAGTCGGTGCTTAGAAACCAACCTAATGATAAAAATAAGAATAAAAGTGATCTTGACGCCAACTATAAAGAAATCAGCGAAGTTAACAGCAAATCATACACCTTTCATATTGATGCTGATTTAAGCAACTTCGAAAGCCGCTTAAAAAAAGCGGCTTACATTTTCTTCGATAGCGTGAGCTATCAAAGTATTATTACGTAATTTTTTATCCATAAAGTACACCATCCTAAAAGAGCAGAGCATAGAGCGAATGCGTCCTGCATATCTCAACGTCCTTATCGCCCTAAAACTCATTAGAAGGTTAGAATCCTAAACTTTCTAGTAAATCATCAACTTGATCTTGATTTTTGATCACGCCAGCACTGTTTTTATTCACTTGTGGACCATTTAATAAAGAATCAGTCTCTTTTTTCACATTAGACTTTTCAAGTTGCTCTGGTGGCAGGTTTTCCATTAATACCATGACAAGTTGTTTCTCAATTTCTTGAACCACACTCATCATACGTTTAATTACCTGACCGGTCAGATCTTGGAAATCCTGTGCCATCATAATTTCCAATAACTGACTGTTAGTAAAAGCCGTACTCTCAGGGATATCCCGCAAATAATTGCGGGTATCGGTTACAAGAGAGCGTACATCTTTCAGCTCTTCTGGCTGTTCAAACCATTGGTCCCAACGTTCAGTAAGCTTAGTCGCATCGGCACTTAACGCATCCTGTTTAGGTTGCGCAGCTTCGACGCAGTTCAATGTACGCTCAGCTGCCTGAGCGGTCATCTGAGCAACATAATCCAATCGTTCCCTAGCGTCAGGGATGGCTTCTGCTGCTTCGGCTATTGCTTTATCCAATCCTAATTCTCGCAAACTGTCGCGTAACATCCGCGTCAATTGTCCGATCCGGCTGATAATATCAGATGTCATTTCAATATTATCTTTCGGCATAATTGGATTCCCACTCATTGCGACTCCTTAGATGCCCAGTTTTTCAAAAATTTTATTTAGTTTTTCTTCAAGAATTGCTGCTGTAAAAGGTTTAACAACATACCCACTTGCACCAGCTTGCGCTGCTGCAATGATATTTTCTTTTTTAGCTTCAGCGGTCACCATTAATACAGGTGTTGCTGCAAATCCCGCATCACTACGAATATTTTTAAGAAGCTCTAGACCATCCATGTTTGGCATGTTCCAGTCTGTTATCACAAAATCAATTGCCGAATTGCGTAATTTAGCTAACGCGTCAGCACCATCTTCTGCTTCTTCTACATTCGTAAATCCTAATTCCTTTAGCAAATTACGAACTATGCGGCGCATTGTTGAAAAATCATCAACCACTAAAAATTTCAGATCCTTACTTGCCATTGAAAACTCCTTCAAAATATATCGGCAAATTACTGTGTTGCTTTTTAAACTGAACTTAATCAGATACGCAATGATTGCGTGCTACTGATTTTCATCAGTACCGCTTTGCTCATTGAGCTTATGCTTTTCACCTCATCAACTGCGCCTATTTCAACCGCAGCACGAGGCATACCAAAGACGACACAACTCGCTTCATCTTGTGCAAAGGTATAACTTCCTGCTTGACGCATTTCTAATAACCCCGCAGCACCATCACTTCCCATTCCGGTTAAAATAACGCCAATGGCATTACGTCCCGCATATTTTGCGACTGACCGAAATAATACATCGACAGAAGGACGATGGCGGTTTACAGCAGGCTCTTTATTAATGTGTATTTGGTAGTTAGCACCATTCCGACGAAGCTCCATATGATAATCACCGGGAGCAACATAAGCGTGCCCAGGTAATACACGTTCTCCATCTTCAGCTTCTTTTACACTGATTTGACATAAACGATTTAAACGTTCTGCAAATGAGTGTGTAAACCCTGCTGGCATATGTTGTGTGATCAACACCGCTGGGCTGGTAACGGGTAATGGTTCTAGAAAATTACGAATAGCCTCTGTGCCACCTGTTGATGCACCAACTACAATCAACTTTTCACTCGAAATCATCGGTGTAAATGACAATGATTTAGAAGGTACGACTTGAACTTCACGCCGACTAATCCGTGCAAGAGCAGCCGCACGAATTTTCTCTGCAATCAGTTCACTATAAGCAAGCATACCTTCACGCAAACCAAGCTGAGGTTTAGTCACAAAATCAACCGCACCCAGTTCTAGCGCTTTTAGCGTGACTTCTGAACCTTTTGCAGTTAGTGATGAGACCATAACGACAGGCATTGGTCTTAATCGCATCAATTTTTCCAAGAAATCAATACCATCCATACGTGGCATTTCAACGTCTAACGTTAATACCTGTGGGTTGTACTTTTTTATCAAGTCACGAGCCACTATAGGATCTGGTGCACAATCAACAACTTCCATATCACTATGACTGTTGATGATTTCTCGCATGATTTGACGCATTAGCGCCGAATCATCAACACAGAGTACCGTTATTTTATTCATAACCTCTCCTTGCTGGTGTCAGCCCGTAAACGGTATGCCCATGCAAGTAGAAATCCTTGCTAAGCTGGCTTACATTTTCGGAATGCCCAACAAACAGCATTCCGTCTGGTTTAAGTAATGAGATAAAGCGATTAAGTAAAGTTTGTTGTGTTGCTTTGTCAAAATAAATCATCACATTACGACAAAATATTGCATCAAAACTACCTTCTAAATCCCATTGCTTGTCGAGTAGATTCAAATACTGAAAAGAGACCATCTCGCTAATTTGCTGTCTAATTTTCACGTATCCTTCAAAATCGCCGACACCTTTGAGAAAATATTTTTTCAAATATTCATCATTTAATGTTTTAAGCTCTTCTTGTCGGTAAACACCCTTTCGTGCTTTATCCAACACATTTGTATCGATATCGCTGGCAATAATTTTGGTTTTATAAGGGTTATTCCCAAAAACATCGCGTAAAGTCATCGCAATTGAATAAGGTTCTTCTCCAGTCGATGCTGCTGCACACCATACTCGGTAGACACCTCCTGCTCTTTTTCTGGCATGTTTTGCCAAAATAGGAAAATGATGCGCTTCCCTGAAAAATGCCGTGAGATTGGTTGTTAGTGCATTAACAAACTCTTGCCATTCAGGGTTGCGTACATCACTTTTAAGAAACGCAAGATAGTCACCAAAGTTATTCATCCGTAATTCACGTAACCTCCTCGTGAGACGGTTATACACCATCTCCCTTTTGTTGTTAGTCAGCACAATACCGGCCTTTTGATAAATCAATTGGCATATAGATTGGAACTGATCATCGGACAACATGAACCGTTGAGTAAAAATATCCAACGGTTGAGCAGCGATATCTGATAAGACTTCAGTAACATTACGTTTCATTGTTTTTTAATGGGTCTTTTTAAAAAATGATTTTTTATCTGCTTTTTTCAACCCATTACCTTCTAGGGATGAAGAGGTATTACTCTCATCCGTATCAGGCAACTCGAATGCCGATACAGCATCAACAAGGTTATTAGCCTGATCTTCCAATGCTGCGGCAGCAGATGCTGATTGCTCCACCAAAGCAGCGTTTTGCTGTGTCACCTGATCCATCTGACTGACTGCATCAGCGACTTGGTGAATACCTCGACTTTGTTCATCAGAAGCAGAGGCAATTTCTGCCATTAGTTCAGTGACTTTGTTTACTGATGTAACGAGTTCCTCCATTGTCTGCCCTGCATTATTAACGAGTTGAGAACCTTGAGAGACGCGTAAAACAGATTCATCAATCAATAATTTGATTTCTTTAGCAGCATCAGCACTACGCTGAGCAAGGTTACGAACTTCTCCAGCAACAACAGAGAATCCTCGTCCTTGTTCACCGGCACGCGCAGCCTCAACCGCCGCGTTAAGTGCTAATATATTGGTTTGGAACGCAATACCATCAATCACACTGATAATAGCCCCTATCTTTTGAGAACTTTGTGTAATCGCATCCATGGTTTCAACAACACTATGCGTAATTTGGCCACCACGCATGGCTGTTTCAGAAGCAGATTCCGCAAGCTTACTTGCTTGTAAAGCGTTATCAGCATTTTGTTTTACTGTTGCCGTTAACTCTTCCATGCTTGCCGCAGTTTCTTCTAATGAAGCAGCTTGTTGTTCAGTTCTTGAGGATAAATCCGTATTTCCTTTTGAAATTTCTTGAATACCAGAATACATAGCGTGACTGTTATCTCGAACAATACGAATAGAACGAGCAAGCTCACCCCGCATATCTCGTAATTGTCTAAATACATCCCCTATTTCATCATCCGTAAAAACAAGAATTTCACGATTTAATTTACCGGTTGCAACATCATTAAAATAACGACTTAAACTCGCAAAAGGTTTAATGATATTAAAATTTAGCCAACGGTGAGCTGCGATTGACACAACAATAACCATTGCTATTGCACCGATAAACATCAAGATAGCAATAGTATAAGAGCGATGTCCTTGCTCTATAGATTCTGTTATTTCTGTCTGCACGTAATTCATATAAGTGTTAAATGAATTTTCCATTGCCGTTTGATAACGTTCCGTTGGTTGGTCTAAAAAACCTTGGAAATTATCATTTTTTAACATGCTATGTAATTCAGTTAAGGCACCATATAAAACGTGATAATTATTTTTCACCGTTTCAACGATTTCTTTTTCTTCTGTCGGTATTGCCTCTTTATTTATTTCAGCAAGGAAATTTTGAAAATGAGTATTCGCTGTTTCCAAGCGTGAAAGTGCAATTGATTCAATAGATTGAATATAATCCGTTGACTGTTCAGTTTTCACTGCGATAGCAACACGATTAATCGCATTGCGTGTTTGTATTAAAGATGCCCAACTTAATCCTAACTCATCTCGCTTAGATGTATCTAAATCAACTCTGGTGATCTGTTCGTTATTCAAATGGACAATCCCTAGCGAAATACCACTAGAAATCATCTGCATAACGCAAAACATCATCAGTAATAAATAGAGACTGGTGGATATCTTTAATTTGCGAAACCTAAACATGCCTTCACCTCGTTTAAAGCGGTGGTAAAAAAGCCACCGCTTGTCAGCCACTTGTTGTTGTTAGAAAGTTTCCCAATTAGCGGGATCTTCAACACTGCTGCTCTTTTTCTTTTCTGAGGTTCCTGGTTTTATAAGTGGAGCAGCGGCTTTAACTACAGGGGTTGCATCCGATTCCTTTCTTTCTAGCGTTTTTTCTTCCTGACCCGGTAATTTGAAGATTGAAACTAAGCGGGTTAATGCAACTGCTTGATCTTCAAGACCAGCAGCCGCGGCTGCAGATTGTTCTACTAAAGAGGCATTTTGCTGAGTGACACGATCCATTTCAGAAACCGCAAGGCCAACTTGTGAGATACCTCGGCTTTGCTCATCTGATGCAGAAGCGATTTCGCCCATGATATCAGTAACTCGCGTTACTGAGTCCACAATACGCGTCATCGTCTCTCCTGCACTTTCAACAAGCACAGAGCCCGTTTCAGTACGGCTTACAGAATCTTCAATCAGTGTTTTTATTTCTTTAGCAGCTTCTGCACTTCTCTGCGCAAGGTTACGAACTTCACCGGCAACTACCGCAAATCCGCGACCATGCTCACCGGCTCTTGCAGCTTCCACGGCTGCATTCAGTGCCAAAATATTGGTCTGAAATGCAATACCATCGATAACCGCAGTAATATCGGTGATTTTCTGAGAACTTCCGGCTATGTCGTGCATTGTTTGCACCACATTAGCAACAACTTTTCCGCCTTGGCGGGCGATATCTGAGGCGTCATTAGCAAGGTTACTCGCTTGACGTGCGTTATCTGCGTTTTGTTTTACAGTTGCAGTTAACTGTTCCATACTGGCGGCAGTTTCTTCCAAGGAAGCTACTTGCTCTTCTGTACGTGCGGACAGATCATTATTTCCAGCAGCTATTTCACTTGTGCTGTTATAAATATTTTCTGTGCTCTGATAGACCCCACGAACGGTTTGAATAAGCTCTTGTTGCATATGCTTTAAGCCATTTGCTAACAAGCTCATTTCATTACGGCCATTGACTTCAATATTGGGGCGTAAATCCCCTTCAGAGAAAGTTTTAATGCTTAATAGAAGCGAATTTAATGGTCTAATCAAGGCATTACGTAACGCAAACCAGCATAAAATTAATGCAGAGATAACGATAATGGCTAAAACAACCATGGTGATGACAGTACGTTGGTGAGAAGCTTCTAATGCTACATTTAATTCATGATTAAACTTCTCATTACGCATAACGTAGGCAAGATATTCTTTATAAAAAGCATCTTGATAACCCGTAGTTGGTTGCTCAAAAAAGTCTTTTAAATTTCTATCTTGAAGTAGAATTTCTAATTGATTTAATGCAGAGAAATATTCGATAAAACGCCCTTTTAGGCTACGAACATCATCTTCGGAGTGAACTTGATAAGCGGTAATATTCTTTTCAAACTCTTTAAACTTCTCATCTGCACGAGACATATTTTTACGAGCAAGACCCGTAAGATAATCCACAGACAGAGAGCCATCCACATTTAAGTTTTTATCTTGTAATAGAAAACTAATCGCAGCACGATTAATATTATTACGAGCTTGAAGTAAGTTAGCCCAGCTTTCGTCTAGGCGTTCACGTTGATCCTGTATTGTAAGTGTTTTATTCAGGTCATTTCTTGTCTCAACAATATTTGAGTAAAAAACACCCCCAGAGATAAATTGCAAAACACCAAACAACAGAAGAATGGATAATAATCCAGTCACTATTTTCATTCGGCTAAACATAGTTTCCCTTTTTATAATAAATGGTAATGAGCAAGTTATCGGCAGACTTAAGAGAAACTTTATAGGTTTCATTTCATCTTAGTCATGTTTTTTGCCCCATTAAAAAGCGGTGGTAATACTGTTTTTAATTAAAATTATAAGTATAAAAAACTTTATAGTTATTTCCGTCACTAGAAAAATATTACAACTTGTTGATAGCTACTTATAAAGTAATAAATAATAAAATAGAACTTAACTCAAATTATTAGTTCTTTTTTATTTTTAAATTTACCTTAAAGTTAATTTAATGCTTTAGCACTCATTAATAAAATAAAAAAGACAGAAATAGCTATTCCGGCAAATGTACCGGAACAGTATTTATATTATTTTTTAAAAAATAAAAACTTATTTAGCTTGAATTGTTGCGCTATCAACTAATTCCATTTCTTCACTGTTGAGTAATTTTTCAATATCAACAAGAATAAGCATTCTTTCATCTAAAGTACCTAACCCCGTTAAATACTCTGTAGACATTGTGACTGCAAACTCTGGCGCAGGGCAGATTTGTTCTGGCTTTAACGTAAGAACGTCAGAAACGCCATCGACAACAATTCCCACAATTCTATTTAATAAGTTAACCACAATAACAACAGTATTGTCATTATAAGTTACACTTTCTTGTGAAAATTTAATACGCAGATCAACTATGGGAACAATAACGCCCCGTAAATTTGTTACCCCTTTAATAAAGCTAGGTGAATTAGCAATACGAGTAACTTGATCATATCCACGAATTTCTTGAACCTTTAAAATGTCAATTCCATATTCTTCGTCGCCCAGCGTAAAAATTAGAAATCCTTGTCCAACAGTTTCACCGGATAATTTCTCGAAATGTTCCGAAGCCATAATCTTATTTTATCCTCACTATTAAATGACTGCGCTTGCAGTTGTAGTCTTTTTCTTATTTGTCATTTGTGTATGACTTAAACGTTGTAATTCTGGTACATCAAGAATTAAAGCCACACTACCATCGCCCATAATTGTTGCGGCAGAAATACCTGGTACTTTTCGGTAATTGCTTTCTATATTTTTAACAACAACTTGATGCTGGCCAACTAATTTATCCACTAATAAAGCATAACGACGTCCGGCACTTTGTACGATAACCGCAATAGCTTGAGTAATATCGGTTTGAGCACCTTCAATATTAAAAGTACGATGCAATTCAATGAGAGGTAAATATTCTCCTCTGACTTGCAATAATTTCTCATCACCCGCTAATGGATAAATATCATCCTCTTCAGGTTGTAAAGAGCTGACCACTGTACCTAATGGTAAAATAAAGACTTCATCTTGTACTTTAACTGACATGCCATCCAAAATAGCTAACGTGAGTGGGAGTAAAATACGAATGCGAGTCCCTTTACCCACTTCAAAACTAATTTGAATTTGTCCCCCCATTTCTTGGATATTTCGTTTCACAACATCCATACCCACACCACGTCCAGACACATCAGTCACGACTTCTGCAGTTGAGAATCCAGGAGCAAAAATAAGCATAGCAACTTCTTCATTACTCATATTCTCAGAAACTGAAAGTCCTGAAGAAATGGCTTTTTTCAAAATTCGTTCACGATTTAATCCTGCACCATCATCAGTCACTTCAATACAAATATTGCCACCTTGATGTTCTGCAGATAATGTCAATTGCCCGGCTTCAGGCTTACCAACAGCAACGCGATCTGCTGGCATTTCAATACCATGATCAAGGCTGTTTCGAACTAAGTGAGTCAGCGGATCGATAATTTTTTCAATTAAACTTTTATCAAGTTCAGTCGAGCTACCAATCATATTAAGCTCAACTTTTTTATTCATTTTACCTGCTAAATCGCGCACAACTCGAGGGAATCGACTAAATACATATTCCATCGGCATCATACGAATCGACATAACAGATTCTTGCAGATCACGTGAATTACGTTGTAGTTGTGCAATACAACTTAATAAATCACTGTATATAGACGGTTCTAGACTATCGCTATGTTGAGCTAACATAGATTGTGTGATAACCAATTCACCGACTAAGTTGATGAGTTGATCAACTTTTTCAACGGCAACACGAATACTGGTTGATTCTGTTTTAGGCGCTGGAGCAGTAGCAGGTCTTTTGGTCGGTGTTGATACCGTCGCAACGGGTGCTTTTGCTGGTTCTGATAACGGTGCATTTTCAGCGACAACAGATTGAGTAGGTGCTGATTGTTCTGCTTGGCTTTCAGTATGAGTATCATCAATAGAGGGTTTACTCTCTTCTTGTGCCATCCGTTTTTCTGTAGCCGTATTTTGTCTAAATGAGATCTGTTCAGGCTCAATCACAAAACAGAGTACCGCACTAATATCTTCTTCTGTCGCGGTTGTTTTTAATATTGCTTCAAGGCCATGATGTTGTTTTTCAACTTGGCTCACATCACCAAGATGTTTTAATTCATCAAGCATTAAATCAATATCAGTCTCTTTAAGATCAGACAAAATAATGTGATGGTAATAATGTCCATCAGTCGCCATTTTCGATATCTCTTCTACAGTGGCGTCATTTTGCACATTTTCAGCATCAGATGATGGAACAGAAGTTTCAGTCTCAATAACGTGTGAAACGGAAGCTTCAGGCCCAGCAACGGCCTCAACATTAGGAGCTGATTGTTCTTCTTTTACATCGAGAGCCAGCTGACGCAACTTCTCACAAATATAGTTAAATGTTTCCTCATCAGGTTCTTGTGAGTTTTTATGTGCATCCAATTGCTGTTGCATAATATCTTTCGCTTCCAGAAACAGGTTAATAATGTCGTCGGTGAGCGCCATCTCATGACGTCTTGCACTATCGAGCAAGTTTTCAAGCACATGAGTGGTCTGTTGAAGTTTAACGAAGCCAAATGTTGCAGCTCCTCCTTTTATGGAGTGTGCACTACGGAAAATCGCATTCATCTGTTCCTGATCTGGATTTTCTGGATCAAGTAACAGTAAATGCTGTTCCATATCAGCTAACAACTCATCTGCTTCATCAAAAAATGTTTGATAAAACTCAGTAATATCCATCGTTACTCATTCACCTTTACGCGATTACTAACAAATTAGGGGGCTGTTCCCTGTTTTGTAGTAATATTTGTCGATTGTGATGGCAAACTTTCCCCAGAAACTCCTGTTTCAACATTTTCCTTTTTTGATTCGGGAAGCTCAGATGCAGAAGACACAGACGAACCCGTCTGTGTATTTCCTGCTTTTTCTTGTGGGGTTTCTTGCCCTGAAAGTAGAGGCTCTATTTCAATAGCCTCAGTTACTGTCGGTGCAACCCGCTCATTTTCTTGTACAATTTTTTGTTCTGCTTGCTTCGTTAAGACTAGAATACTGATCCGTCGGTTAGCCGCTGCAAAACCATCTTCTTTAACGAGATGAACCGTTGATGCCATACCTACGACACGAAGTACTTTCCATTCCCTTAATCCTGCACCAATTAACTCACGGCGAGAGGCATTAGCACGATCTGTAGACAATTCCCAGTTACTATATTTAAAAGCACCACTTGCATAAGGAATATCATCGGTATGACCCGATAAACTAATTTTGTATGGTGTATCGTTTAAAATAGGTGCAATAGCCGTTAAAATATCCTTCATATAAGGTTCAACGGTGGCACTACCGACTCTAAACATAGGTCGATTTGCTTTATCGATAATTTGAATTCGTAAACCCTCATCCATCATGTCGATTAATAAATGAGGCTTCAGATCTTTTAATCTAGGATCATTTAAAATGACTTGTTCTAAATTATCTTTTAAACGGCGGAATTGTTGCTTTTCATTAAGCTGTTTATCTTCCTCGCCTTTTGGCAAAATATCCCCTTCATTATAGACAGGATCACGTCCTCCTCCGGGAATAGGATTTGTTGCATCTCCACTAAATCGCCCTTTTTCAATTGCGACTTTTAACGGCGTACGGAAATATTCTGCTACACGAGTTAATTCTTGTGGGCTAGAGATTGAAAGTAACCACATCACCAGAAAGAAAGCCATCATTGCAGTCATAAAGTCAGCATAAGCTATCTTCCATGCACCACCGTGAGCGTAATGTTGCTTTCTCCCTCGCTTTTTAACTCGAATGATTTGTGAATTACTCTTCATAATTACTCTTCTTTCATTGCATCAGGATTTGCCTGCATCGGTGTCCGTACCTGACGTACATGTTCTTCCAATTCAATAAAAGAAGGTCTGTCTGCCAGAAAGAGGGTTTTACGTCCAAATTCAACCGCTATCTGTGGCGCATATCCATTCATGCTAGATAACAGTGTTGTTTTGATACACTCCATCATTTTCATTTGTTGACTAGAGCGTTGTCTGAGTCGGGAAGCTAATGGTGAAATAAAACCATACGCTAATAAAATACCTAAAAAAGTTCCGACCATTGCGTGTCCAATGAGAACCCCCATTTCACCAGCAGGTCTATCCGCCGCACCTAACGCATTAACAACGCCCATCACAGCAGCTACAATACCAAACGCGGGTAAAGAATCACCCATGGCAGATAACCCTGTAGCGGGAACTTCACTCTCTTCCTCAAAAGTCGCAATCTCTTCATCCATCAAAGATTCAATTTCATAAGGATTCATATTCCCAGTCACCATGAGACGCATATAATCCGTAATAAAACTGAGCATATAGACATCTTTCATAATGCGAGGATACTGGGAAAAAATATCACTTTGCTGTGGATTTTCGATATCTCTCTCTAATGCCAACATTCCGTTTTGACGTGCTTTTGACAATAAACGAAACATGAGAGCCATCAAATCCATGTACATCGCTTTATTGTAATTTGTACTACGAAGTAATTTCGGTAGGATCTTCATTGTTGATACAATTGCTCTACCATTATTACCCACAATAAAAGCACCGATACCGGCACCAAAAATGATTATAAATTCGGCTGGCTGGTACAAGGCGCCTAAACTACCACCGACGAGAAGATATCCCCCGATGACGGCGCTCATAACCACGATATATCCTAAGAGTACTAACACGCGATATCCCTTTAGCTAATTTCGTTATAGAGAGAATGGCGAACATAGCAGCAAGAGATAGGAGGGGGAGAGGAAACGGCTCAGGTTATAGATAACTAAGCTCTATAACCTGATATTTAACTTTCAATCTCGAATCACATTGCAAACTGTTCAAGACCATCCAACAGTTGTAAGTTAATATCGGCAGGATTGGCGGAAAGTTTACGTTTTTTTATTGCGCGAGAAGGAGGCTGGCAAAGACTGCAAACATAATTGCTAGCAGGTTGGTGTGCGTGTGTAATAAATGAACCATTACATTTGGTACAAACTGAAAGTTGTAACATACCACTTTCAACAAAGCGTACTAATGTCCATGCTCTTGTTAGTGCTAAAATGGGTTCTTGATCTTTAACAGGTGGACATTGTTCTAGGTATAAACGATAAGCTTTAACAACTGCCTCAACCCCTACACAACCCCCATTTTTCAATAAAAAACGGTAAGCGTTATAGAACATTGAGGAATGGATATTTTGTTCCCATGTCATAAACCAATCCGTTGAAAAAGGTAACATTCCTTTTGGAGGGGGGCTCCCTCTTAATTCTTTGTATAATTTAATTAAACGCCCCCGACTTAATTGAGTTTCACTTTCAAGCATTTGTAAGCGGGCACCCAAGGTGATTAATTCCATTGCTAAGCGAATATCTTTCGCTTCTCGAACGATACTTTTCTCACTCATTGTTATGCCCGTTTCTTTGTTGCAGATGTATCTTGTTCCGCTAACTGACGAAACAAGTTTGAAGAAAGAAGAATACCTGTATGGATCTGTTGCAAATCATCCACTCTAGATTCTTTAGTGAGTTGTTCTATTGTTTCGCTGTCTTCAAACCGGAAATTACAGATTAGTTGGTTTGTTTCAGCCAACTTAACCAATTGAGGCAATGTAAGCTCTGCAAGAGCATCAGCCATGGAATCACTAATACCAAGCCTAAACATTGCTGAAGCCTTTTCTTGGTTAATTAACCTTTGCGCCAAAAGCAAATACGATAAATTTATGTCATAAATATGCTTAAGCAATTCAACCGTACTCATCTCTTTACATCCCGTCCGATTATATTGAACAAAGAGGATCTTCCTAATGAAAGATCCCGAGGAAATTAATATAAATGTAATATTAAATCTCCAGGCCCCATTTTATGAACATGACGCGTAGTAACACTACCTTGTATTACTTTGATACGGTCATTTTCAAAAGTAGCGAAAAAAACATTTAAATTAAAAGTAAACTTTAAATGCTCGCCAATATAGTTCGTTAAGAATAATCCTAACGCAACAACTTTACTCCTTAACTATTAAGTTATTCAACGGATAAAGTAGTCTAATTTAAATACTATGTGAGTCACATCACAAAAAGATAATCATTATTATGGAATTAGTTCATTAACTATTCAAGTGATAAAAGTAATAAAACTTGGTGTAAATTAATAAGCTAATCTACCCAAATTAAAATATTAATGATAATTTTTTATTTTATACGATCTATTAAACTTATAAACCTAAAAATACAGCATAAAAAATTGACAAATCTAAAATTGAAGATTTTTTTGATCACAGTAACATATATTGCTATATCTACTCCTCATCTTTATCTAAACAATCCCTTTCTGTTTAATAAATATTTCTATAGATATTATTTTTTTCATCATTTACTTAAAACCTCAGAAATGATCACTTTTTATTTACAATTTGTTCAATAAATAGACTATTATAATTATTTATAGTTATTACTTTTTTTATCATGATTTAAAGAATAATTTTTTTCTTTAAAATCATAATGATACAAACACTCACTTATGTATCATAAAGATAAGTCATCTAAAATTAAATTCTGAGTTATGCATCTTCTCCCTTAAATTATTGAATATTTTTTTCAACAGCATTAAAGTTTCTTTCGTAATAATAAAAATATACTTATGATTTAGGATGTGCTTTTAACACTTAAATTACAGAACTCTTAATAGGAGTTTTATTGACTGTAAATTAATCACCACTAAATAATATACTCATATAAATAAGTTTTATTTATGAATTATAGTCCATTTTATGAACAGTAAATATTTGTATTAATTTATTTTTTAATATTAAAGATAAATAAAAGAAAAAATAAAATTAATAACCAATAACTTTAAACTCACTATTAATAATCATTCAGAATATAAACATAATACAACATTTAGCTTAAGTAAAATATAAAAAACAAAGAATTAATTTATAAAATTTAGCCTCATTTAATAAAAAATAAAAAAGAACAGTTAAAAAATGAAGAAATAAAAAATAATTATCCATATTGATAAAATACATTTAAATTAATTATAGATATTATCTTTAATGAAACAAATAAAAAAATCGAGTTAATTTTAAATTTTTAAAGTATAAAACCAACTTCATTTACTATAAAATAATAGGCTAAAATTGAAATATTAATTTCAATTTTCTAAAAAAAAATTTAGAGATCCCTCAATATAAAGTAATTAATTCATAAAAAAACAAGATTGAATATAAATTCTGTTTTTTCTACTTTTGATTGCTATTGAACACCAAAAGCTTCCGAGCAGACTAACACCCTGAGCAACACTTAACACTTGTATACTCTCACTACCTTAATGTAAACAAAGAAAAATAAATATGATCAAAATAACATCTTATTGATTACTCTATTAGCATCAACACAAACCATAAAATATCATATGTTACTTTTTATCAACGAAACTAATTTTTATCGTGATTTGTTTTACAGCTACAAATCATGAGCATTGTTTCACTTTTCTTCCCCTTCAATATTCAGTTACTTCATTTCAACCTAGTTAACACAAGTCTCAAAGTATTACAGAACCCAAGATGCTGACTTTTAGTAACACCATTGCTTAACAAAAGTTGATATTGACGGGATGGGCCACAGACAAAGATTTAAATATCGTTATATTTTTATTTAGATAACTAAAAAATACATATCTAAATATTCCTCTCTTCTTATCACTGATTTAGTCCGTATTATTACCCTTTTTTTGAGTCATTCTGAGCTTAAAAAGACATTTCCTCTCCATAAAAGAGTAATAAAAATATTGATATATCTAAGCAATTTAGATCTATATCTCATTTATTAGATTATGCTTAAAAAGCAATAACTGGGTTTCATACTTTACGTTTCCAAAGTGTTCTGTTTTTTCTAAAAAGAAGGATCGGAAAAATATTGTAACTGTATTTTTTAAGTCGAGAATAATTGAGACTATTCATGGCGTGAATACAAATACTTTGTGTATTGCTTTCAGTTCTATTGAAATGAGCGCTCTCTTTTTTGAGCTAGCTATCGTGAAATGTTTGTCGTCTTTTTCTGATGGTATACTTTTTTAATTAATGGTTGTATGAGCTTGTTTTTATCTTTTTAAGTTAATCAAAAAAGGTCAATATCACAATTATCCTTTATATTTATTTTCAGGATAAATGGTAATGGCATACCTATTTCATACTAAGATAATTCTCTTTCTGTAATAAGTCAGATTTACATCCTTGACAAAGTTATAAATAATATAATCATGAAATTATTATTTTATACAAAGAAATGCTTGGTATGATTTTTCTATTCTCATTGTAAGATTACTTATTAGTATCATTTTTTCTACATGATTTTTACAAAAAATATTACATTTTTTCAATTTTTTTGCACATCACGGATGAACAATGACAAACAACATTCGTCAACCATTCATCAGCTTTACTGTAGCGGACTAAACTTGCTATTTCACTACACTTGCTTCTCTTTTTCTGGGCACTCATTTGGTTAAATTAAAAATATTACTCAAAAATTAACACTTAAACGAAACCAGATGAAAAATATTGATATATATTTCACCAAATACATTGAAATAATTTGAGAGTATAATTTAGATATTAAAAAAAATGCTATTATAATCAATAGAAAACACGCTTTATGCCACAAAATTCTATACTACACTAAGCCCCTTAATAACGACTTTTTGCCCTACAATACACCTAAGCACCTCATTTTATAAGTAAACGCCTCATGGCCAATGCTCACTTGATTTTAATGTTCATCGTTTATTCAAAATAAACAGCAGTAAGTCAAAACAATCTGAAAGCAATAATGAATAAAAAAGAGAAACCATATCAAATATGCTTAAACTCTATTCAGTCATTTCCACTCTGAGCTCACAATATACGGGTTAACCACAATACAAATAATTGCATATTAATCAAATTACGTAAAAATGGTTGTTTAAAATAAAACGAAAATCAATTCCGCCTTTCTTGTGTATTTTTAATTGGTTCACTATGAATAAAATCCCTATTTTTATTCCATAAAGTAATAGTTACAAAAATAATAATTACGATAACAAAATACTTTATTTCTATATGTTAGTAATAATACTTAATATATGATGCAGATCTCACTATCAGCAATGAGACACTGAGTTTTAAAATCAGCCACTACGTTTATTTGCTCACAAACGATAAGACTATATCGCTTATAACTTTCTTTAATATTCATATTCTTTTTAAGCTAATTTTGGGTATTTAATATCTCTCCAGTATGACAATGATAAAAAAACTCCCTATATAGAATATAGAGAGTAATCTTAAGAAGTGTATTTAATTCAAACTATTGTTAGTTAGGCTGGGTGCTCAGATGCAATTTTCCAATTGATAGCACTTACACTTTTCTCTAAACTAACTCGGCAGACAATGGCTTCTATCTCTTTTTGTTCAATAGGCGTTGCAAGCAACTCAGCACAAACTTCTAATTGGCTAGGCATTAATGTATCAGCACTACTCAAAGATTGTAATCGAACATGTAAACCATTTATTGCTTGCAAAATAAGAGTTCTGACTAAAACCTCATCTTCAGCATCACAAATAATTCGAATAGAGTAACGTTGCTCAATATCTATTGCTTGAGATTGTGGTTGAGCATTAATGCGCTGAGCGGCTTCTCGTAATAAAATATTGGCACAAAGAATAAGAAGTGTTGCTATCGTCGCCAATTGATACAGCCCTAAACCACACAACACGCCAATTCCTGCTGAACACCAAAGTGTTGCCGCTGTATTCAGTCCTCGAATATTCATTCCTTCTCGCATAATTACACCTGCGCCAAGAAACCCTATCCCCGAAACCACTTGAGCGGCTATTCGGCCAGGACTATCCGGTGAAGTCTCGATTGAACTTAAGATAAAAACAGCGGCTCCAGTGGCAACTAATGCATTCGTCCTTAAACCAGCCATCCTCTGTCGCCACTGACGTTCGGCACCAATCAATGCACCAAGACACATGGCAATTACCAAATTTAAAATATAAGGTGTCATCGTCATGTTTATTTCCTCTACATGATGATTAAAAATAAATCTGAAAAATACTTTCTAAAAGTTCAGAGTATTGAAATTAACGTATCGACCTAGGAGGAGGAAATAAGGAGAAAAAAATGTAGCACATACCTATACCTTTTTTGTTAGTTACATAAAGGGTTTTTGGGTGAGTGCAAAACAGAAATATATAAGAAAGGAATATTACGATGCACTGCCCACCAAAAGTGGTAAGCAGTTTTACTGAAGAAAAGCAGCCTACCTACTGATTGGAATAAATTTATTTTGAGTTAACTGATTTGTTGTTAACCGACAACTTTGCGTATCCAAAATGACTTCTCCTCACTAAAATTTAGCAAAAGTATAAGTAGCCAGTTTAAAAATGTAAATGAACCGAACCTAAACACAAATCACTTTTGTTGTATTGGTCTAACAAATGTACCTTCTCCGCCCTCTTTTTCATTAAAAAACCAAATTCCTTTTGGATACTCGGGAAGTGATACTAAATACATAATACCTTCATGAAATTCTTCAATAAGCAGGATGATCCCTTCACGATCATCAATACCATCCGTCTTCACAACAACCCTATCATTAATCTGCATCTTTTCTCCTGATAAATATTATCATTCTCTTTTTATTTATTTTACCCATAAAGAAAAAGCCTGCCACCATAAGGTGACAGGCTTGAAGAAAATTTTTAAAAGGCTTTAAATTACAGAGCTGTTACGTTAGCTGCTGCTGGACCTTTTGCACCGTTTTCAATTGTGAATTCTACGTTCTGACCTTCAGCCAGAGTTTTGAAACCGTTACCTTGAATGGCAGAAAAGTGAACGAATACGTCTTTGCTTCCGTCTGCTGGAGTAATAAAACCAAAGCCTTTAGACTCGTTGAACCACTTAACTTGACCTTTCATTTTGTCAGACATGTGACTTTCCTATATATCAATAAAACGTTGCCTTCTCGGCATCTACTGGCCTGAACTACCTATAACTTATGGGCACACATGAAGAAAACGGTCAAAAAGCGATGCTGTTTAAAACTCATTAACTTAGAATGTCAATCATAAATCAGGTCTGTATTGAGGCCTTACTCATTAACGCATGAGACAAGTTTAATAGCAATAGTTTTATGCATCTAAAGATTAAAAAAA
Source organism: Proteus sp. G2300 (assembly GCF_009915965.1). NCBI lineage: Bacteria > Pseudomonadati > Pseudomonadota > Gammaproteobacteria > Enterobacterales > Morganellaceae > Proteus > Proteus sp. G2300. The sequence continues at coordinate 91,789 of NZ_JAABNK010000024.1, forward strand.
TGCGAATTGCACATTAAAAATACAATTCTTCCTCTATTTTCATCACTGTGTATAAAATTTATTTGATATTTTATCTCTATTATTAACAGCAACTAAGAATAGTCTTAATGGCATCACAATAACAGTTAATGCCCGAATTTAAAAAAACTGTTCTACCTGCTTATCTCGTCTCCGTGATAATCTAGTAACAAGAAACAAGTTTGCAACATTCATCTCTTAAGGTGTTTACAATGAATGTATTAAAAGAAATCTTAGAGCGTGATTTAGACCGGATCAATAAAGCGGAAAAAAGAGACGGAAAACCACATTTTAATAGTCAATTTTTAAAAAACCATATCTGGTTATGCATCAGCATGGTTCTTTCTTATATATTGCTTGCAGCATTACTCATCTACTCTCCTTATTTTGGCATTATTTCACTGGTTCTTTTCACTGTAATGTTCCTTGTTATGGCTGGTGTATTGCTATTTGATATTAAACCTATCTATAAATTTGAAGATATTGGCGTACTTGATTTAAGAGTTTGCTATAACGGTGAATGGTATACCTTCGAAAAACTTTCTGATGAAGCAGTAAATGAAATTCAGCAACACCCCGCAATCTCACCACAAATAAAAGAAGACATTCGTGAGATTATTAGCAAAAAACAAGAAATACATTTTTATGATGTGTATTTAATGGCGTTCGATCCTGTCCAACAATCGATTTCAGCGTCACAATTATCCCCCCAAGCCTGATTCATTCTCCGTGTTGATGACAAAAACACGGAGAATAACTTCTATTATTTAACCACTTTGTCGATAAACCAACCAAATAGAGATTAAATCCACTTTTAGCGTTGACACTCTGATATATCATCGTTATTATGCGCCTCGTTCTCAAGAAGAACACGTTTCCTCCATAGTTCAGTCGGTAGAACGGCGGACTGTTAATCCGTATGTCACTGGTTCGAGTCCAGTTGGAGGAGCCAAATTTAGAAAAGCCCGCGCTATTACAGTGCGGGCTTTTTGCTATTATATTTCCCTATTAAAATTAGCGATGCAAAACCACAATTTCTTGTTCTAAGTGTTTTTTATATGCCCCAATATCTTTTTCAATTTGAGGTTGTTTCACTACATCAAACATTCCGAAGGTTTTTAATCCCTCCATCCCTAAAAACTGATTTGCCTTATGGAATGGAAAATACACGGCATCAATCCCCTTCCCATCAAAGAACTGTTCTTGTTCTTCAAAAGATTCAAAGGGTGCATTCCAAGTCACGGAGAGTAAATATTTTTTACCTTGTAGCAACCCACCCGAGCCATATTTTTTTGAAGGATCTTTTCGTGTACGACCATCATCTATGAATAATTTTCCGTGGCCTGCACTAAAGACATCATCAATATATTTTTTTAAGATCCAAGGCCCTTCCATCCACCAAGCTGGCATTTGATAGATAATAACGTCAGCCCATAAATATTTATCAACTTCGTCATCATTATCGTAGCCATCATCAATACGAGTTGATTGCACATTTATCTGATGTGAAGACAGCAAAGTGGTAGCAACTTGCGTTAAATAATCGTTGAGTTTTCCTTCAGAGCCATCAAATTCTTTTGAGGCATTAATAATAAATACATTAGCCACGTCAAACTCCTTTATATACAGATATCTAATAGCTTGACTGTAACTCAATGACTCATTATTGCTTTAACTCATTTCTCCATTATTCTTGCCTAATTATCCAAAGATACCCTTTCAGTGTCAGATTCTTTTAATCGTTGGATATCTTTTAAAGGGGCAAAGCCAAATAATCGATGATATTCACGACTAAATTGTGATGGACTTTCATATCCCACTCTAAATGCAGCTTCAGAAACGTCTGCCATTTCAATTAACATAATGCGTCGGGCTTCATTAAGACGTAGCCATTTTTGATATTGTAATGGTGTCATCCCCGTTCGATTTTTAAAGTGGAAATGAAATGAAGAGGTACTCATTCCTACTAACGTGGTCAAATCTTCAATACGAATAGTGTTTCGATAATGCAGCTTAACCCAATCAAGAGCATGATTAATTTGGCGACATTGAGGATGTTGCGATGCCAATAACTGCTGCCTTGCCCCATCATTTGATCGTAATAAGTAATAAAGGATCTCTTTTTGGATCAAAGGAGCAATAAAAGGCACATCTTCTGGTGTATCAATCAGTTTAATAAGTCTAGTGACTGCTTGTAATATTGGTGCAGTGGCGGGAACGACTTGTTGAGCTCTATGTTGATTACTTTCTTGCAATAATTCAAATTTATTCTCAGCTAACAACTCAGGTAATAAAGAGAGATCTAATTTAAGTAAGATAGCTAAAAATGGTGCCTCTTTAGATGCTTCACATACTTTAGCAAAAGTAGGTATGTCAGACGATGTCAAAAGCATATTCATGGGGCGATAACAATTTGTTTCTAAACCTATTGTTATTTGTTTTGCACCTTGAGCAGCAATAGCCAAACTTGGCTCATACATCCACCCTTCTGATTCTGTCGTTGTTGTATAGTGACACAGCGCTAATCCAGAAACAGCCGTATCCCAACCTCCTTCTTTATCTTTCGTATGGGAAAGGAGCGTTTTTTTAAATTCATCGAACTCAATTAAAATCGGCGTTGATAAATCGGTAGTGTTCATTATCTCTGGATCTTCTATTTAACCTCTGCATTCCTTACATTGTATTATTAAATAGTATGAAAAACTTTCTTTTGAAAAGACCTCTTATTGCTTCTTATCGACTTTAGAATTACACCGCATAATAGAAATGTCCTATTGAAGCATAATATCTCCTGATAACTATTTATTTTTTATACATTTTCATCAAAAAAGAAACAACTTGATGCACTCTTGAGCAAACGGTGTTTTTTTTCATTTTTTTACTTTACAAGGTGAGCGAGGATAGCTATTATTCGCCTCGTTCTCACGAGAACTCGCTTCCTCCATAGTTCAGTCGGTAGAACGGCGGACTGTTAATCCGTATGTCACTGGTTCAAGTCCAGTTGGAGGAGCCAAATTTAGAAAAGCCCACACTATTACAGTGCGGGCTTTTTGCTTTCTAGTCTTTTGTTCTCCTGCGGTATTTCTCTTTATTTTTATTTGCCTTTTTCTCTGAGTTTTATCAATAACTTTTCATAACTCTGTCATCAATCTCAAGGCCAATTTTTACGTATTTTATTTTACCCAATATGATTTATTAAATAATTTTTCAATTTGAAGTGTCTGATTTAATTTTAAGCCTATAAATTAGTTATTTTTTAGCCACTTAAACTGTTTTTTCACTTTTTTTACTTTACAAAGTTCATCACTCTCGCTATTATTCTCCCCGTTCTCACGAGAACTCGCTTCCTCCATAGTTCAGTCGGTAGAACGGCGGACTGTTAATCCGTATGTCACTGGTTCAAGTCCAGTTGGAGGAGCCAAATTTAGAAAAGCCCGCGCTATTACAGTGCGGGCTTTTTGCTTTCTCTACTCTGTATGATTCACATCGCTCTTTTTTCGTTAATTTGTCTTTTTTAAGATCTCCACTTTTTTATTAAATGTGTTGTCTCTTTATTTTTATTCCTTATTGCTGAAAATCTCACCGCTTTATTAGAGCATCTGTTTTAGAAATACACAAAATGTTGCTTATCTACGCACTTAAACAAATATCGCAGATTGTCCTTTGACATCTCAAAACGACCGCTATATGATACACGCCACTTAGTGTTATTCCTCCATAGTTCAGTTGGTAGAACGGCGGACTGTTAATCCGTATGTCACTGGTTCGAGTCCAGTTGGAGGAGCCATTTCTATTTGTGTCACCCTCGTAACCATTTGATTTTATTCTCTGTTTTCCCTTACACCACTCTTTAATACATAATAAAAAAATGCGATTAAATGGTAGCTATTTAATCGTTTTCGTATTAGCATTCGTTTCCGGCTTGACTATTTAGTCCAATCCAATCCTTGATCTTTCGATTTTCCTAAGACACACGGAGCCGGTATATGACCACTGCACAACCTATCACCCTCACTATTCGCCGTCCTGATGATTGGCATGTTCACTTTCGTGATGATGACATGCTAAAAACTGTTGTTCCTTATACCAGTCGTTATTTTGGCAGAGCTATTGTTATGCCAAACCTTGTCCCACCAGTTACAACCATTGACGCTGCTCGCGCTTATCGTGATCGTATAAAAGCGGCTATCCCCGCTGGGGATAAATTCGACCCTTTAATGACTTGCTATTTAACGGATAGCACACTGCCTTCAGAAGTAGAACAAGGTTTTTTACAAGGTGTTTTCACTGCTTGTAAACTTTATCCTGCAAATGCAACAACAAACTCAAGCCATGGTGTATCTGATATTACAAAGATTTATCCTATCTTAAGTGTGATGGAAAAAATCGGCATGCCATTGCTTATTCACGGCGAAGTGACTGCTTCACATATTGATATTTTTGATAGAGAGGCGCGTTTCATTGATGGCGTTATGTCTCCTGTACGCAAACAATTTCCTGAGCTAAAAATAGTTTTTGAACATATCACAACCAAAGAAGCCGCTCAGTATGTGTTAGAAGGAAATGAATTTCTCGGTGCCACCATTACTCCACAACATTTGATGTTTAACCGCAATCATATGTTAGTCGGAGGTGTTAAACCTCACCTCTATTGCCTCCCCATTCTTAAGCGTAATGTTCATCAAGATGCCTTAAGACAAGCTGTCACATCAGGCAATTCTCGCTTTTTCTTAGGGACAGACTCTGCACCACATTTACAACATCGAAAAGAGTCCTCTTGTGGTTGCGCGGGTGTATTTAACGCCCCTACAGCATTAGCAGCCTATGCAACTGTTTTTAAAGAACTTAATGCATTAGCGCACTTTGAAGCATTCTGTTCACTCAATGGGCCACGTTTTTATGGATTACCTATAAATGAAGGTACTATTACACTAACAGAAAAAACGGTTGAAGCACCGGCTCAAATTCTTTGTGGCAATGAAGCGCTTATCCCGTTCTTAGCCAATGAAGATATTCACTGGGATATTACTGTTGATTAATCTCGCCCCTTGATTTTTATCTAAAATGCACCATATAACACTTGTTCGACTGTTAATGGTGCATTACTCTTTTATCAGAGCTAGTACACATTTTTTTGTTACAACAAAAATTTATCTTTTTAATCACGATAAATCTCGTATACTGAAAAGTAACCACATTGTGTGGGAACTTCTCTCTTAGTCAAAACCGGTTGTATGATTAGGAGGTATTATGAGTAGAAAAAATGAAGTTATTCAGACACACCCTGTTGTAGGCTGGGACATCAGTACTGTTGATATCTACGATGCTATGATGCTGCGTTTACATTATCTTCCTGAAAATGAGCATCATCCTGAAAACGCCGTTGTAGATAAAACACTTTGGCTAACAACAGATATAGCTAAACAGCTGATTCATATTCTTCAAGCTGGTATTGATAAAATTGAATCATCTGAAGATCTTGTTTCAGACAACACCAAGCATTAATAAAAAGATCGACAAAAGATAGCGAACGCAAAGCAGGAGTACAATGTACTCCTGTTCTCTTTTATAACTCCATACAATATTTTAATTTTATCCATTTGCCAAACTCATATCATGAAAAATAATTAATTATATTAATAAGTAAAACATTATTTAATACAAGAGCAATAATGATGATTTTATTCGATATATCTTAAAAAAAACAATATATAAGCCGAATTGACACATAATCAAGTTATCTTTAACTTAATAAATTAATAAAATAATGGCAAACAAGGAAGTTATTTGTGAAAGTATTAATTATTGATGAGTGTTTCTTTACTCGTAATGGTATAAAACATTATTTTGCCAAAAGAAATATAAGACATGAAATTATTGATATATCATCTATACAAGAAGCAAATAATTATATTAATCATTCTATGCCTGATATTATATTCATTGACCTTACCCGATATTGCCGAGAAATAGCACACTGCCAACATTTACAATTATTTTTCATTTCAACAAAAAATTGCCGACTTTATCTTTATCTTGATGCGAACTACCCCGATAAAGAAAGGCCTATCGCATTGACAAATAACTGTTTTATTCTCCCAAAGAGAATACTTCCGTGGGTGCTAGAAAAAACCGCTTTATTTACCTCGCGATGCCAAGTTTTTTTTCCAACCTATAAACACTCTTTGTGTTCTATTTTCAGTACACAAGAGCAAAAAATCATTAATTACTGGATGAATGAATTACCAAACCACCAAATAGCTAAAAAACTATGTATCAGTAGCAGTACAGTATATTCACATAAAAGGCATATTACTGAAAAAATTAACGTAAAAAATAGAATTGAATTATTTTTCATATATAACATTTTAAAATACATATATGAAAAGTAGTCTAATATCTTTACATTATAAAATAAAAAAAGAAAAAGGAGTCCGATTCCTATTATTACTCTCTGTAAATATGGTGACTAATAGGCGTGTTTGTCACCTTAAATTTATTATAATATTATGTAGGTAGGGTACATATGATATTAAAATAATTAAACTAATCTTGTATCTATTTTATAATATAAAAACAGCTTATTTATTATGTCATTACTTCACTCTCCATTTTGAAGAGTGAAGTAATGCTTTAAAACTGGAGGTCAATAATTAGGCAATACGTTCAATTTTAGCGGGCAAACCTTGCCGAACAGAAGCGCCAGATACCCAGTCTAACCAAGTATTAGTTATCTCCCTTGTTGGATCCGCAAATCCCAAATCATTCAGGTTGATACCCTTGCCAATGCCTTTGTCCATCGGCAAAGGTTGTTCATCTAAGTAATGTTGGCGAGAGCCTAATTCTTGATGGCCATAACCATGTTCAATGGCTAAAACACCAGGCATAACACCATCAAGTAAACTAATCTCAGCTTCGACTTGCCCTCCCGGTGTTACAATACGAACCCTATCACCATGGCTCACACCCCATTTTTTACCATCTTGCGGGTTAATTGCGACCAAGTTACTCGGTTTCACCATTCTCAATCGTTGGATCATACCGGTTGAACTGCTCACCACATGAGACTTAAAGGACATTAGTTTTAATGGCCATTGATTTTCAGGGTAGTACTGATGAATATCACTACCATCTGAGAGACGTGGTGGATAATAAGTTGGACAACCACTATAACGTTCACCCGTTATCGCATGATGGTTTTTCGCAACTTCTTCATTCCAAATTTGTAATGGTTTTTTCCACTGAGGCCCAGTCTCATTGCCATTCCATGCTTTATCATAAGGCGCAAAACGACCGCCTCGGGTATAAATATATGCAACCCGCAGTACTTCTTCATGTTTTAACGTAGAAGTCATTGCTGGTAGAATTCTATCCACCCCACTCAACAAAATATCTTCATTAGTCGCAGGTGAAACAGGTTTTTCCCCCATAAATGCCATATTAGCCGCAACGCGTAAATAGTAATCTTCTGCACAGTTAATTGGATAGAAATTCCCATCCATATCTTCAATCGCTTTATTACCAAAACCTGGTAAATCTAAGGCTTTTGCCACAGCAATACAGAATGTTTCCATTGAGATAGGTTGGCCTTCTGCTGTTTTAGCAACACGAGGTTCAATAATCGGCCAACGTGCAGTACTGGCTTTGACTTGAACACCAGACCAAGGTGCACTAAATCCCCAACTTTCAAAATTATGTGTATCAGGAACAATATAATCTGCCAGTGCCGTTGTCTCATTCATAAAGGCATCAATACCAATAATTAAAGGTAGATGCTTCGGATCTTTAAGACGCTCTTCCATCACTTGACGAATCCCCGCAATCCCATAAACAGGATTGGTCATATTCGTGATCCATGCTTTTAATGGATAAGGATAACCTGCTAATGCAGATCCTAATTGCTCAGTTAGCTGCCCGGCAGCAAACGGATACCAAGGTGCTTTTGCAGGATATGGTGACTCTCCTTTTTCAACACGCTCTCGGTATTCATCAGATTTCTCATATGCAGCTTTGCTACGTGATAACACCATGCCTTTTGGCTTCACTTTACCTTTAAAGCTCTCCATTTTGTAACATGGACCATCAGTTGCACCATTAAATTTACCCCCACCAACAGATACCCCACCTTTAAGGTTTAAGTTACCGATTAGTGCATTGAGCATAACAACGCTCCACGCTGTATAGAACCCATTTCCTCCCATCATACCGCCATGAGAGATAACCGCAGCTTTTCGTCCATACGCGGTAAATTCACGACCTAATGCGACAATGGTCGTTTCTGGTACTTTACAACGCTCACTATATTCTGCCAATGTCATACGTTTAGCAGCTTCATCAAGTAATTGAAAACTTGATTTCACAGTGACTTCTGCGCCCGTTTTTAAAGTGATTTTATACGTAGCAAATAATTGTGCTTTATCAACTTGTGTTGCAGGAACTAATTCACCACCTTGTGATAACACTAAATTTTGCGCTTCCCCTTCAGCAACATCATTAAAGTGTGCCGTTGTGAGCATTTGTCCTGAAAGTGGATGATTTTCATCGCTGATCACAAGATGCGTTGCATTTGTCCAACTTTTTTCGCCAACATTTTTCATTGAAACTTCGCTAGGTACAGACAGATAGTCTGCATTGTAGCGTTTGTTTTCAATGATCCAGCGGATCATTCCCATGACTAAAGCGGCATCTGTTCCAGGCTGAACAGGAACCCAATGACCATGATCGTTCGCTAGTGTAGTGGTTAACGGTAATGCAGGCGCTACAACAACATAGTTAAATGAATCACGAATACGCGCATTAGCTAGTTGGCGACCTTGGCGTTTAAATGGGTTACCTGATTGTGCTGGCGAAGTTCCTAAGAACAAAGCAAATTCAACATAATCCCAATCTGGTTTAACGTGGGCATTTTTATCTAAATCATTCATTAACGCACCAGAGCCAGCACGGTATGCTAATCCACAATAAGATCCATGAGCACCAAAATTTTTGCTACCAAATGAATTTTGAGCGAAACGACGAATAAAAGTATCACGTCCATCATCACCCGCATTTGTCATTAATAACTGATTAGCTTTAGGGCCTAATGCAGGTTGTTTTGGGTCAATCAGCGTGTCTAAATCACGAATAGCACGTAAACCATCGACATGACCTTCACCAAATAAATCACCACCTTCAACAATTTCTTGGATCAATTGTTCAAAACTGATGCGTTTCCATTTGCCTTCACCACGTTTACCTACACGTTTCATTGGTTCAAGAATACGTGTTGGACTATCAAGGCTTTCCATCATGGTTGCTCCACGAGCACAAGCTGTAGAACGATTTTCTAACCCACTTTCTCCTCCCATTTTTTCAAATGCTTCTTTAATTGGCATGTTGTAGCCAAAGTGATGATCATGAGAAAGGGGATGATAAGGATTACCTGCAATACGTAATACTTTATTGTTTGCTCTATCAACACGAGCACGAACACCGCATTGTGTCCAGCAACCAAAACATTGCGTCATACAAACAGATTGGGCGGTATTCGCTTGCCATTTGGCCTCTTTTACAACCTTACCTTCAGGTAATAATGAATTGCCATTGATCCTATCAAGTGTCACTTTGCCTGATGTGCCATCAACTAAGCCATCTACGGCACGTTTAGCAACATCACGGTAGCTGGCAGCAAATGCGGCAATACCACCGATAACTAACCCACCTTTAAGCCATTGACGTCTTGTAAACTTAGCCATGCTGCACTCTCCTGACAACCCAACGAATACTTTCTCTAAATATAATGGTTAATGCTATCCACAATCCAAATGTACCAACAATTGCCATCAGCCCATCATTACCGAGCGTAAACTCATAAGGGTTTGTAATTATGTTATATTTTGGAATGTATTGGGCACCTATCAACATTAACCAACGTAATACCCATGCAAGCCCCATTGATACAAATGCCATAATGGTAATAAATGCCACTGAACGTGCCTGTTTTGCCATCAAAAGTCCCATGACAACAGAGATGATCCACAGAATAATTACCCCCATAGCACTCCACCAGCCAAGACTTCCTATTGCAAGTTGTTGACGAATTGCTTGGCCTGAAATCGTATTACCAGCAAGCCAAAAACCGGTACATACTGCCAATAGTATCAAGGAGCTAACAAACCACATCGCCAGTTCGCGTTGGTGAGCGGGTTCACGACGCGTTCCTAACGCCAACAATGTTGGTAAAACTTGCATTGCACTAAAGAACAGCAAGATGGGTAGCCAATATGTGTACAACACCGGTCTGGCTTTCAAAATAGAAGCTTCGCGCCCTGTGTATAACAGCAGACCTATCGCAGTTAATGAACACGCTAATGCAACCCAGCGCGTTAATTTATATTCACGTTTCCAGACTAAGCGAACAACCATTGCCACAAAGTAAAGCATGCTAAAGACTGAAAATAGTGGTAATAATAATGAGCCCCATGCCATCCATGACCATGGTGTTGGGTAAGCATAGAAATGCCACACACGTGCTGTTTGATGTAAATCAGCCGTTAAAGCAAGAGGCGCCGTGATCCCTGCTGTCACAGCAATAAATACCGCAACAGCTTCTAAACGTTGATTACCTGAACGACCTTTCCAACACTGCCAACATGCATAAAGTGTTGCACTGCAAGCAATACCAATGAAAAAAAAGTACTGTACAGCCCAAGGTAACCAAAAATATTCTTGCGGGATCGCCATGATTTCTTGAATTTGAGAAACTTGCGGGATCATGAGTGAACCTCCTGCTGCCATAATGCGGGTTGCCCCTGACCAACTAATGGTTGTACAAATGCATCATCTAAGCCGAGATAGAAAACTTGTGGCAACGTACCACTTTCAGGTTTTAATACTTTCAGCTCTTTTTCATGGGTACGTAGCATTTTGCTGATAGTGCTATTTGGATCTTTCATATCACCAATAATACGTGCACCACCAACACAAGATTCGACACAAGCAGGCAATAAACCGACTTCAAGACGATGTGCGCAGAAAGTACATTTATCCGCAGTTTGAGTCGAATGATTAATAAAACGTGCATCGTAAGGGCATGCTTGAACACAGTAAGCACAACCTACGCAACGTTCATTATCAACAACAACAATGCCGTCTTTACGTTGAAAAGTCGCTTGAACAGGACAAACTGGAACACATGGTGGCTCATCACAATGATTACATAGTCTAGGCAGTAAGACGTTGGTTATCCCTTCTTGCCCCTTGATAGCAACCTGATATTGGTTTACTGTCGTCCTAAATTGCCCTTGAGGTGTTTGATTTTCAATATTACAGCTCACAGTACAGGACTGGCATCCTACACAACGACGTAAATCAATCAGCATGCCATAGCGTTTATCCTCCGAGCCTTCACGACGCTCAGGTGATAATTTAATGCCTGCTTCCGCTAAAGGAACTAGTGAAGCACCTGCAGTAAGGACCCCTAATTGTTGTAAAAATTTTCGTTTTCCAAGATCCATATTTGTCTCCAGTATCACTCAATAACCCAATCTCACAATGAGTGAAGGAAATAGAAAGTAAAAAGTATGTGTTTTGTTATAAGGGCATTGTAAAAATTACTGAAGACGACACCTATTGTGGTTTACCACATACCCAGTGTGAACTTGATCCAAAACAATATTTAACATTAGATATTTATGACGATAAAACAGACAATTGGGATAAAACAAGCAGTAAACATCGGGTTATTACTGCTCTTTTTTATGCTTCCTTTACAAGCCACAGCAAAAGTGTGGACGATCGGCGTTTTAGCACTACGAGGAGATGCATCAACTCAAAGGCATTGGTCCCCACTTGTTGATACATTGAATAAACATCTCCCGACAGAAAACTTTGTATTAGTTCCTTTAAATCTTGAAGAAATGAAATTAGCAGTAGCAAAAAAAAACGTTGATTTCTTACTGACAAATCCTGCGCAATTTATTCAATTAGATAATGCATTCCCATTACGTTGGTTACTCTCTTTACACTCTGGCTATGAGCCTGATAACACAACACGAAATGTGATTGGTAGCTTGATTTTAGTTCGTAATGACAGCCCGATTACATCCGTTCAAGCGTTAATAGGAAAAAGAGTAGGCGCCATAGCACCCGATGCTTTTGGTGGCTATCTTTTAGGTTATAAAGCGTTGCGCGAAGAAGGTATCGATCCAGATAAAGATTTCACACTACGTTTCACTGGTTTTCCGGCTGATGCTTTGCTTTATCTTTTACGAGATGGAGATATTAATGCCGCAATTATCCCCGTCTGTTTGTTGGAAAATATGGACAGTGAAGGATTAATAAAAAAGAGTGATTACCGACCGGTGATTTCCTATCAAACCAATACACCTTGTTTAACCAGTACACCGCTTTACCCTAATTGGTCATTTGCAGCACTAGATACCGTCCCTGATGAGTTAGTTGATAAAGTCACTCGTATTTTACTCACTGATGATAGCAAACCGATGAAATGGGGAGCACCTGCATCACATACGCAGGTTGAAAACTTACTCAGAGAAGTCAACCAACATCCTCGACAAAGACAACTTTGGCAAGATGCAAAAAGTTGGGCGATTCAGCATCAATTTATAATTGGCCTTTCATTGATGGCGATTCTTTTCCTTATTTTAAACCAAGTGTGGATAAGCTATTTAGTGAGGCGTCGCAGTCGACAATTAGAGCATGCACATAATCGATTAAGACAGCAAAAAGAAGAATTAGAACATGCTCAACGCTTAAATATATTGGGAGGAATGGCGTCTGGATTTGCTCATGAACTTAACCAGCCTCTTTCTGCCATTAAAAGTTACGCACAAGGCAGTGTTATTCGCCTTAAAAAAGAAAATGAGTCACACCCCCTGTTACCCGCATTGCAACAAATAGACAAGCAAGCACAACGAGGGGCTGATATCATTAGAAATCTACGCTTATGGGTTGGAAAACAAACACCTAACACAGATATTATTCCGCTTTCTCATCAAAATATTGCGGAATGTATCCAACATATTTGGAAACTATTACGCGTAGAAGATAAATACCCTCATGTTTCACTAAAAACTGAGATTAATGAGCATGATAGCCTGTATTTACCTGAAACCTTATTAGAGCAAATTTTATCAAACTTAATTACTAATAGCCTGCAAGCGGGTGCGAAAAACCTGAAAATAAGTACACATAAAGCACCTGATAGATTGCTTGTGGTGATTGAAGATGATGCTGGAGGAATGAGTCATAATCAGCTTGAACACCCTTTTTCCCCCTTCCAAACAACCAAAACAGAAGGGCTTGGATTAGGCTTAGTAATTTGCCAGAGATTATTGCATTCTCAAGGTGCGGATATTCATATTGAAAATCAACAAAACGAGCAAAATAACGTTGGATTAAAAATCACGCTTATTTTCCCTAATAAAAATAAATAATGGAGAAAAAATGCCCACGATTCATCTTGTTGATGATGACCTTGCTGTCACTGATGCTTGTCAGTTTTTATTAGAAAGTTTAGGTTATTCAGCCCATGTTTGGAATGATAGCGAATTCTTTATCAATAATGTCAATCTCTATCAACAAGGGGTTGTATTATTAGATATGCGTATGCCAAACCCCGATGGTAGGCAAGTCCACCAGCATTTAATTGATAAACACAGTACACTTTCTGTGATTTTTTTAACCGGCCATGGTGATATTCCGATGGCCGTTGAAGAAATCAAAAAAGGCGCTATTGATTTTTTACAAAAACCCGTTGATAGCAATGCGCTGTTATCCGCTTTAGATACAGCATTTATTGAAACAAAGGCCCGTTTTACAGCTCATGATATTCGCCGTCGTTATGCTTCATTAACCCCAAGAGAGAAAGATATTGCTTATTATGTTATTCAAGGTTTAATGAATCGCGAAATTGCTGAAGTTGCTTGCGTTTCAATAAGAACTGTTGAAGTTCATCGAGCCAAAGTGATGGATAAGATGGCCGTTAAAAATATTGCTGAATTAGTGACTGCTTTACAAGGCATTGAAATAATTTCACCTAATTTATGACAAAATTTCTTATCTGCACCAAAAAGTGTCACAATATAAGATATTCATTGGAAAAATAGTAAATAGATAGGCTTATGATAAAGTCACCTCCATTTAAAAAATCATTTTTGCAGCCTAAATATTGGCTGACTTGGTTTGGGATCGGATTACTCTATATTCTGGTTCTACTTCCTTATCCTGTCATTTATTGGCTAGGCACACGACTAGGTCGTTTATCTAAAGTTTTTCTCAAAAAACGCGTCCAAATAGCAGAACGTAATCTCGAACTTTGTTTTCCACAAATGCCAAAAAGCGAACGCGAAGCTTTAGTAAATAAAAACTTCGAGTCTGTGGGGATGGGGGTATTTGAGACAGGCATGGCTTGGTTTTGGCCGGATTGGCGTGTAAGACGCTGGTTTAAAGTCAGTGGTAGAGAGAATATCCAAAAAGTACAAGAAACAGGCCAAGGAATTATTGTTGTTGGGATCCACTTTCTGACTTTAGAATTAGGCGCACGTATTTTTGGTATGTTAAATCCTGGTATTGGTGTTTATCGTCCAAATGATAATCCTGTTATGGATTGGCTACAGACTTGGGGCCGGTTACGCTCCAACAAATTTATGCTTGATAGAAAAGATCTAAAAGGAATGATCCGCAATCTCAAGGCTGGTGAAATCCTTTGGTATGCACCAGATCATGACTATGGCCCGCGTAAAAGTGTTTTTGTTCCATTATTTGCTGTTGATAAAGCAGCCACAACAACAGGTACCTATATTCTAGCAAAAACAGGAAACCCGGCTTTAATTCCATTTACCCCTAAGCGATTACCAGAAGCCAAAGGGTATGAATTGATCATTTCACCGGCTGTAGCTGACTTTCCACTTGATAGTGAAGAAAATGCCGCTAATGCAATGAATAAAGTGATAGAGCAAGAAATTTTACGTGCTCCTGACCAATATATGTGGCTACATCGTCGTTTTAAAACTCGTCCTGAAGGTGAACCGTCTTTATATAACGAGATAAAAAAAGTACATTGATAACCAAGTGGCTGTTTTAACCATAAACAGCCACACACTACGCATTAAACAATATAAAAAATAATAATACCAATAAATAACAGCATAAGCTGTAGACTCCTGCAAAACACATTATAAGAGCAAGACCTATCGCACTTATTCTGTATCATGGCTATATTCTTATTCTCTATAAAAAGAAGAAAACCGACTCGCTGTTGTCGCTGTCAACATCGTTACGGTTATATTTAATCTATTTTCTTGGTTTACTCTCTCTTTCTCGGCTAAAGGAGTAACATGGATCTCAAGCCCCGAAATAACTCTTGGAAACGAAATCTTTATATTGTCTGGTTTGGCTGTTTTCTCACCGGCGCCGGTTTTAGTTTAATTATGCCGTTCCTCCCTTTATATGTAGAAGAACTCGGCATAACAGACCATGAAGAGCTTAATCTTTGGACAGGTGTCGCTTTTAGTATTACTTTCCTTTTTTCCGCAATTGCCGCCCCTTTTTGGGGAAAACTATCAGATAGAAAAGGCCGTAAATTAATGCTATTGCGCTCTGCACTGGGCATGGCAATTGTTATGGTATTAATTGGTTTTGCACAAAATATATGGCAGTTATTAGTGTTACGCGCCTTATTGGGTGTATTAGGTGGTTTTGTTCCTAATGCGAATGCATTAATCGCTACACAAGTTCCAGTGAAAAAAAGTGGTTGGGCATTAGGAACGCTTTCAACAGGCGCGGTGAGTGGTGCATTAATTGGCCCTTTAATTGGAGGAATGCTTGCTGATCTCTATGGGTTACGTCCCGTCTTCTTTATTACTTCTGCCGTTTTATTTATTTGCTTTTTAGTTACCCTCTTTTTTGTGAGTGAAAACTTTACACCTGTCTCTAAAAAAGATGCACTAACGACAAAACAAGTGTTTTCATCACTAAAAAACAAAAGGCTGGTTGTTTGCTTATTTTTTACCACCATGATTATTCAAGTTGCAACAGGCTCTGTCACACCTATTTTGACACTTTATATCCGCGAGTTAGCGGGCTCTATTAGCAATCTTGCTTTTATCAGTGGTGTTATTGCGTCAGTACCTGGTATTGCAGCCCTCATTAGCGCCCCTCGCTTCGGTAAATTAGGTGACAGAATTGGCCCCGATAAAGTCCTTATTTTTACGCTTGGGCTTTCTATTTTTATGCTAATTCCGATGGCACTTGTCAGCAATTATTGGGAATTAGGTGCATTACGATTTTTATTAGGTGCCGTAAATGCGGCCATGCTACCTGCGGTACAAACCCTTATTTTGTACAATATTACCCCAGCAATTGCAGGACGAATTTTTAGCTATAACCAAGCATTAAGGGATGTGGGTAATGTTACAGGACCGTTAATGGGGGCTTTTGTTGCAGCAAGTTATGGATTTAGAGCTGTTTTTTATTTCACCGCCGCGGTTGTCTTTTTTAATCTCATTTATTCTTGGTTAAGCTTTAGAACGCCACAAGAAAAGTAGTCAAAAAATCCACAAATAAGATCAGTTAATAGTTTTTTTTCTTCAAAAAATTACACTTTTACATTTAAAGGCCTAATTGTTATTTTTTTTATTCTATTTTTTGTAATTCACTGTTTATTAAGAATATTCCCAACACCCATTTGTTAAGTCTAGTAAAATTTACTTGTCCTATTTTTTCAAAAAAATGCAAGGTTAACTATTGTAAAATGAGATTTTTATCGACTTTTGCACCAAAAAATGGTTTATAAAGTATGAAATATGCTTTTAGTCACTAAATCCTGACAAAAGTATGTTAAAAATATATTAATTAAATGCAGTGGAAAATGATAACAGAATGAAACACCTCTGTTTAGCCACCTGCTACTATTTTGTTCTTTTTACTTGCAAACGACCTGTAGAGGTTTTTTTTGGGAATTTAAGATGCAATCTACTCACTCAAAATCTAGCCGAACTTTCTTTGGCCACCCCTATCCATTAAGCTCCCTTTTCTTTACTGAAATGTGGGAACGCTTTTCTTTCTACGGTATTCGCCCATTATTAATCTTATTTATGGCAGCTACCGTTTATGAAGGTGGCATGGAAATCCCCAGAGAGCAGGCATCTGCTATTGTGGGGATTTTCGCGGGCGGTGTGTATTTAACATCGTTACCAGGAGGTTGGCTCGCTGATAACTGGTTAGGTCAACGCCTAGCAGTATGGTATGGATCTATCTTTATCGCCTTAGGGCATCTTTCTATTGCACTTTCTGCTTTTTGGTCACAAAACCTATTCTTTATCGGCCTACTGCTGATTGTCTTAGGTACAGGGCTATTTAAGACATGTGTCACTGTGATGGTAGGAACCTTATATAAAAGGGATGATACTCGCCGTGATGGCGGATTCTCCTTATTTTATATGGGCATAAATATGGGCTCATTTATTGCACCACTCATCACAGGCTTCTTAGTTCGTGATTACGGTTGGCACTGGGGCTTCGGTATTGGTGGTATTGGTATGCTTGTTGCGTTACTGATCTTTCGCTTCTATGCAGTACCCACAATGCGTCGTTTTGATAGTGAAGTTGGGTTAGATTCAAGCTGGGATCGCCCTACGGTTGTTCGTCGTAATGTCGGTCAATGGATTTTAGCTTTATCCGTTGTTCTTATTGCGATTGTTAGTCTTATCATTTCAGGCGTTATTCCATTTAACCCGGTTATGGTTGCTAACTTTATGGTTTATGTGATCTCAGGGAGTGTTATCGCATATTTTATCTATTTATTCCTATTTGCTGGATTAAGTAGTAGTGACCGTTCTCGCTTATTTGTTTGTTTCCTATTATTGGTTTCAGCAGCCCTTTTCTGGTCTGCATTCGAACAAAAACCGACATCATTTAACTTATTTGCGAATGACTATACAGACTTAAACTTTATGGGCTTTGAGATCCCAGCGGTTTGGTTCCAGTCCGTTAACGCCCTGTTTATTATTATTCTTGCACCGGTCTTTAGTTGGTTATGGCCAATGATGGCACGTAAGAATATAAACTTAAGCAGTATGACTAAGTTTGTAATTGGCATTTTATTTGCCGCAGGTGGCTTCACGGTCATGATGTTTGCTTCTGAAAGCGTTATCGCAACAGGACAAGGTGTTTCACCACTTTGGTTAATTGGTAGCATCTTATTACTGACATTAGGTGAATTATGCTTAAGCCCAATAGGGCTTGCGACAATGACTATTTTAGCCCCAGCAAGAATGCGTGGCCAGGTCATGGGATTATGGTTCTGTGCAAGTGCGTTAGGTAATTTAGCAGCAGGTTTAATGGGAGGAAATATTCGCCCTGATAAACTTGATGTAATGCCTGATTTCTTCTCTCATGTTTCTATCGCTCTGGTTATTTGTGCTGTTGTTCTGGCTGCACTAATTATTCCTGTTCGTAAGATTTTACAAAGCGCAGATAACAAAGAAAAAGCACAAGCTTAATTTTACGCGTTCATTATTGAAGCCATGCCTCATTCATTTAGGCATGGCTTTTTGTTTTTTGTCTTTGTTATTTAAAAGGAATTTTTATGTATTGCACCTAGAATTTAAAACACTTAATCTGATTATCTTCGATTTATTGATAGTTTATCATTAAGGTAATGCGATGACTGTTCTTCCCATTTATTATGTTAATGCCTTTTCCTCTACACCTTTTTCAGGAAATCCTGCAGCCGTCGTTTTGTTAGAGGAATGGTTAGACGATACCACCTTAATTACTCTCGCTAATGAGATTAATTTACCCGAAACTGCGTTTTTAGTTGGTGATCACATTCGTTGGTTTACCCCAAAAATTGAAGTACCTCTGTGTGGACATGCCACATTAGCCACTGCATTTGTATTAAAGACGGTCAAACACGCCCCAGATAATCTCTTTAAATTTCATTCGCTTTCAGGTGAGCTCACGGTCTCTTGCCAAGACACATTCTTTACACTTAATTTTCCAACCATTCCTGCAACATTAAATAACGATATAAAACCATCGCTTGAAGAAAAATTAGCCTTACAAATAGATGAAGTTTGGCAAGCGCATGATCGTTATGTTTGCTTTTTGTCTGATCCAGAGACTGTCATTAACTACCAACCGGATTTCACTCAGATTGCACAGTTGCCTTTACCTGGCGTTATTATTACCGCTAACGGTCATGCTCCTTTTGACTTTATTTCTCGCTTCTTTGCCCCCGTAAAAGGTGTGAATGAAGATCCCGTTACAGGCACATCACATTGTGTATTAGCGCCCATTTGGGGTAACAAACTCAATAAAACACAGTTATATGCAAGACAAGTCTCAAAACGAGGTGGAAATATCAACTGCGAATTAAAAAATAATCGTCTTTTACTGACAGGTGATGCTACTCTTTTTCTAACCGGTAAAATTACCTTTTAATTACTGACGGCATAATCAGCTATTCATCTACTTTGCTTTCAATTTACTCTATTTTATACTGTGGGGAATTTCCCTACAGTATCAAAAAGAAGAAGGCTTAATTGTTATGTCTATCTCTGAGTTATCTCCTGAACTACAAGATAAAATTAAAAATTCAGTTACTCGTGTTTCTAAAGTTATCTTTCCAACCACAACAAATCATCACTCAACACTCTTTGGTGGCACTGCATTAGCTTGGATGGACGAAGTCTCATTTATCACCGCAACACGCTTTAGCCGTAAACGTCTCGTCACCGTTTCAACTGAAAAAATTAATTTTAATCACCCTATTCCATCAGGCACAATTATTGAACTAGTCGGTGAAGTTATTCGGGTTGGGCGCACCAGTTTAACCGTCAATGTCTCTATTTTCCTTGAAGACATGTACGCTGAAGGACGTGAAGAAGTGATCCATGGTCAATTTAATTTTGTGGCCGTCGATAATGCCGGTAAACCGACTCCATTATTTGATAAATAATCTCTTATAACGTGTACAATCTCTCTTTTGGCCCGCCTTAATTAAAAAACACATAGTTTTTATTACGTGGTAAATTATTCTGAGTAATAACAAGACATTAAAATAATTAATTTAAATGGGTATTTTTCAATCAACGATAAATATTCAATAAAATCAAATGGTAATAAGATTACTAAC
This sequence comes from Proteus sp. G2300, assembly GCF_009915965.1. Taxonomy (NCBI): domain Bacteria; kingdom Pseudomonadati; phylum Pseudomonadota; class Gammaproteobacteria; order Enterobacterales; family Morganellaceae; genus Proteus; species Proteus sp. G2300. The sequence continues at coordinate 111,947 of NZ_JAABNK010000024.1, forward strand.
ACGTAAGACAAGAGTTATCCACAGTTAATGTGGATAACTGTATACAATAGAGGATCAGAGAACACAGATCTTGCTAGCTGAAAATTCAATCTGACAAACCGTTAATTTCATTCCTATTTTTGCACTTTCGGCAATAACAATATCAACAGAGTGTGAATATCGTCGCCCCACTTCAAGGGCTAATTCAATAGTAGGTTCAATTAGCAATATTGCACCAATATCCTCAATATCAACAGAAATATCAGCAAGCGATCTTATTTGAATGATTTTCTTCATTTTATTTTTGGCAATTTCTGTCGCTTTATCTATTGTCGCTTGATTTACTCTTACTTGCTTTTCAAAACACCCACCACCTGAATAGAGATAGATCATAATTTACTCATCATAAAGAACAAAGGTCGTTACCCTTATTATTCAAATTGGTGGCATAAAAGCCACTCAATTATATAAAAAAGACAACGACCCTATTTCTCATTTTATTCTAAACAACGTAATACAATAAATATTTACCAACCATAAGAGACACCACCTCCCACAACACCACGATCTTCTGTATTCCATGAAGCTGAAACACGAATAATTGCACTCTCTGTGATTTGATATTGAGCACCTGTTGCAAACGCATTAGCATCACGATAATTACCAACCCCCACACCTAAACTAAAAGTATGGTTAGTCACATAGGGAATATTTGCCATTGCTGCGACAGAGGCTATACCCGCGCTTGCTCTTTTATCTACTTTATCGATTTTATTATCCATATTTTTAAGTGCGATATCGTTATCAATAAAAATATTCTTAATTTTATTATTGGTATATTCGTTAGCAATAGAAATAGAATCATGTTTCGCATTCTCTATATATTCCTTCAATGATTCATCTCTATCATTAATAATATTATTAGTGATATTAATATACTCGCTTCCCTTTTGAGTAATATACTTCTCACGTTCTTTTATTATTTTTTCATTATTTTTACCAATAAGCCCATTCACCCCAGAAGTAATTTTACTAATTTCTATATCAGTATAACTATTCGCTTTTTTTTCTGACGCTTTTACTTTTCCTTCTGTTGAATTTGTAATTTCATCTCTTATATTACTAACATGTTCAACTATTTTTTTATCATGTTCATTAACTTTTAAATCAGTATATTCTTTGCCACTATTTTCAATTTCAATAAATTTATTACTTGTATAATCTTTAATATTACTTTCAGATTCAAGGATTTTATTATTAGTATGTTCTTCTATTCCTTCCTTTATATCATTAACTTTATTATCAGTATAAGATTCAATACCTTCTTTCATTTCTAAAAACTTATCTTCGGTATAAAGATAAAATTCTTTTTTTTCTTCATTGATATAATTAACAATATTATCTTGATGTTCGTTTAGTTTACTGTCGGTATAGTGATTTGATTTTTTATTTGAATCTTCAGCTAATGCTTTCGCCTTAGATTCACTCTGTTTTAATACAGCTTCATTTGCTTTTGAGATATCTTCTTGTATTAACTTATTATTTTCATTTATTTGAGTTGTTGTTTCTTTAATAAGAGTACTTTTTTCCTGCTCAATCTTATCGTAAATAACGACATTATTATCACTAATATGCTTATCCGTTTCAGTAAGAATATTATTTTTTTCTTCTTTCAATTGAGAAACATTAACCGCATCTGTATCTTCAGTTCCTGCTGCAACATTAATAATTTGTCGCTGGTTTTTGTCACTACCTATTGATAAAGTATTATCACGATTATTACTACTTTTATCACCTAATATAATAGCATTACTTGCTGTTCCAGATGACTTACTACCAATAATAACCGAATTATCAGCGCTATCAGCGAGATTGCTTCCGCTACCTAATATAACTCCATTTTCAGCATTATTTATTGCACCTTTACCAATACTAATTGCATCCTTACTTTCACTATAAGCTTGAGAACCAATAGAAAGTGAACCTTCACCAATGGCCATTGCACCACTTCCCAATGACAACGCATTGTCTCCTATTGCTGTACTTTTATGGCCTATTGCAGTTGCATTTTCACCTTCAGCACCTGCATTAGCGCCAATCGCTGTTGATTGATCAGAATGTGCCCATGTATTATATCCAACAGCTGTCGATTCATTACCATCTGCTTTACTATTTCCACCTAACAACGTGGTATTATTGGCATAAGAAAACGTAGATGAAAATAATATAATAACCAATAGTTTTATCTTGAAATTTATATTTCGAATCATACCTATATTACTCCATAATTAATAAACTCATATATAGAGTAATATGTATTTTATTTTTTACACATTATATATTTTATAAAATAATTTAATACCCTTCAAAAACTCTATTAAAAATAAATAATAACATTATTTTATAATTATAAAGTCAATAAAAAAACAAATCACAGCATTTTATTTTCAAAATAAAATCAATCACTAAAGAAAAAAAACAGAAATAACAAAAAACAAGAACAAACATTAATTTTTAAAAAAGTAATTTTTTTATAAAATTAAAACTTTTTAAATTTGAGATAAGGATCATATAAAAAAACAACATTATTTTTATGCTTTGATAATATTATAAATTTATATTACAACAATATCTAAGTAAAAGCCCCTAAACATATTTATGTTTAGGGGATCAGTTTATTCAATAAATTTTTCTTCCGCGATTAATAATTTATCAATTGATGATTGACATAAATAAGGCCTGAGAGCTTCAAATTTTTTCTCTGACCATTGATAAATTTTTAACGATAAAAGTTGCTCAATCACATTGGGCTCAAAACGGTACTTAAGGTGTTTCGCTGGTGTTCCACCGATAATACTATAAGGTTCCACATCTTTAGAAACAACACTATTAGCAGCAACAATAGCTCCTTCACCAATAGTGACCCCAGGCATTATCATTGCACGCATTCCTATCCATACGCCATCTTGAATATGGGTATCTCCCTTACCTATATAAGCCTCTTCAATTTTATCCATAAAAGGATAAAGAGAGAACCAATCCATACGATGAGTATGATTTCCCCCCATTAATATGATGGCTTGTGCACCGATACAGACATAATCACCAATATATAATTTATCAATTTCCCATAGTGGCTCCCATTGCAGGCTAATTTCATCACCATGAAGATAGCGCACAACTGAAGCTTCAAACCCCTCATCCCAACAATCACTGTAATAACTGTGTTGTCCTTTGATGATAATATTTTTATTTTTTACTGTTTCATGCAGATATTCTACACGCGACCAATGTTTATTTTTCATAATATGACTCGCTATAAATAAATGAGTCATCAAAGAATGCTTAATTCTCTGATGATGTGTGCGCATTCAAAACACATCACCTTAAGCAATCCTAGGTTGAAACAATAAAGGATTTATTTTCATTTCATTCTACAATCCACGTTCCCCATTCAATAAATTTATACTCACTATTATTTGTATTATCATAAATATGCTCAAAAAAACCATGGATAATTAACATAACACTTTATAATTATCCATGGCTTAAAAATAACTATTTAAAAAAGTCTTTACTACCATGAGGCGCACAACGTAAATATTGAGGTGCAACTTTTATAGTCTGCTTAAGTTTTTCCGCAGCATGCCAAGGCCAACGAGGATCATATAAAATCCCTCGCCCTAATGCGATAAAGTCAGCTTGCTCTGTTAATAAAATAGCCTCAGCTTGTTCTGGCTCTGTAATAAGTCCGACAGCGATAACCGGCAGTTGTGTTTCGTTATAAATAGCCTGAGCAAATGGTACTTGATAATTAGGACCTAGCTTAATATCTTGCTTATCTGATAATCCACCGGAGGAAACATGAATGTAATGGCAACCTAATTCTTCAAGATGTTGTGTTAAAGCAACAGCGCTTTCAAGGTCCCAACCGCCTTCAACCCAATCTGTTGCAGAAATTCTTACACCAACACAAACATTATCAGAAACCGCATTTTTTACACCAACAAAAACATCCGCTAATAATCGACAACGATGATTAAAATCACCGCCATACTGATCTGTTCTATCGTTTGATAACGGAGATAGGAACTCATGCAACAAATATCCGTGAGCGCCATGAATTTCAATAACATCAAAACCAGCTAATTCCGCTCGTTTAGCGGCATCAATAAAGGATTGCTTTATCTCTTCAATTTCGTCAATAGTCAAAGCATAAGGCTGATGGTTTTTTCCAAATGGAATTTCTGAAGGTGCAACTTTTTGCCAACCATGAGGAGAATCTGGCGCAAGCGACGCGCCACCATTCCAAGGTAAATCAGTTGACGCTTTACGCCCCGCATGAGCAATTTGTATACCAATTTTAGCAGAGGAATATTGTTTAATATTATCGACCAGTTTTTTTAATTCACAACCATGCTGATCAGACCAAATTCCTAAATCTTTATAGCTAATACGGCCTCTCGGTTCTACTGCGGTCGCTTCCACAATCACAAGTGAAGCGCCAGATAATGCAAGCTGTCCATAATGCATTGTGTGCCATGTTGTCGGATAACCATCTTGTGCCGAATATTGGCACATAGGCGCAACAATAATACGATTATCTAACTGGTGGGGGCCTAATTTTTTAGGGGAAAACAACAAACTCATATAAAGTCTCCTGCTATCAATAAGAATTTATGCAAAGAAAATCACTTTGCTTATAAATAAAAGAATTAAATATACAAGTTTAAGGCTATCGGATCTTACCCATCAAGGCGATGCCCAACTTCACATTGTGATGATAAATAACCCACTTATAAGTTATTATTTATTCTTAGCTAAATTTAATAGTTATTAAAATATGTGAAGCTATTCAATAAATTATCACATTATTTTAATTTTCTACAGCACAATTAAGGTCTTATTGAAAGAAATAAAAATAAGACTGTAGGCGAATGCATTAATAAACATTTCTTCGTTAATTAAATTATTCTCATTATCATCTAGATAGTAAATGATGTGATATAAATACACGTCACTTTGAATTTGTATAAATTTTATTTATTTAAGAAAATAATTAAATTTAATGAAAATGAGAAAACATTATCTTGTTTTCTCATCATTTTTACCAATCTCTTGTTGCTATTAATTCTTCTATATCAGCATCTTCAAAACCATATTCATCAGCAATAATACCGAAATCTTCCGCAATACACTCTCTTGCAACAGTCTCAATATCACTCCCTTCTTCACAAAACTCTTCTGCAAGATCATTAAATTGCTCTGTCGTCTTTTGAGTTAGAATATAAAGTTCTGCTAAACTTTTAGGCGATGTTGCTTCAATTTTTAAACACAGTGCTTTAAGTAAAGCTTGTCCTTTTTTTACAAGATGGGCTGGATAATATCCATCATTTTCCATCTCATTTAAAAAAGCGTGTGAGGCTAAAATCGAATTTTTAATCATTATACAATCCTATTTAAGTATTTACCTTAAAGACATGAAGCTATACACGCCCTCTTTCTGGCAAAACAGATTACGTTTTTTAATTAAATAATGAGTTTCTGTTACACTAAACTTATACAACTTTACTAGTAAATAGGCAATAAAGTAAAATGACTAAAAAAACACAAATAATATTTCTTTTTTTGACTATTGCTCTGCTTTCTCTCTTTATTTTTAATTCTTCTTTTAAATCCTCACCTTTAGCAACATGGCAGTTTTATGGCAATAATGGTGAATATATTACAGGCCATTACTATCTACCCGAAAAAAACAGTACAACAGATTCCGTAATTTCAATTCCAGAAATTTCAGAAAAAAATGGATTGAGAATAACACAATGGAATAGTTGTCATTTAAAATTAACTAACAATAACAAAATATTGGCTATCTCTTATTTTAAAAATGGCCTTATTCAAGCCTCATTATCTACAAATAGTCCAATTTATATGCCTTTAGCAGAACTTAATTTTTATCGGCCTGATGATATGCACTGGTCGATAGCTCGTTTAGCTGATGGAACTTATAAAGGTTGGATTTGGGATAATATCGCTAATCAGTTAATCCCTGTACATTATCAATCTGATAGAACAACATTAATTACAGGCACTAATTATACATTGATGCCAAGTAGTTATTGGCTATTTCAGCGTTGGGGAAATGGAATATTATTGGAAGAATATAAATTAGATGACTTACCTATAAAAGATAACTTCATTCCTGAGAATGATAAACAACGTCTAGAACAAGCAAAAATAGAATTTCAGAATATAGCAAATGATTTAACAAAGCCGTTAAACTTGTCATTTGATTTAAACTTATGGAATAACTCATTTTGTGAGTAATAATTCCTATGGGAAATGCTCCCAGAGGGATGGGAGCATTTCTGACACAGAATGATTTAATGTATACTAAATAACACCATCTAATTTCATATAAAATCCTTTTAATAAAAATTAAATTCCTTTTAAAACACGAAACTTCTATTGCAAGAGTATAGATGAATAGAGTAAGTAATTTAAATCTAATAAATTGTTGCACAACATGGGTATATTAAATCTATTTTTTTATTTCAATAAAAGAATAAAGTATCATTTTAATAGACATATTAATCAATGAAATTAATTTTTTATATTTACTTTATGCTAAATACACAACTATATTTACTTACTCTTAAGTAGAATTATATTCTATTTTAAAATAGCAAGTGTCTTAGATGAATCATTTACGTTAGCGTAGCATAATAGCGTGAAAAATATATTAGTTAAAATGAATTAATAAAAACAATTCTATCTTAGCTCATCTTTTAAATTTAACATTAAATTCCTTGGAATAACAAAGTAGAACAATAGTTACCTTAATAAAGTGATTCATAATAATACTTTCTTTTTAAAATCATTTATTTTTAGTAAAAAAACATATTAAATAAAATTTTATCTTACATTAAGAGTTCATTAATCAAACTTGACTTTACATTTTATTATATTGCTCAATTTTTGTTTGGCTCTTATACTTTCTTAAGACGATTTTAGATAGGTATTATTATGAATATTTTGTTGGTTGAAGACGATTTACAACTCGGTAAAGCACTTTGTCGTGGGCTTGAAATTGCTGGTTTTCATCCATGCTGGGTTAGATTACTTGCTGATGCCCGTGTTCAACTGAGCCAGCGCCCTTTTGATTTAATGTTATTAGATTTGGGTCTACCTGATGGTGACGGACAAGATGAACTTATTTCACTTAGAAAAAATGGTGAAAAAATCCCAATTATCATTTTAACGGCCCGTACTCAAATCGACAATTTAGTACAAACATTAGATTCTGGAGCTGATGATTTTTTACCGAAGCCTTTTGCTATGCCAGAACTTATTTCTCGCGTAAAAGCAGTTAGCCGTAGAATGGCGGGTTTTTCATCACAAATATGGTCTATTGGTGATTTACAGCTTAATCCAGCAAACCACCAAGTAACCTTAAATGACGAGCTTCTTTTATTATCAGGTAAAGAATATCAATTGTTATATGAATTAATGCGTAATACTGACAATGTGGTGCGTAAATCAGAGTTAGAGCAACGCTTATTTGGTTTAGACGATAAAATTGAAAGTAATTCCCTCGAAGTCCACATGCATAATTTACGCAGAAAAATAGGAAAAGAACGTATTATCACCGTACGTGGTGTGGGTTATTTATTAAAAAAAGAAGCTAACTAAATGAAGATCCGTTCTTTCTTTATTTACACTATTGTTCTTCAGATTATCTCTATTGTTATGCTCTGGGGGGTATGGTTAGCGTGGATACAATTTGATTATCTTGCTGAATTCGAAAATATTTATAATAAACAGCAAGAAATTATCGCTAAAGGTTTTGCTAATACCCTAGAAATTGTTGCTGACCAACCTGAAGTGCTCAAAGAAATCGCACATAACTTACAAGGTATGTATATCGACGCTATGCTTAATGGTGAAGATGATGAATTACAATATTTACCTTGGTTTATCGCCTTAGATGAAAATAATACCCTAATTTATACTAATCGCCCTGAATTACCCATCCCTACAAGAGTCCTTTCATTAGCATCAGAAAAAGTTTCTGTCGCAGGAGAAAAATGGATACTCTCTTTTAGCTGGGGAGACAAACATAAAATAAAAGTGTTTATCGGTGAATCCGTTGAAGATAGAGGTCATGTTATTGGTAATCCGGTTGAAGGAACATTTGTACCTTTTTTATTTATACTTGCAACGGTTATTTTGGCCATTTTAATTACCGCTTATTTTAGTTTACGTCCATTAAGACAAGCCGCAGAACTTATTTCTAATCGCAGACCTCGTAACTTAACCCCTATTAATGTCAGTCAGCAATTTAAAGAAATACGTCCAATCTTTAAAGAATTAAACCAATTAATGGCAAGAATTGATACAGCTAATATTCGTGAAAAACAATTTATGGCTGATGCGGCTCATGAATTAAGAACACCTATCGCAGCCGTTATTGCCCAACTACATTTACTCTCTTTAGTTGATGATCAACAAGAGCGTGAAGAAATTATTGATGATATGAAACAATCGCTTGATAGAGCAGCAGCCCTTTCTCATCAATTAATTGATTTAGCGCGATTAGAATGTGATGATTTTCCTCTTAAAATAGAAACACTTGATATCTATAATGTCATTGGTAATGCAATAGCGCAACGTGTCCCATACGCAATTACTAAAAATATCGAATTATCACTAAATGAGGGGCAGTCTTTAACGCTTAAAACAGATAAACAGGCGTTACTCTCTATTTTTAATAATCTACTTGATAATGCTATTAAATATTGCCCTAAAGGTAGCCAAGTAGAGATCACTATTGAAAATAAATATGCTGAAGGGGTTAACGTTATTGTGCGTGATAATGGACCTGGGGTGGCAAAAGAACATATTAATGCCCTCTTTTCTCGTTTTTATCGTGTACCTGGATCTAATGAAACAGGTAGTGGCTTAGGTTTATCTATTGCTCTTAATCTCGCAAATAAAATTCAAGCATCATTAATCGTAACTGAAGGGATTAATAATAAGGGGATCGGTTTTATTATTGCGCTACCACGAGAACCCCAATCATCAGAAAATGATTAATCATCCATTAACGAATAAAATCTATTAAAAAGGAGGTATAAATACCTCCTTTTTTGATTACCATAACGTTAATAATAAATTTATCCCCAAAGACGTATTAACCAACGTAACCCTGCTGTCACTATTGCAGCGCTTAGTACAATCATAATAAATGGCTTTTTTTTCCAAGTGAGAACACCTGCCACACCGACACCAATAATTTTTGATATATCAGCGAGTTGATTACCATCAAAAAATGTCGAAGTCATTGCAACTGAGAATAAAATAACAATGGCCGATAATGAAAGTATCTCTTTTACGCGAGGAGAAACTCCCGATTTACTGTTAAGTAATATTCCAGAAAGACGCATAGCATATGTGCCAACCGCGAGAATAATAACTCCTGTAATAATAGATGCTGTGGACATTATATTCTCCTTAACACAAATAACACGCCTAATAGCGATAATAAAACGGGGATCCCAACAGGGAGGAATAATGTGGTTGCGAGTGCAATAATGCTTCCTATTATTGCTGCATGGCGTGTTAGTTTATTTTTTAATGCTGGTAGACTTAATGCGAGAATGATGGCTGGAAACATCGCATCTAGCCCTAACATCTTTATATCTACAATAAATGACCCTAAGTAAACACCAAGCATGGTTCCTAAAGGCCAAACCAGAAAAATACTCAATCCACACGCCCAAAATGCGCGTTTATTTTGCTCTGCCGTTCGTTGAGATAAACCAAATACAACACTTTCATCATTTAATATATGAAAACCTAGTAATGACTTAAGCCCTTTTCCGGGTAAATCTTTTACCGCCATACTAAATGGAATATGTCGCGCATTGACCATTAACCCAGCAAGTGCTGCATAAATTGCACTTCCTCCCATCGCCACAACACCAATAAAAAGAAACTCAGAAGCGCCAGCTAAAACAAAAATGGATAGCACCAATGGCACCCAAAAATCAAACCCTTGAGTATGAGCTAAAGCACCATAAGAAATACCTACAATGCCATCGGCTAATGAAACAAGCAGAATGTCTCTAAGTACGTTATTATCAAGGCGACTGTTAATTTGCATAGAATATCGTATTTTTTATTGAACATATCGTTCATTATGTTGAACGATATATTTTTTTGCAAGATGATTTTAAAGGAAGCTATGATGTCATCGCCTTGTGCGCCTATTGAAATTATTTCTCAGGCTCTAGCTCGAGAGAGAAAAAAAGCGGGCCTTTCGCTTGCTGAAATTGCAAGACGAGCAGGTATTGCAAAATCCACATTATCTCAATTAGAAGCGGGCCAAGGAAACCCAAGTATTGAAACACTCTGGGCGATTTGTGTTGCATTAAATATTCCCTTTTCTCAACTTATTTCAGCACCACAATCTGAAGTTAAAGTTATTCGCAAAGGTGATGGTTTTAAAATTAGTGCAGAGAAAGCGTATTATCATGCTTTTTTACTGTCTTCCTGTCCTGTGGGGGCAAAACGCGATATATACACAGTGATTGCTCAACCAGGAAAAGACAGAGTGTCAGATCCCCACAGTAAAAATGTGACTGAACATATTATTATAATCAGTGGTAGTGCAATAGTAGGAACGCTAGATAATCAACAAGAATTGCAACCCGGAGATTATATTTGCTATCCCGGAGATGTTACTCATGTATTGCGGGCATTAGAGCCAGATACAACTGCAGTAATGATTATTGAACATCATAATTAACCTCACGAAATAATAAATTTATCGCACTGTTATATTGCAATAAAAATCAGAAAACAGTGCGATAACTTTTACAAGTACCTTTTTATCCAATAACTCATTATTTCTGAATCGCTTTATCGAGGTAAATTTGACGTAAACGCTGCGATAAAGGCCCTACTTTCCCCTGATTGATAAGCTCATTATCTACTGAGGTTACTGGCCAAATCAATGTGGTTGCTGAACTAATAAAAGCTTCATTTGCATTTTTCACTTCATCAAGTGTAAATAAACGCTCAATAACTTTAAGGCCTTTCTCTTGCGCTAATTGAATAATAGCCTGACGCGTAATACCAGGCAAAATACATTGACTCAATGGACGAGTAATAATTTCATTATCATAATTGATAATAAAGAAATTACTTGAGCTTCCTTCAGTGATATAACCGTCTTTTATTAAAATAGCATCGTCAGCGCCTTGTTGATGAGCATGGTGTTTTGCTAAACACGCAGCTAATAATGACACTGTTTTAATATCACAACGCTGCCAACGAATATCATCAACACTGATCACCGAAATACCTTTTTTTGCATTAGGGTGATTAATTATGGTGGAGTGCTGAACAAAAGCAACTATTGTGGAAGGAATTGATGAAGCAGGAAAATCAAAAAAGCGAGATGAATCAGTACCTCGGGTTATTTGTAAATAAATAAGCCCTTCATGAAGATGGTTATTTTTAATAAGTCGCTGATGAACATTAATTAACTGCGCTTTCGTTATAGGAAGGGATAATCCTAATTCTTTGCACGAACGCTGTAAACGTTGAAAATGCCCTTCGAAGTCAATGAGGTGACTATCAATCACTGCGGTAACTTCATAAACCGCGTCTGCAAATAAAAAACCACGGTCAAAAACAGATATTTTAGCCTGTTCTTTAGGTACAAACTGATTATTTAAATACACAATATCAGACATTTTACCTCCGTTATAACTTTTATTAACATTTAATCTTAGCTCACTACCTTACTCCTTCAACTTTACATTTCAAAGGTGATTACTCACCTTCTCTACTCCTTTTTAATTATAGTTTTATTTAAAGAAGTCATGTTATATAAGCAAAAATTGCTATAATTTAACTTATGTTCCATATATTAAGGATAAAGAGGTTACTATGTTAGATATTAATAAGAATAATTTATCTCAGCTAACAGAGAAACTGGTTAAAAAGCAATGTACCTTAATGAATATTATTGCCACATTAGGCTTCATTGCAGGTTTTATCTGTATTATTAACCCTCTCTCTTCTGGTGTTGTTATCAGTATATTACTGGGTGTCGTTTTCTTTGCCTGTGCAATATCCAGTATTATTGGCGGGTTCAATTCCCAAGTTTCTTCAGGTTGGTCAATGCTCATTACGTTATTAGCTGGTTTTATTTATCTTTTACTTGGCTATATTTTTATTACTGACCCACTAAACGGTATGCTTAGCCTCGCTTTTTTTATCGGCTTTCTCTTTATTTTTGCAGGGATATTACGTCTAAATATTGGTTTCAAACAAATCAAAGATAACTTTTATGGCTGGTTTAATATCTTGGCGGGATTTTTGGATTTAGTGATTGCTTATTTCTTATTTGCTTTCGGTCCTGAAACCTCAATAGCATTAGTTATGGCATTGATTGGTATACAACTGATTTTAAGCTCTATCACCATATTATCGATAACGAGTGCAATAAAAAGAATGACACGCTAATTTAACTATACGGTAATAATATTCTTATTTGTTTTATCGAAATGAAGAGCCACATCATGTGGCTCTTGAGCAGGAAGACTATTCTTTCTGTTAAACAGAGGTCTTAAGCACAAGGTAAGCGCAGAGATACCGTATACATATTTTCCCCACAAAGATAACAATTCCCTGTATTTTCAAATATCATCACTTGGATACCTAATTGTCCGACTTCAATATTCGGTAGTGCATCAGCCAAAATACTTTCTAATGCAGGCTCTAATATTTCAACCATATTTATAGGTTCATTATTTGGTGTTGTATCATGTAAGAAGTTACCTAAACGAGGATCATCTGCATAGATTTCAAGTGTAGAACGATACACTAACGTTCTTTCACTGCCATTCACTTTAGAATAACCATTAAAAATGATAACCATTTTTTGGATATGCATTTTTGCAACACGATTTTTAATTTGTAAGCATAAAGAAGGTACAAGCCTAATATTGACAGAGTTAAAATAACGATCGCAAATTTGTGGAATAGTGACACTAATGCAAGGTTTAGGCGCAATATTTTTAATTTGCTTACTACACTCTCCTGTCAAAGAATTATCAACAATAATACGCTCTCGGCGAGAAAAACAGATATTATCGAATATATCAACGGTAAAGAAAGAGATGTAATGAATACCATTTGTTAATGCTTGATTTTCCAATCTAACAGAAACCGCGGATTTATCAGTACAAGGCAACATTTTTAATTGGTCATTAAAATAAAAACCAACTTGAGTACTTTCACTAATATCTCGTCCTAAAATAAGATTGGCATTCACACAATAATTTTCACTGTGATAACTTAAAATCCCATTTAATGTTGCTGGTACTTTCGGAGAGGGGAGCTTCTCCGTTGTGATTTCAACATAATAATCTCTTGATTTCACTGGCTTAGTGGGATCTTCACTATTTTCAGATTCAGCATGAAAAATAGCAATTTGTTTTGGCTCACTCTTTTTAAATTTAACTTTAAAATTCGCGATACCATATTTATTTGTTTTCCCTATATTTATCTTCTCGCCATCAGCATTATAAATTTCGGGTTCAACGCCAAGTGTACTATTATCAACATCGTAGACTAATTTAACTTCTTTATTTGATACATCTTCCCCCTCATGATCTTGTAAATGAACAACAAAGCTTTTAGACACGCTTTCCCATTTACTTGGCCACTGCATAGACTCCGAGCGTATCGTCAATAAATCATCAAATTGCTCACAGTTAGTCGCAGTACAATCAGTACTAGGATTAGGCTTTGGAGGCGTAACACGAATTTGTATTGGCGTTGCGTAATACACGATACTTTCGTCATCTTCATCTTTTAGTATCAATTGTAATGACGCCACCCCATTACGATTTCCTGTTAAAGAGATCTCTGTTTTATTGTTATCAACAATCGTAATGTAGACATCTTTATTATTAGGCAAAATTAAAATTCCTTTAGGGCTGGTACGCCATTCTGCCAAACGTAAATTGATCCCCGTTACAATAACTTCATATTTGATGACTCGATTCATTTTTACTTCATTATCAACTTCATCAGGGGATTCTTTGACCTGATTAAATTCAATCTTCACATCTGCGTCAATAACGGCTTGAGCCTGAGTACTATAGGCAGGAGGTTGAAACTCTAAAATTTCTTTCTCGCCTTGTAATATTTTCTGCAAACGCTCTTCTTTCGTTTCGATATTCATTGAGTGATTTCCTTTCTTTTTCCGATTCCATTTTGAGCTTAAAGCAAAAAATTTCAGTGAAAATCACAATAGAAAAAAGTCAACTGAGCATTATTAACAAACGAAAATAAAAACAATTAATAAACAATAAGATAAAGAAATTTACGAGTAAGATAGCAACGATTAGATAGACAAAAAATGCGTTTGATATAAAAAATAATTTAAAATTTAAAATATTTTTGCATGAAGCTATTGACTGTTATGAGAATGTGATTAAAATCAATCTTAGAAAATATTTGTGACGCAAATCACATTTTATTAATAGGATACTTAATATGAAATCAATGACTTCTTTTATTACTCACTTGCACCAAGTTGTTGTACAATTATCATCAACTCGCTTGCTTTAAGCATTTAATTTAAAATAAAAATAGAAAAGCCAGAAGTAGCACCCTCATCGCAAAAAGACTATTTCTGGCTTTTATTCAATACACTTCTTTTTTCTGACCTCACTCTTCCGCGCATCTTTCGTAACAAAAAATTCACCTCCTTGAACTAAGATCTCTTTTCTGTACTCTTAATGCACAACACATATTAATTATGAGGATATTTTATGCAGCAGCAACTGCTTACATGGATACGTCAATTCAATGAGGAATACGCTCAAATCGCTTCTCTATTACTTGTTTTGGCTATTATTTTCCTTGTCGCCCTTGTTCTTCATTTTATTTTGCACAAATTAGTCTTACCTAGAATTTCAAAAGCCGTCAGTCAATATGATCAAAAATGGCAACTTTCGTTAGAAATAAACAAATTATTTAGTCGTTTTGCTTTTTTAATCCAAGGTATCGTTGTTAATATTCAAGCACTTGTTTGGATGGGCGCAGGTAAAACACAAGAAATTCTTACCACCAGTGCTCAAGTTTGGTGTTTAATTTTCGGCTTATTGATGCTTTTCTCTATTATGGATCTTTGCATGCAGATTATGAGAAATTCGTCCTCTTTTGGCCGATTACCATTAAAAGGTATTTTTCAAAGTTTAAAACTTGCTGCTTCTGTCCTAATTGGGATAATGATTATTTCCCTGCTAATAGGCAAATCCCCCCTAATTTTACTCAGTGGTTTAGGGGCAATGACAGCCGTATTAATGTTGGTGTTTAAAGATCCCATTATGGGATTGGTGGCTGGTATTCAGTTATCCGCAAACAACATGATAAGCCTAGGTGATTGGTTAGAGATGCCTAAATATGGCGCTGATGGTGCAGTTATTGATATTAGTTTAACTACTGTTAAAGTTCGTAATTGGGATAACACCGTTACCACCATCCCAACTTATTCACTTATTTCAGATTCGTTTAAAAACTGGCAAGCAATGACAAAATCAGGAGGGCGCCGTATTAAACGGAGCCTCTCACTTGATATCAATAGCATTCATTTTTTAGATAAAAAGCAAATCGATGATTTAGAAAAAGCACATCTGCTGGCACCTTATATCAAAAATAAAGAAAGTGAAATTAATGACTTTAACGCGACGTTAGGCAATGAAAGTCAAGTCCCATTGAACCAGCGCGCCATGACTAATATTGGTACTTTTCGTGCTTATGTTGAAGCTTATTTAAAAAATCATCCCAATGTACATAAACAAATGACAATTATGGTAAGACAGTTAGCACCAACGTCTGATGGCCTTCCCATTGAGATTTATGCGTTTACCAACACAACGGTTTGGGTACAATACGAAGCAATCCAATCAGATATTTTTGATCATATTTTTGCTATTTTGCCTCAATTTGGTTTAAGAGTGCATCAATCGCCAACAGGAAATGATGTAAGAGCACTCAGATTACCTGTAGAAAATAACCTGCAATAAATTATTTTTATCTAAAGTCATAAAGGAGATACATTCTCCTTTTGGCTTTTTGTATTAACAAATATTTTCAACTTTTTATTTTGTTATCATATTAACAATCTTGTTTTATTGGTAATCACCTTAAAACGATATGTTATTTTTTATATTCCGATTAATTGCTAAATCCTATTTGTTTGATATTTTATTTACCACTAAAGTGGTATTTATCAAAAAATGTAACCATTTGTTTAATAATTATTTTTTTAGATAACGTTATTAACATTTTTTATATTGATATAAATCATTATAGGTAGAAGGGTTATAACTTAACATAGATATACAACTTTACTTGTTGTGAAAAATGTTAGGGTAATGTCAATGTCAAAAATTAAAAATAACACTTCTATTACTGAAATGAGTCGGCGTGGATTCATTCAGTCTGCAGCCGTTCTTTCTGGTGCTGCAGCCGTTGCAGGAACGGTTTCATTACCATTCGCTGCTCATGCTCAAACCCCCCAGGGTATTCGTCCTGATGAGACTTCAGAAACTATCAAATACAGTGCATGCTTAGTGAACTGTGGTAGCCGTTGCCCATTAAAAGTTCATGTGAAAGATGGCGTTATTCGTCGAATTTCTAATGAAACTATGTATGACGATTCAACATTTGGTCTTCACCAAATTCGCCCATGTCTACGTGGTCGTTCTGTACGTTGGAAAACGTATAACCCAGACCGTTTAAAATACCCAATGAAGCGTGTGGGTAAACGAGGTGAAGGTAAATTTGAACGTATTTCTTGGGATGAAGCAACATCAATCATCGCCGAAAAATTAAAATACACCATTGAAAAGTATGGTAATGAAGCAATTTATTACCAGTACGGTACAGGCTCTACTGGTGCAAACTTACACGGCAGAACCGCATGTAAACGTTTATTAAGCACTGTAGGTGGTTTTTTAAGTGACTACGGTACTTATTCTTACTCTCAATTAACAGGTATCGTCCCTTACGTTTATGGCGATATGCTGGAATCGCTGTTAACAGAAATTGAGAATTCAGATCTCGTTGTGATGTTTGGTCATAACCTTGCTGAAACACGTATGTCCGGTGGTGGCCAGTTCTATGAAACGCTAAATGCGTTAGATAAGAGCAAAAGTAAAGTTATCATCATCGACCCTCGTCGCACTGACAGTGTGACAACACTGGGTGCCGAATGGATCCCTATTTATCCTGGTACTGATGCGGCATTAGTCGCTGCATTAGGCTATGTGATGATCCAAGAAGGTATCACCGATGAAGACTTCTTACGTGAATATTGCGTTGGTTGGGATAAACAAACACTCCCTGCATCAGCACCTGAAAATGGCTCTTATAAAGATTACATTTTGGGTAATGGTCCTGATGGCATTGCAAAAACCCCAGAATGGGCAAGTAAATTAACGGGTATTTCTGTTGCACGTATTATCCAATTAGCACGTGAAATTGGAGGCGCAAGAGCTGCGTGGATATCTCAAGGCTGGGGGATCCAACGTACTTCAAATGGTGAGCAAGCCTGCCGTGCGATTATGATGTTACCATTAATGTCAGGTCATATCGGTCGTCCTGGTACAAATACCGGCTGTTGGGGTGGGAACGTGGCTTATCCTGTTGCAAGCTTCGCTCTACCTAATCCTGTAAAAACACTGATCCCCACTTTCATGTGGTCTGAAGCCATTGCGCGTGGTGAAGAATTAACCAGCAAAAATGCAGGTGTCAGAAATAAAGATAAACTCGATACTGGCATTAAATTTATGTGGTGTTATTCCAGTAACGTGATTGGTAACCAACACGCTGACCTGAATAAAACCCATGATTTACTGCAAGATGAATCAAAATGTGAGTTTATTTTAGTGTGGGATAACCACATGACACCTTCTGCAAAATATGCGGATATTTTACTGCCAGATGTTACAACAGTTGAAACCAACGACCTTATCAATAACTCTTACGCCAGTGGCGCTTACCACTATGTTGTCCGCTTACAAAATGCGATTAAACCACTTTGGGAAAACCGCCCTTGCTATGATGTCTTAACCGATATCGCAGAAAAAATGGGTACCAAAGCGCAATTTACAGAAGGTCGGACTTACGAAGAGTGGATTGAGTATTGTTATAACCAAATGCGAGAGAAAAACCCTGCATTACCTACCTTTGCAGAAACCAATGATATGGGGATTATCGATCGTAAATTACCAAATCGTAATCAATACGTTGCACTTGAAGCATTCCGTCAAGATCCTATCGCTAATCCATTAAAAACAGCGTCAGGCAAGATTGAAATTTATTCTGAAAAATTAATGCAAGATACCGAAGGCTGGATTTTACCTGAAGGTGACCGTATTCCTGCGATCCCAGAATATTGTAAGAATGAAGAAGGCGTTGAAAACCTTAAGCTTAAAACCAAATTCCCTCTGCAAATGACAGGTTTCCACGATAAAGGTCACGTTCACTCAAGCTATTATAACGTTGCTATGCTACGTGAAGCTATCCCTCATCAATTCTGGTTAAATCCAATTGATGCACAAGAACGTGGGTTAAAATCAGGCGATATCGCTGAAATTTATAACGAACGTGGTCGCCTAAATATTCTTGTCAAAGTGACTGATCGTGTATTACCTGGTGTGATTGCAGTACCGCAAGGTGCATGGCGTTCACTTGATACAACAGGTGTAGATACCGGTGGATGTATTAATACATTAACAAGCTGGCACCCATCGCCGTTTGCTAAAGGAAATCCACAACATACAAACCTTGTTGAAGTGAAACGTGCATAAGGAGTTAACTCATGAAGCAATATGGTTTTTATTTTGACTCCACGAAATGCACTGGCTGTAAAACATGTCAAGTCAGTTGCAAGGATGAAAAAGATTTAGATTTAGGCCCTAAATTCCGTCGTGTTTATGAATATGGCGGTGGTAGCTGGGCGAAACAAGACGGGATCTGGACACAAAATATCTATAGTTACTATTTATCCATTTCTTGTAACCATTGTTCTAATCCAACTTGTGTAGCAGGTTGCCCAACAGGGGCCATGCACAAACGTGAAGAAGATGGTTTAGTGGTTGTTAACCAAGATGTTTGTGTTGGTTGCCGTTATTGTGAATTGCGTTGTCCTTATGGTGCACCACAATTCGATGAGAAGAAAAAACTCATGTCTAAATGTGATGGTTGCTACGAACGTGTAGCACAAGGCATGAAACCGGTCTGTGTTGAATCATGTCCTCAACGTGCATTGGATTTTGATGATATTGAAGTGATCAGAGCAAAACACGGCACTGAGTGTGGTATCGCACCTATGCCTGATCCTAGCCTGACCAATCCCAATATCGTTATCAAAGCTCACAAAGAAGCAAAACCTTCTGGTGATAAAACTGGCTCAGTTCAAAATGCGGCGGAGGTATAAACCATGCATGAACTTCCTCTAGTCTTTTTTACTGTTTTAGGTTCTTCAGCAGCAGGCCTGTTTCTTATTGCTTATATCAGTAAAAAATTAGGTCAAATTGATGAGAACCAACTACGTAATGCCAATATCCTCGCGCTGATACTAATGCTGGTGGGTTTAGGCATTGGTGGATTACACGTGGGTCAGCCACTGCGTTTTTTCAATATGCTATTAGGCGTTGGCCGTTCTCCAATGAGTAACGAAGCGTTCCTAAGTGGTGTGTTTACAGGTTTTGCTTTTGTCACTGTTGCATTCACTATAATGAAAAAATGGAAAGGATTACGTGAAATTTGTAATCTGTTTACTGTTGTTTTTGGTCTAGCATTCGTTTGGTCAATTCCGCAAGTTTATCATATTCCAACAATTGCTAACTGGAATACTGATTACACTACACTGCAATTTTGGATGACCCTCTTAGTGGGTGGTGGCGTACTGGCAATGGCAACAGGCGCAAGACGTTTAGGCGCATTGTCCTTTATTATCGGTGCCATTATTACTTTTGCTACACGCTCCGGCTATGTTAGCTTCTTAGGCTTTACCGGCCCCGAGCTTAGCGCGGATCAATCACTATTTTGGGGATTCCAATTAGCAGTATTAGCATTAGGCGTGGTGATCGTTGGATTTACTGCTGTAAAAGCTCAAGCATCAAAAATGACGCTGGTAACTTGTGCTGCAGCGGTCATTATTGCCGAGTTATCAGGCCGTATCGCCTTCTATAACTTATGGCATATTACGATGTAATCTTGATTTACTTACATATTAATCTATAAGTAACAAAATAAAATGCATACCTTTTTAGGTATGCATTTTTTTTAGAATGAAGAGCCCGGTTGTTGTAAAAAGGCTAATTCTTCTGGCGTAGATGTCCGGCCTAAGATTTCATTACGATGAGGATAACGACCATATTTATCAATAATTTCTTTGTGTCTTAGTTCATATTGATACGTATTTTCATCATTAAGCTGAGAAAATAATACAACCGCATCTTGGTGTATTTTACGTGATTCTGAATGCATAAATGGCATTATCATAAATTTACGTTTAACGGGTGTTAACGTCAGATATTCAGGTAAACGAATGGCTTCTTGTGCTAAAATTAGCGCCATATTATCTTGTGCAAAGGCTTTTGGTGTATCACGCCAAATATTACGAGAAAATTGGTCAAGAATAATAATTTCCGCTAAGCGCCCTTCTATCGTTTCACGCCATGATGCAAGTTCACCACGACTTGCGCTTAAACATAGCTCACCAAATCTACGATTTATTTCTTTATCAAACTGCAGATCTTTTTTAAACCATTGCTCTGGAGTGCATTCTTCAAACCAAAACGTCAAAGTTGATTGATAAGGGATCATAAAACCACCACATTCTTTATCTATTTATCAAAACAATATTTATTTTTATTAAAATAAATATCATTGACGGGTTGTCACATTCAATAAGTTAACATGTTACTATAACCATCGCTATAAACCCCTATCTTAAATAGACATAAAAAAATAAATCCCCTTTTGTCTTTAAAGAGGATTTAAATTGCTTCCTAGCTAACGCTTAACTCCATTAAGTCGCGCCATCCATAAGCCAATTGATCTACAATATGTATAAAACTGTATTCCATTTATTTTTTCATTTGTCGATACCAATTTTTAATATCATTATTGCGTTTGCTTTTTGAACAACATATTTCCCCCGCAATCATTCTTATCTTGCCTTAAAAATCAGCATTCGAAAATTTTAATTTTTATACTAAAACTACTAAAAAAAATCCAAGGCCTCTTATTTAAGCTTTTAAGATAAAGGTCTAATGACAATAAAAATTGTAAATAATAACCATTAAAATCAATCCACTACAACTATTTTTTACTTTTATAATTTTAAATTTGTTACTACCTTGTGTCATTAAAACCCAAGAAAACTAGCGATCAAAAGTGAGATGAATGTTTAAAAATCACACATTCCTTATGACATTTATCGAAAAATTTGCCCTATTCCTCTGTTTATTTAACAATTTTGGAGTACAATCGCCACAGTCTATTTACTGAATGATTCGTTATGTCTGCTATCGCTATTATTGGAATAAGCTACCTTATTGGAGCTGTGATCTCGTTTATTATTACTTTCTTTTTAACGAAAGATCCCAGTCTTGCTATGCGCCTTCTCAGTGCATTATTAATCGCACTCACTTGGCCACTTAGCTTCCCTATGGCGCTTATTTTTTCTATTTTCAGCTAGTTCTTAACATTATATTTAATAAACATAGTTATATTCTATTAAATTAGAATAATGACTATTTACTGTTTTAAATTTAAATTATAATTTCATTAAGTAATATTAGTATATTGTGAATCATATTTATTTTATAAAATAGAGAACTGTTTTTATAATTATCGCTAAAATATGTTTAGTGATAATGTCATTGCTGATATTATCTATTAGATTAAAGAGAATTTAATGAAAGAGGTGAATGACTATATTCCCATGGGAATTGATAGTGATAATAAAGTAAGATAAAACAATTTCGTTAAAAATAATTTTCTATTACTTTTCACTTCTATTATTCAATCTATATTAAAAATAGATACCTGCTGTTTTATAGCTATTTAAATTTTGATTCACGCCAATTAAAATAGCTGACCATTAAAAATATCTTGCGATGTTACCGTAACATCTCCACTTAATGGCTTATAATATCGGTCGCTCGCTGTATACCAATTCCCATTTTTCTCATTGATTCAACAAAAGACAGCGAGTTAATAATCATTCGAGTCATTCTAACTAAATCACCTGCTGTTAAATTTGAATGTTGTTTAATAAAACCTTGAACCTGGAATGTTAATTCAAACAGTTTTTGTTCTTTATGATTTGCATTATTACCTTGAATATTATAATTTATTTTTTGCCAACCTTGGCCAACTTCCTTTATTGGGAAAAATATAAAAAGGTTACTATCTTTTATTTTTTTCCGGATGAAAACCAGCAATAACCTCAACACTAATATTTGCTGAGTTAAATTGTTTTAATAGTTGTTCACGAGTGGCAATATTAATATCATTATCTTTCATTTTACCTCCTTAATATAACTCTCCTTTTATTTAAAAATTAATTAGTTATTTTTATTTCATCAGTCGTATAAAAATATTTTCAATTAATACACTCTTGGCGAATATAATCCTGTAAACCTAAAATGATCTGTTCTGACTGCGCAATTCGTTCTCTGAGTAACCAATAATTTCGGATAGCGGTGCCAGTAGGTCTGGCGGCGTTTGCATCATCCAAGCTGGAGGAGGAAGTAATTGGCGCTTTGGGACACTCTGCGTTGATGTACACCCGCTCAGGTGTACGCTCACTAATATCACGCAACCGACCAATTTCATTTTTCGCATGAACAAGTTCCTGTGGATGTTGATTATCAAGTTGATTAAGTCGATTAATTCTTAATTGATAATCTTTATTCTCTGCAATTTTTTGAATAAGAGATTGATAAATATCATCGTATTCATTTTTCAAAGATATATTTTTATCAATTAACCAAAACAATCCTATACCTAGACATAAAATTGTTATTAGCATTATTTTTGATAAATAATTCATAATAGCAACCAAGCATCATCAAAGACTTTTTTGGAATAAGGTTGATAGCCAAGTTCAATATTAACAATCGCTATTGCTAAAGGAATAGTGACATTTTTTAATCGGGTATTAATAGGAGTATCAATTTCAATACCTATTTCTTTTGAGGCACGATTAATATAGCCTATTGTATTATTTTCGTTAGGCGGAGCATAACGATGAATAATCGTTTTAATCGTATTTAAGCCATATTTTTTTTGATAGGTTTGTAATAATTTGTAGATAGCTCGTATTCCATATTCGGGCGAAATAAATTGGCAAAAATCTTTATCTGTTTGTTCTACAGATAACCCTTGCCATTGTGAACCATGCCGAATATTACCAGGATTATTATTACGCTCACCCCGTGCTATTTTAGCCATTTTTAACTCCAGCTCTTCCTTTGAGAAGTTTACTCACGGAATCCACGCCAATATAGCCAATAAAAACACTGGCTAAGTAAGCAAACTCATGATTAATATTAAATAAAATGAGAATATCTTTAATAAACCAAGCAAACATTGCACACATCAACCCATCTATAGAGGTTTTTTTCCATCCTCCGCCGTTATATAAACCTCGAAGAATAGCCATTCCTCCAGCTAGAGAGGCTGATATCCCTTGTTCTTTCATTGAAGAAAGAACAATAAATATCTGTTCCCATAGATCTGGATTTTCTTTCATTGTTTCTCACGGCTTACCTCCAATAGGAGGAAATGTAATAAATAAGATACTCATCTACCGCACTTAAATTTAAGCGCGGTTTTAACATGAGTATGTTTATGTTTTATTTATCTAATTAGATAAATGGCGGATATAAAAAAAGACCACATTGTGGCCTTCAATTGAAAATAAACTTTAACAAATATTGTTACTTTGTATTCGTTAAGAAAATACAGATACAGAAAAAGCCCCACTTTAAGTAGGGGCTTTTTATATTCTGTCGTGAGGTCTTTAGATACAAATCTCTCACTGTGGAGGTATGGTATGTTTATTTTTCCTGAAAGTCAATAACTATTTTCTAAAAAATAAATAAATAGAGAAAATTATTACTTAATAGTTACTTCTTGAAGAATTTTTTCTGATAAAGACTCTTCTTTAAAGCATTCTTCCACTAAATGTTCAAATAATGCCTTATAGTTACTGTATGCTACTGTTTTAGAAACACTCACCACCGTTTGTACTTGCGCTAATACTTCACTGAATTTTAAACGAGGATATCCGCGTCCTGCGCATTTGCTACAAGGCTTAAAAACTGACAAGCCCTGTTTTTCACTCTCTTTTTTATCCAAAACTTGGCCACGGCCATGACAACGGCAAGCTAAGCGAATTTCAGCTTTCCCTTTACACGTTGGGCAAACGACACGAGTTATCTCTCTGACTTCTCGATAAGAAATGTTATTTGTTGGTTTTACTTTAAGTGCATTTTTAAGATTTCGCTCAAACCTTTTAACTGGTTTTGATGTATAGCTTTTGGTAGTAAAAACGTCAACTTCAATAAATCCATTACTGCAATCAGGGCAAACTTTTTTGCTTGCTGCACTTCTTGAATAATCTTGAAAGGCATAATTGGCAATAATATGTAAAACCTTGGCTTTATTATTTTCAGTTAGTTTATCAATCGCTTTATATTGGTATGCCTGAGTTAACGCGTATTGATAAAGACTTTCTATCGCTTCATCTGGATGATTAATATTATGTTTAGCTAAAAACAACTCTATGCCCATACGCCCTTTTCGCGTAACTAAACTAATTGATGTCATCACATCCGTCACAGAAAGCGAATCTACCGCTTTAACGGTTCTTACATCACTTAATACAATGCTTTTTGGTGAAAAATATTTAGGTAAGTCTGCTAGTCTCATTTAATGCTCCTTTTGATTTCCTATCATTACTAATTTGGTCATCCATGTACCACGACAAGGCATGGCATTTATGCATCTAAATCACCCGCATTTTACGGCGTTATCTCAACGTGATTTTTTACTTACCACTCTTGTATTGGTTTATTTAGTTACTTTTTTTGTATTTTTTCTACTTTTATTAACTGGTAGTTAATGTTATATTTTAACCAAAGTGACGTCAAGTAGCAAAGGAAATTAACCAATGGTTAAAAATGACAATAAAATGGAGTTTACAAAAAGACTTCAAGAAGCGTGTTTAGATTCAGGGATCGCTGGTCGTGGATTAGGTAAAAGAATTACAGATGCACTCGCTGAACAAGGCATAAAAGTGAGCGCGCCAGCTGTATGGAAATGGCTAAATTGTGAATCAATTCCTGACTCAACCAACATTTTAGCCCTAAGTCAGTGGTTAGATATTCGACCAGAATGGTTAGAGTATGGACGAGGAGCGAAAAGAAATGATGGCATTTCAGTCAATGAAATGACACCGGTTAATGATTGGGACAATAATACCCCGATAGAACGAGATGAAGTTGAAATCCCCTTCTATACGACTATTGAATTAGCTGCCGGTTTCGGAAGTTGTACCACTGATAATCAAAAGGTGGAATTGTTGAGATTTTCTCGTTCTACATTTAATCGCTATGGTGTACAACCTAGCGATGCCGTTGCCTTTAAAGTGCATGGCGACAGTATGTCCCCAGTTATTCCTGATGGATCAATCGTCACTATCAGTACAGGACATACAAAAATTATTGATGGCGGTATTTATGCTATTCAACAAGGTGATCTTTTGAGAGTCAAAATTTTACATCGACTTCCCAATAACACCATTATCATCCGTAGCTATAACACTATTGATTACCCTGATGAGCGTTCAACATTAGAAGAAGTAAAAATCTTGGGGCGTGTATTTAACTGGTCAGTTATGGGATGGTAATCATTGTAATGCTTAAAAACACCACCATCTTTTTATTAATGTGGTGTTTTTTCAGTACATGCATGCTTTATCATTAAGATTTAACCAAAGAAAAAACCCGCTATCTCTTTCAAGACAACGGGTTCTTATATGGTGCCGGCTACCGGAGTCGAACTGGTGACCTACTGATTACAAGTCAGTTGCTCTACCAACTGAGCTAAGCCGGCTAATTCTGGCGGAAGGATAGAGATTCGAACTCTAGGATGGTTTCCCATCGGCGGTTTTCAAGACCGCTGCCTTCAGCCACTCGGCCATCCTTCCATAGCGCGGAATTATGCCTATCTCTGACCTCGCTGTCTAGTCCTGATTGTAAAAAAAATGACTTTTTTATCTGTTTGCTCAATCTTCAGTCTGATTTTGTTTAAAAAATGCTAACCCACTAATATAGTAGTTAATTCTTGATAATTTAAAATAATAAACAAGAAGGTATTGTGAGATAGATGGAACAACAGAGAAGGAAAAAAACTTAAAAAGATGATGGTAAATAAAACATAGGTAAGAAAAAACCCGCTACCTCTTACGAGATAACGGGTTCTTATATGGTGCCGGCTACCGGAGTCGAACTGGTGACCTACTGATTACAAGTCAGTTGCTCTACCAACTGAGCTAAGCCGGCTAATTCTGGCGGAAGGATAGAGATTCGAACTCTAGGATGGTTTCCCATCGGCGGTTTTCAAGACCGCTGCCTTCAGCCACTCGGCCATCCTTCCATAGCGCGGAATTATGCCTATCTCTGACCCTGCTGTCTAGCTTCTATTGTAAAAAAATATGCTTTTTTTGTTTGTTTGCTCAAAGTTCATCCGAATATCCCTTTTAAAGCGATAACCTGTTAATATAATGGCTGAATAATGGTGATTGTTTATTCAACTTTTCTTTTTTAATTACATTGTTTCTTAAAGGCTCGCAAACTGAATGCGTACATTGAACCAACTCAAGCCAAATACACTAACTCGTTTATATGCCCTGTTTCTTCTTTTCATGGTCATATCTCTTTTTCTATACGCTTACAGTTATTTTGATACTTGGCTAGATAGTAAGAAAAATGCTATCAACAACACGACTCATAAATTTGCTTTACAGGTTGAAGATTACCGTTATCACTCTAATCAGCTTTTTCAGTTATCAAATAAAGTATCAGACACCTCTGCCTTTCCCCCCTTACCACTTAACCCAATAAAACTACGTTCTGATGTCTTTTGGCTTGAAGGTCGAGATCAAACAATTGATGCCATTATATTTGGTAAACCCAATGAACAAACTTTCCAACTAGCACAGCGGTTTGCAAATTCACTCGAAATTATCTGGGGTGTGCGTAATGATTACAGTTCACTTTATTATCTAAATGGTAAAGGAAATGATCTTATTTTAATTACCACTCACTCTGTACTAAAACCAGAAATTCGTTACAAAGAAAGCTACTTAACGTTAACTGCTGAAAACAAACGCTCTGAACTGTTGATGCAATCAACCGCATTAGATGAAAAAGAGAGTCTTTCTCCTATTAGAAAGATGTCTACAGAAAATATCTATTACTATACCTACCGTATTATGTTTAATGTACCAGGGCAACTTACTAGCGTGGTGGCCTTTGATTTACCTATTAATAATTTTTTACCTTCAGAGTTATCACCACACTACTTAAGATTACTACCGACAGGCCAGCAGTCTGTCTATGATAAAAACAATATTGAGATCTCAACTGATGGCTCTTCTTTAATTTTTTCTCAACCTATTGCGGGTATTCCCTACTCACTCTCTTATGAATATCCGTTGAAATTGATGATTAAAGAGATCGCTTATAAAAATATCTGGTTATTAATTAGCCTACTTGCTTTTATTTCAATTTCTGTGTTCGGACACATCTATATACGTAACAAGTATGTTTTCCCTTATATCTCAATGACTCGTAATCTGCGAATTAAAGAAGAGATGACTAACGATATCATTTCTAATCTTCCAATCGGATTATTAGTCTACAATTTCTCCTCCAACCATAAAATTATTAGCAACAGCCATGCTGAGAAACTATTGCCTCATATCGACTTGTCAAAGATCCGTCAAATGGCGATTGAGCATAATGGCTTAATCCAAACCGCGATCAATAATGAAATTTATGAGATTAGAACCAGCAATAATAGCAATATTGACAATACGTCATTATTCATATTTCTGAATAAAGACAATGAAGCACTCATCAATAAAAAATTACAACTAGCACAGCAAGAATATGAAAAAAACACCATCGCACGACGTAAAATCTTATCTAATATGTCATTAGAATTAATGCGTCCAATCAAAGATATAAATGAGATGGTTTATCAATTCAAAGAACTCTTGCCCGAAAGCACCCATCAGCAATTACTTAGCTTATTATTAGAAAAGACAAATTACATTTCCGAATGGATAGAAAATATTACGTTAATTAATAAGTTAGAAAACCAGGAATGGAAAATTCACAAGGATGAGTTTGAGCTTTCAACATTAGTTGAATCCATTTTGATAACGGCATCACCGTTTATGATAAGAAAAGGTTTAACCCTTTATTTCCATAATAATATAAGACCGGGTTTACTTTTAATTAATGATGGCCCTGCATTAAGTAAGATTATTTTATCATTGATTAATTATGCCATTAGTACGACTAACTATGGAAAAATAACTGTTAATCTAAATTTAGTTAAAAATAAAGATCAAGATAAAAAAGAAATAGTTATTGATATTATTGATAGTGGAAGTGGGCTAACCCCACAAGATATTGCTAATATAAAATACCCATTCCTAGGGCAAGCAATCGGAGATAAATATTATTCCAATTCTGGGATTATTTTTTATTTATGTCATTTGTTATGTAATAAAATTCAAGGTGAGTTAACAATTAAAAGCCAAGAAAGTATTGGTTCTCATTTCCGAATTGTACTTCCATACCAGCATATAGATACGGAAGAACGGACTTTTAACGTATTATTAGAAGGAATAAACGCAAAAATCGCCATAAAAAACCCTGAAATAGAAAAAATCATCTGTCAACAGCTTGATAAATATGGCGCGACATACTTTGATAAAAATAGAGAGAATCTTTATCCCGAATACGATATCATACTTAAAGATACTTTGGATGATAGCCCAGAGTCCCCAACAATATTATTAATGAGCGCTATTGTTGGATTTGAAAAAATATCAAAAAATTTAATAAAGTGTAACTATAACTTCGGTGATCCTTTAATAGAAGCTATTACTTATTTAATTGAAGAAAATGCGTCATTTTCTCTAGATACAAATGAAGAGAGTATTTTGGATGAAAATAATAACCTTGATAATTACGAAGTAATTCTTAATAATTATAGGAAGAAGTTGAATGGTAGTGATTATAAGGAACTATTTATCAGTACTGTTCCTATTGATGTTGAGAAACTACACTTAGAAGCAACAAATAAAGACTTTCATTCTCTAGCCCAGACAGCTCATCGTCTAAAAGGGGTTTTTGCCATGTTAGATTTAGAATATCTCAGAGAAAGCTGTGAATATTTAGAGCATGACATAAAAAATCATAATGAATTAGAGATCGAAGAACGTATCACTCAACTGGATAAATGGATTCAACAGTTGCTGCAGCAAGGTAACAATTAAACATGAATAACCTTAATATTATTATTGCCGATGATCACCCAATCGTTTTATTCGGTATTCGTAAATCTTTAGAACAAATTGAATGGGTTAATGTGGTTGGTGAGTTTGAAGATTCTACATCACTTATCAATAACTTACCTAAGCTAAATGCAGATGCATTAATTACTGACTTATCTATGCCAGGCGATAAGTATGGTGATGGTATTACACTAATTAAGTACATCAAAAGACATTACCCGAATTTGTCGATTATTGTACTTACTATGAATAATAACCCTGCTATTTTAAGTGCAGTTCTTGATCTTGAAATTGAAGGTATTGTGCTTAAGCAAGGCGCTCCGACAGACCTTCCTAAAGCATTGGCAGCACTGCAAAAAGGCAAGAAGTTTATGCCTGAAAGCGTCGCAAAGCTACTTGAAAAAGTAAATGCGAATGGCTATGGCGATAAACGTTTATCACCGAAAGAAAGTGAAGTACTGAGATTATTTGCTGAAGGCTTTCTCGTCACGGAGATTGCGAAAAAACTTAATCGTAGTATTAAAACGATCAGTAGCCAGAAAAAATCAGCTATGATGAAACTGGGTGTTGATAACGATATCGCACTACTTAATTACTTATCATCAGTCACTATTGATAAGGAAATTAACGGACCAGATTAACCTTTTCAAGCTACCGTTTACAGTACCGATAAAATCAGGAAGCTCAACCCACTGTGGAGCTTCTCTGCTTTTTTGTCTTTATTCCTCCGCTAACTAAGCACCAAACAGGTGTAGTATACACTATAACCCACCGTTTATTTGCTCCTGCTCTAGAACCTGTAAGATATCTTATTGGTGCTCCCTACATTCAATTTTATCCATGTCTTTAACTTTATTGTTGCTTAAAAAATAAAAAGAGACTAATAAATTAGTCTCTTTTTATTTACACATTTAAATGGCAGCTACGTGAATTATTCTTTAGGAATATGTCCTACCAGTACTTCTCTTAAAATAGAAAGTGATACTGGTTTAGACACACAATCATTCATTCCTGCGTCAATACAACGTTGCTTCTCTTCTGCTATTGCATTCGCCGTTACCCCAATCACTGGCATATCACTCCCCATTTCTCGTATATGTGTTGCAAGCTGGTAACCATTCATATTTGGCATATTGACATCGGTCAGAATAATGTCGACATGATTTTTTGCTAAATAGGTTAATGCATCACAGCCGTCTTCAGCAGTTGCTGTATTAAAACCTATTTTTTTCAGTTGATCGGTCAGCAATAAGCGATTTATGGGATGGTCATCTACAATCAAAATAGTCAATACTGGTAAGCCACAATCTGTATTGAGTTCAATCATATCAACACAGTTTAGGTCTATTTTATTTTGTGGTAATTGCAGTATTATCTTTGTTAATTCATTCAATTTATAAGTACTGCATACCCAGATATTTTCAGCTATTTTTTTAGATGGCTCGAAATAATGCTCATCAATCCTAATAAATTGGCAATTATGACTTCTCGAATCATCATAGTCTGTAATGATAAAATCGGTTGAAGATAGAATTGTTTCTTCTGTTAATAATTCACAGCTCAATCCAAAGTAATTGAGGTATCGGCTAATAAATCTTTCTAAATAAAGATTTTTTATATCAATAAAGCAACGAATTGTACTTTCTTTATAAATGTCTTTTTTGGAAGACAGCCCACTCTCATCTAATGCACCATAAAGTGGTATTCGAACGGTAAAGCGACTACCAATATTTTCTTGTGAAACAACACTAATATCGCCGTCCATTAAGTTAATCAGTTTTTCACAAATAGCCAAACCTAACCCTGTACCTTCGGATGCACTTTCTGTATTTTGTGAAACTTGGAAGAATGGTTCAAAAAGCTCATGTAATGCCTTTTTACCTATCCCTCGTCCTGTATCATGAATATCAAAATACAAGTAATATTCATCTTTATAAAGATGCAAGGTAATACACCCTGTCGTAGTAAATTTAATACTGTTATTCAATAGATTAGAAATAACTTGTTGTACACGAACAGGGTCACTATTAACAATTTTAGGAACATCAGGCTCGATAAAACAGTAAATGGATAAACCTTTTTTCGCGATCAGAGGTAAATAGTTAGAAATAACAAAAGAAAGTACTTGGCGGCAATTAAACGGTTTTATCTCAATTTTTAACTGTTTAGATTCAATTTTTGAGAAGTCGAGAATATCACTAATAATTTTTAGCAACAGTGATGAGGAGTTATCCATCGTTTTTAATAATCGACTTGTATCATCATTTTGCGCAAAAGATTGTAATAACTCTAAGTTACCAATAATACCATAAAGCGGTGTACGTAATTCATGACTCACTGTAGCTAAGAACATTGATTTTGCTTGGTTAGCCTGTTCTGCTGCTGTTGCCATATTTTGTAATGAACGCTCCATTTTAACGCGAGCACTAATATCCACTAAAACACAGATAGCCACATCTTCATTTTGATAACGTGAATTAACAAAACTAATTTGTAAATGATTACGGTTATTCGTCACTACATCAACCATATTGCTACTTTTCTCAGCAATAATAGATAAAATATTTTGCTTATCACTGTGACTTAGCAACCGAAAATAATTATGTGCTAATTCGTTACTTAAAATGATCATGCCATCCCGTATTCTCAGAATGCTAATTCCGACAGGTGCTGATGCCACTATTTTATGGTTAAACTGTTCATGTTCTTCTAATCGAGAAGCGTTGTTTTCTGCCGGTGAAAATATTTTTCTCTCAAAAATCCATACAAAAATAAAAATGAAAATGGCTGAAATAATATTTAATATCAGCGCATTAAAAATAGTAAATTTAAATTCATTTAGAATTTGTTTCAGTGGTAATGAATACACGACACTAAAAGAGGATGGTAACAGTTTTCGTTTTGCAACTAATTCGCTGAAATCTTCGTCAAAACCAAAATAAGGCGCACTCACATCAGCAACTTGCTTAACAAAACGATAATTATTTTCTGCAGGATAGCTTAATACCGCAGTATTTCTGCTATTCAGAAGATGGATAGAAATCACTCTATCTTTGGCTGGAGAGAAATATTCAAGACGAATTGCTCTTTCAATACCAATTAAACCAATAAATTTACCTGAAGCATAAACTGGTGACATAACATATAAAATGCCACTATCTCCTTTTGCGTCAGGCACTATCCAGTATTGGTTAACTTCTTTGCCTTGTGCTCGTTGATTAATGTAGTTACGCGTATTTTCGTAAACCATCTTTTTCAACATTTCAGTATCGACAGGTGATGCACGTAAAGGAAAATTAATCATACACATACTGTGAGAACCCACCATAAAAACTTGGTTTATCCCTTGTAATGCCGGCGTATTATCTTTCCAGTAATATAAAATACTATTAAACGAGCGGAAATAGTTGTTCGTTTGCCCTTTAAATAATTCACAATCTGCAGTTTCATTAAGCTTATGAAGTGAAAACGGTCCTTCATAAAATAATGAATTCTTCATGCCTGGATTTAAATTGATTTGCTCTTGGTGACGTTCAGCGAGATATTGTAAATCACGGATAGTGCTTGAGGTTTGCCTAAAGAAACTAAGAAGATTTGTATAGTTATTACTATACTCCTGACGAATATCAGACTTAGTATCATTGAAAATATTGATAAGGTAAAACATGGTTAGCAATGCACCCATTGCCCACAACATAATACCTAATATGCGAAAAAGGTAGCGGGAAATTTTTAACGATGTCTTAAAGGACGAGAGATATCTCAAACAACCACCCTAATCAATATTCTTACCGCATAAGAAACTTATTCTATTCTAGCAGAAGTTGCTGTATGTCTGAATGATATGATCTTTATCATCAGGATTATTCTTTCTCATAATAAACTGATCTTACCACATAAAAAAAGCAGGCAATTATGCCTGCTTTCTTTTATTTATACATCACAATAATGATAAATATTATTCTTCGTCTGCATCATCTGCTAAATCTGAATCAGCTTCTTCTGATGACACATCGGCAATAACCTCATTAACTTCATCATCATCTAATGCATCATCTTCATCTTCAACACGTTGCAAGCCAACAACTAACTCACCTTCTGTTGTACGAATTAAGGTAACACCTTGTGTATTACGTCCAACAATGCTGACCTCTGAAACACGAGTACGAACTAAAGTACCTGCATTGGTGATCATCATAATTTGGTCAGTCTCTTCAACTTGAATTGCACCGACTACTTTGCCATTACGTTCACTCACTTTAATGGAGATAACGCCTTGTGTAGCACGATTCTTCGTTGGATACTCGCTTTGAGCAGTTCGTTTACCATAACCATTTTCAGTTACAGTTAAAATATCACCTTCACCTCGAGGGATAATCAGTGAAACGACTTTATCGTCACCACTCAGTTTCATACCACGAACACCTGTCGCAGTACGACCCATTGGACGAACACAATCTTCTGCAAAGCGAACAACTTTACCATCAGCAGAGAACAGCATAACTTCGTTAGTGCTGTCAGTTAAGTCAACACCGATTAACTCATCGCCTTCATTTAAATTGACGGCAATAATACCCGCACTACGAGGGCGACTGAAATCTTGCAGAGGTGTTTTCTTCACTGTACCACTTGCCGTTGCCATGAAGACAAACTTACCTTCTTCATACTCTCTCACTGGCAAAATAGCCGTAATACGTTCATTTTGCTCAAGAGGTAATAAGTTGATAATCGGACGGCCACGAGCACCACGACTTGCTTCTGGTAACTGGTAAACTTTCATCCAATAGAGGCGACCACGGCTTGAAAAGCACAAAATCGTGTCATGAGTGTTAGCTACCAGCAGACGATCAATAAAGTCTTCTTCTTTAATTCTTGCAGCTGACTTACCTTTACCGCCACGACGTTGTGCTTCGTAATCGGTAAGAGGCTGATATTTAACGTAGCCTTGGTGAGAAAGCGTGACAACCACATTTTCTTCATTGATCAGGTCTTCGATATTAATATCTGCTGTATTTTCGGTGATCTCAGTACGACGTGGATCGTTATATTGATCTTTAATCGCATTTAGCTCTTCACGAATGACTTCCATCAAACGCTCAGGGCTTCTTAAGATATGTAATAATTCAGCAATTTGGAGCAATAAGTCACGGTATTCATCCAACAGTTTTTCATGTTCAAGGCCTGTTAATTTCTGCAAACGCAGATCCAAAATAGCCTGAGCTTGTTGCTCTGTAAGATAGTATTTACCGTCATGCACACCATATTGTGGTTCTAACCATTCAGGACGAGCAACATTGCTGTCACCAGCGCGCTCTAACATAGTAGAAACGCTACCTAAATCCCAAGGTTGTGCAATTAACGCGGCTTTTGCTTCTGCTGGTGTTGGTGCTTGGCGGATCAGTTCAATAACTGGGTCAATATTTGCCAATGCAACAGCTAGCGCTTCTAAGATATGAGCACGGTCACGCGCTTTGCGTAATTCGTAAATAGTACGACGAGTAACGACTTCGCGACGGTGACGAATAAAAGCAGTAATAATTTCTTTTAGATTTAATAATTTTGGCTGCCCTTGGTGAAGCGCAACCATATTAATACCAAAAGAAACTTGCATTTGTGTTTGTGAGAATAGATGATTTAATACCACTTCACCCACAGCATCACGTTTGATTTCAACAACAATACGCATACCGTCTTTATCAGACTCATCGCGTAATCCACTGATACCTTCAATACGTTTATCTTTTACAAGTTCTGCAATTTTTTCAATTAAACGCGCTTTATTCACCTGATAAGGAATTTCCGTTACGATAATTGTTTCGCGACCGGTTTTCTCATCAGTTTCGATATCAGCCTGAGCACGGATATAGATTTTTCCGCGACCAGTACGGTAAGCATCTAAAATTCCTCTACGACCATTAATAATAGCCGCTGTTGGGAAATCAGGCCCCGTAATATGTTCCATCAACTCTTCAATTGTGATGTCTTCGTTATCAACATAAGCAAGGCAACCGTCGATAACTTCGCCTAGATTATGTGGCGGAATATTTGTTGCCATTCCGACCGCAATCCCTGATGAACCATTGACTAGCAAGTTTGGAACACGGGTTGGCATAACTGCCGGAATATGTTCTGTTCCGTCATAGTTAGGAACAAAATCAACCGTTTCTTTTTCCAAATCCGCCAGCAGTTCATGGGCGATTTTCGCCATACGAACTTCGGTATAACGCATTGCAGCCGCCGAGTCACCATCAACTGACCCGAAATTACCCTGCCCGTCAACCAACATGTAACGCATAGAAAAAGGCTGTGCTAAACGAACAATCGTTTCATAAACAGCACTGTCACCGTGCGGGTGATATTTACCGATAACATCCCCAACAACACGGGCTGATTTTTTATAAGGTTTATTCCAATCGTTTCCTAGTACATTCATCGCGAAAAGAACTCGGCGGTGTACTGGCTTCAGTCCGTCTCGAACATCGGGTAATGCGCGTCCTACAATAACAGACATCGCATAATCCAAATATGAGCTTTTCAGCTCTTCTTCGATATTAACTGGTGTGATTTCTCTGGCAATGTCGCTCATGGAGCCACTGTCCCTCATACTACGGATTCAAAGGTTTAGAACTATACCACAAATCGTCAATTTTGGGAAAACGGAAACGACTAAATTAATGTTCCTTTCGCTATTCTCTTCGATTTCGCCGTCTAACGTTGGTAGAATCATGACAATATGAAAATAGGAGTAATACTTTCTGATGAATGATAAAACAACCTCTTTACATGCTAACGTTGATCAGCATGAAATCGACAAGTTTGAAAGCGTCGCATCACGCTGGTGGGATCTTGAGGGCGAATTTAAACCATTGCACCGTATAAACCCACTAAGACTTAACTATATCCAAGAACGCGCTGACGGCTTATTTGGAAAAAAAGTCCTCGATGTTGGCTGTGGTGGCGGTATTTTATCTGAAAGTATGGCGTGTGTCGGCGCTGAAGTTACTGGGCTTGATATGGGCACAGAGCCATTACAAGTTGCACGCTTACACTCACTAGAGTCAGGTATTCCTGTAACTTATATTCAAGATACCGTTGAAAACCATGCAAATGAAAACCCACAAACCTACGATGTTGTCACCTGTATGGAGATGTTAGAACACGTTCCTGATCCATCTTCTGTTGTCAGAGCCTGTGCAAAACTGGTGAAACCTGGTGGACATGTTTTCTTCTCAACCATCAACCGCAATAAAAAAGCGTGGTTTATGCTGGTGGTAGGTGCGGAGTATATTCTAAATATGGTACCGAAAGGCACACATGATGCGAATAAGTTTATTCGCCCATCAGAACTACTCAGTTGGGTTGATGAAACCGATTTGCGTAGCAAAAATATGATTGGCCTACATTATAATCCAATCACTGACAAATTCCGATTAGCGCCAAATGTCGATGTGAATTATATGGTGCACACACAATCGACCCATAACTCGAATTCGTGAAACTGGAAGTTTGATTTGGTTTAATAAAACATCAAACGATCACATTTTTTAAAATTGACTTTACGTCATTATCACTTGAATTTGAGTTTCTTACTGCCTGTATTTATGCAGGGTACGGGCAGTTATTAAAAAATTTATCCCCTATTTATCCACAGAAACAATCAGATTTGTACACTTGATCAATCTCGCAATTACCTTTATCTTGTTATCACCATTTGAACTAACCCCTATATATTGTGTTTCCTTAAATTTCACACCACAAGACTCCTTGACACATATTGTCACCGGGAGCGTTTTTTTTGCGGTATAAAATTTTAGGTAGCACTAATGCAAGAAAGGTGCATCGCTCATGAATCACAGCCTGCTCGTCACAAAACGTGATGGTCATAAAGAACGCATTGACTTAGACAAAATTCACCGTGTAATCGCCTGGGCCGCTGAAGGCCTAGAAAATGTCTCTGTATCACAAGTTGAATTACGTTCTCAGATTCAGTTTTATGATGGTATCAAAACTGCTGATATACATGAAACACTGGTAAAAGCTGCTGCAGACTTAATTTCAGGTGAAACCCCTGATTATCAATATCTTGCTGCCCGTCTTGCCGTATTTAACTTACGTAAAAAAGCTTATGGTCAATTTGAGCCACCAACACTCTATGAACACGTTAAAAAATTAGTCAATTTAGGTAAATACGACCGTCATCTTCTTGAAGATTACACCCAAGAAGAATTTGAACAGATGAATAATTTTATTGTTCATCAACGTGATATGAACTTCTCTTATGCCGCTGTTAAACAGCTAGAAGGTAAATATTTCGTTCAAAACCGTATTACTGGCGAAATTTACGAAAGTGCACAATTTTTATATGTTTTAGTCGCTGCTTGCTTGTTCTCCCGTTATCCACAAGCAACACGTATGGACTATATCGAACGCTTTTATAATGCGATTTCTACTTTTAAAATCTCATTACCAACGCCAATTATGGCTGGCGTCAGAACACCAACTCGTCAATTTAGTTCTTGTGTATTAATTGAGTGTGACGATAGCCTTGATTCTATCAATGCAACATCAAGTGCTATTGTAAAATACGTTTCTCAACGTGCGGGAATTGGGATAAATGCGGGTCGTATCCGTGCGTTAGGCAGTGCTATTCGTAATGGTGAAGCATTCCATACAGGTTGTATCCCTTTCTACAAACACTTCCAAACTGCGGTGAAATCTTGCTCGCAAGGGGGGGTTCGTGGTGGTGCTGCAACACTGTTCTATCCATTATGGCATTTAGAAGTTGAAAGCTTACTGGTATTGAAAAATAACCGTGGTGTTGATGATAACCGTGTTCGTCATTTAGATTACGGCGTACAATTAAACAAATTAATGTATGAACGTTTAATCAAAGGTCAGGATATTACTTTATTCAGTCCTTCTGATGTTCCGGGATTATACGATGCATTCTTTGCTGATCAAGATGAGTTTGAACGTCTATATGTACAATATGAGAAAGATAAAAACATCCGCCAAAAACAAGTTAAAGCGGTTGAGTTATTCTCATTAATGATGCAAGAACGCGCATCAACAGGTCGTATTTATATTCAAAATGTTGACCACTGTAATACACACAGCCCGTTTGATCCGGCCATTGCACCTATCCGCCAATCAAACTTGTGTTTAGAAATTGCACTACCGACTAAACCATTAAATGACATTAAAGATCCTAATGGTGAAATTGCACTTTGTACCTTATCAGCCTTTAACTTAGGTGCAATTGAAGATCTCGATGATTTAGAAGAACTTGCTCGTTTAGCAGTTCGTTCACTTGATGCGCTATTAGATTATCAAGATTATCCAATCTTAGCCGCTAAACAAGGTGCAATGGGGCGTCGTACCTTAGGTATTGGGGTCATTAACTTTGCTTATTACTTAGCAAAACACGGTGTCCGCTACTCTGACGGTAGTGCAAATAACTTAACTCATCGAGCATTTGAAGCAATTCAATACTATTTATTAAAAGCATCTAATGAATTAGCGAAAGAACAAGGCGCATGCCCATGGTTTAATGAAACCACTTACGCTGAAGGTATTTTACCTATTGATACCTATAAAAAATCATTAGATGTACTAACAAAAGAACCACTACATTACGACTGGGAAGGTTTACGTAAAGACATTAAAGAGCACGGTTTACGTAACTCAACATTGTCTGCACTCATGCCATCAGAAACCTCCTCGCAGATTTCAAATGCAACAAATGGTATCGAGCCACCACGTGGTTATATCAGCATTAAAGCCTCTAAAGACGGTATTTTACGTCAAGTGGTTCCTGAGTATGAGCGTTTGAAAGGCGCTTATGAATTACTGTGGCAAATGCCAAGTATTGAAGGTTATTTGCAGTTAGTGGGTATTATGCAAAAATTCGTTGACCAAGCGATTTCAGCGAACACTAACTACGATCCTACTCGTTTCCCTAGCGGTAAAGTTCCAATGAACCAACTGCTGAAAGATTTGCTGCTCGCTTACAAATATGGTGTGAAAACACTTTATTATCACAACACCCGTGATGGTGCAGACGATGTACAGGGTGATCTGGAAGAAGTCGTTGAGACGGAAGATTCAGATTGTGAAGGCGGCGCGTGTAAAATTTAATTGAGGAAGCTATGTCCTATACTACTTTTTCACAAGTTAAAAATGATCAACTTCAGGAGCCCATGTTTTTTGGGCAACCTGTTAACGTAGCGCGTTATGATCAGCAAAAATACCCAATTTTTGAAAAGCTAATAGAAAAACAACTCTCTTTCTTCTGGCGTCCAGAAGAAGTAGACGTTTCTCGTGATCGCATTGACTACAATGCATTACCTGACCA
The DNA here is from genome assembly GCF_009915965.1 of Proteus sp. G2300. Lineage (NCBI taxonomy): Bacteria > Pseudomonadati > Pseudomonadota > Gammaproteobacteria > Enterobacterales > Morganellaceae > Proteus > Proteus sp. G2300. The sequence goes on from NZ_JAABNK010000024.1 coordinate 151,987, forward strand.
CGAAAAACATATTTTTATTAGTAATTTAAAATATCAAACCTTATTGGATTCGATCCAAGGCAGAAGCCCTAACGTGGCATTTTTACCTTTAATTTCGATCCCAGAGTTAGAAACATGGGTTGAGACATGGTCATTCTCTGAAACCATTCACTCGCGTTCTTATACTCATATTATCCGTAATATTGTTAACGATCCTTCGGTTGTTTTTGATGATATTGTTGAAAATGAAGAGATTTTAAAACGTGCTCGTGATATTTCCTCTTATTATGATGAGTTAATCAATTTAACTAACCTTTACCATATGTTTGGTGAAGGTACGCATCAAATAAAAGGTAAAACCGTTGAAGTGACTTTACGTAAGCTCAAAAAACAGCTTTACCTATGCTTAATGAGTGTTAATGCTTTAGAAGCGATTCGTTTCTATGTTAGCTTTGCGTGTTCATTTGCCTTTGCTGAACGGGAGTTAATGGAAGGTAACGCTAAAATCATTAAATTGATTGCTCGTGACGAAGCGTTACACTTAACAGGCACACAGCACATGCTGAATTTACTGCGTTCAGGTCAAGACGACCCTGAAATGGCGGAAATAGCCGCAGAATGCGAACAAGAATGTTATGACCTATTTGTTGAAGCTGCAGAGCAAGAAAAAGAATGGGCTGAATACCTGTTCTCAGAAGGCTCCATGATTGGTTTAAATAAAGATATTCTCTGCCAATATGTTGAATATATCACTAATATTCGTATGCAAGCGGTAGGTCTTAAATTACCTTTTAAAGCACGCTCTAACCCTATTCCATGGATCAATGCGTGGTTAGTGTCTGATAACGTTCAAGTAGCACCTCAAGAAGTTGAAGTCAGTTCTTACCTCGTGGGTCAAATTGACTCACAAGTTGATACTGATGACTTGAGTAACTTTGAACTGTGATACTGAGAAATAACACTGATACGTTATGGCATCTCATAAAGTGACCCTGCATCAGCAGGGTCTTTCAACACCGCTAGAATTCCATGCTGACACCCATCCTTCACTGCTTGATGCTTTAGAGCATGGGAAAGTCCAAATTGAATACCAATGCCGTGAAGGCTATTGTGGCTCTTGTCGTCTACGTTTAGTGAAAGGCAAGGTTTGCTACCGCAATGAACCTTTAGCATTTATCCAACCCGATGAAATCTTACCTTGTAGCTGTCATCCTATTTGTGACATTGAAATAGAAATTTGCTCTGAATAATTTGAATTATCTTAATTTGGGCTTTTCCCTAACATTCTTGTTTATTTTTGACTAAAGTTAGGTCAAGACAATAAAAAAGGAAAAGCATTATGAAATTAAAATCCATTTTCTCCGTCATTGCTATTTCTACATCAATTCTGCTCGTTGCAGGCTGTTCAAGCCCACAAAAAATAGAAACAGTAAATGGGGAAACCATTTTAACGACAGATAAACCTCAAGAAGATGAAGCAACTGGATTAATTACCTATAAAGATTCAGAAACAGGACAGATTAAACAAATTAATCGTGATCAAATAAGACGAATGGTAGAACTCGACGATTAACGCTCTTATTCCTCTTTCTATTAAGCGCCAATTCATATTTATGATTGGCGTTTTTTATTTATAAAATTCTTTTTGTAAACTAATCGTTACATTATACGTAATTAAAATTTGACAGATATTTATCATTCTTATACTCTGCATTTTATATAAATAAAATAGGCTCGCGAGCAGAGGATTTAGTGAAAAATCGCACTATAGGTAGTGTTTTTATTGTTGCAGGAACAACAATTGGGGCAGGTATGTTGGCTATGCCACTGGCTGCGGTGGGTATTGGTTTTAGCACTATTATGCTATTACTTGTGGGATTGTGGTTATTAATGAGTTATACCGCACTCTTGCTAGTGGAAGTTTATCAATACAACGATCCTCATACAGGTCTTGGTTCAATTGCTAAACGTTATCTTGGTGTCGGTGGTCAAGTGGTCACTGGACTTGCTCTCCTCTTATTAATGTACGCATTAACAACTGCTTACATTAGTGGTGCAGGTGAGTTGCTTTCATCAACACTATCCTCTTGGATAGGTCATGAACTCTCTGTCACGCAAGGTATTATTATCTTTACAGTGATTGGCGGTGCTGTCGTTGGTATTGGTACTACATCAGTTGATATCATTAACCGTCTGCTATTTACAGCAAAAGTCTTTTTCTTAATTTTTATGCTGATAGTGATGTTACCTCATGTTGAAAGTGTCAATTTAACATCAATGCCCGTTGCTCAAGGACTTATTCTTTCCGCTATTCCTGTTATTTTTACTTCTTTTGGTTTTCACGGCAGTGTGCCAAGTATCGTAAGTTATATGAATGGCGATATTAAGAAATTGCGGATTATCTTTATTGCAGGTAGTGCTATCCCTCTTATTGCCTATGTTTTATGGCAAATTGCCACATTAGGCGCAATTCCAACAAATACCTTTATGGGGATTATGGCGCAACAATCTGGACTTAATGGCTTACTTACGGCTATCCGAGATGTCGTTGCTACACCTCGTGTCAATATTGCAGTAAACCTATTTGCCGCATTAGCATTGGCAACTTCGTTCCTCGGTGTTGCATTAGGCTTATTTGATTATCTTGCAGATCTATTTAAACGCAGTAATCGCGCAACAGGCCGTATGCAATCAAGCTTGTTAACATTTATTCCACCTTTACTTTGTGCTCTTTATTTCCCTAACTTTGTACAAGCATTAGCTTATGCCGCCATTGCACTGTCTATTTTAGCGCTACTGCTACCTACTTTATTAGTTTGGAAAGTAAGACAAGCGCAACACGACACTGATAAATACCAAGTCAAAGGTGGGAAAGGTGCATTAGCAGTTGTATTTACTTGTGGTTTAGTTGTGATTGGTATTCAAATCGCCATCACTTTTGGTTTATTACCTCAAGTCGGTTAATCCCCCTTTTATATTTATACAAACAATAAAAAAAACAGGTATTGGTTTTTCAATACCTGCTTTTTATTTAATGTAATAGTACGTTTTTCACTTAGAAACTTAAACCTGCACCAACATAGAAACCATCAGCTAATTTATTATTACTTCTATTATGTGAGTTTTCGATTTCAATCACACGATAACCTGCATTAACATGCAATGGCTTAAATACCGTTAATTGCGCTCCCACATCAGCTTCATAATAAGATTTACTACCAGAAGTTAATCCTTCAGGAGAGCCATAAGCTTCACCATAAACACTTAAAGAAGGTAGGATATCCCAGTTAAGTCCGACACCTCCAGCTAAAGCGGCACCATCATCACCATCTTTGGGTGATAAATAGAGTGCTTTACCCCCAACACTAGCGGAAAAAGGCCCTAAAGGCAGAGCAAATTTTGTGCCTAAGCTACCTACTTGACCATCATGATCACTACGAGCCCAGTTGCCATTAAAAGAAAGACCCGCATTAGGATTCCCTAATCCTGCACGAACATCAGTATAATGTTTCCCTGCTTGAATATTCATTGATACTGCATTGGCATTTCCAGCCACAAACAGTGCACTTATTGCACCGACCAATAAATATTTTTTCATCATTATTACTCCAGCAAATAGTTGTCCTAACTTATAATTATACAACAAACTAATTAAACAACTTGAGTCAAAATTGAAATCTAATCTGTAGAATTTTCAATCTATGTAAATAAGTTACGTCTATCAATATTATTGGTCTAATTGGTTTTATTAATGAGTCCAATATTGCTAAAGTGGAATTACGGTCAATATTAACCATAATAAATATAAGGCTGTTCGCTTCGTTTTATTCACACATGCTATTTTTAGAACGTTTACTATTTCATAAACTGGAGATATGTGATGGAAAAGAAAAAGCTAACAACAGCGTCTGGCGCACCTGTTGTAGACAATAATAACTCAATGACAGCAGGTCCTCGCGGGCCAATGTTGCTTCAAGATGTCTGGTTTTTAGAAAAACTGGCCCACTTTGATCGTGAAGTTATTCCTGAAAGACGTATGCACGCAAAAGGCTCGGGTGCTTTTGGTACATTTAAAGTCACTCACGATATTACAAAATATACTCGCGCTAAAATTTTCTCTAAAGTGGGTAAAAAAACAGAGATGTTTGCTCGCTTTTCAACCGTTGCTGGTGAAAGAGGTGCCGCAGACGCTGAACGTGATATTCGTGGCTTTGCGTTAAAATTTTATACTGAAGAAGGCAACTGGGATATGGTGGGTAATAACACCCCTGTTTTCTATCTTCGTGATGCGCTTAAATTCCCTGACTTAAACCACGTTGTAAAACGTGATCCAAAAACTAACTTACGCAATATGGCATACAAATGGGATTTCTTCTCTCATTTGCCAGAATCATTACATCAATTAACTATTGATATGAGTGACCGTGGGTTACCACAAAGCTACCGTTTTATTCACGGTTTTGGTAGCCATACCTATAGTTTTATTAACAAAGATAACGAACGTTTTTGGGTTAAATTTCACTTCCGTTGCCAACAAGGCATTAAAAATCTAATGGATGATGAAGCGCAAGCGCTGGTAGGTCAAGATCGAGAAAGTTCACAACGTGATTTATTTGATGCAATTGAGCGCGGTGATTTCCCTCGTTGGAATTTACAAATTCAAGTGATGCCAGAAAAAGAAGCATCAACTGTACCTTATAATCCTTTTGATTTAACCAAAGTTTGGCCTCATGCGGATTATCCATTAATTGATGTGGGTTACTTTGAATTAAACCGTAATCCTGAGAACTATTTTTCTGATGTAGAACAAGCTGCATTTAGCCCTGCTAACATTGTTCCTGGCATTGGCTTCTCTCCAGATAAGATGCTACAAGGTCGCCTATTCTCTTACGGTGATGCTCATCGCTATCGTTTAGGTGTGAACCATCATCAGATCCCAGTTAATGCACCCAAATGCCCGTTCCATAATTACCATCGCGATGGTGCAATGCGTGTTGATGGCAATAGTGGCAGTGGCATTACATATGAGCCAAATAATGGCGGTATGTTCCAAGAGCAGCCTAATTTCAAAGAACCCCCATTATCTATCGAAGGTGCAGCAGATCATTGGAACCATCGTGAAGATGAGGATTATTTCAGCCAACCTCGTGCGCTATATGAATTACTGAGTGATGAAGAGCATCAACGTATGTTTGCTCGCATTGCTGGTGAGTTAATTCAAGCAAGTAAAGATACACAAAAACGTCAGATTGCCTTATTTAAGAAAGTCCATCCTGAATATGGCGCAGGCGTTGAAAAAGCAATGAAAGCGTTAGCAAAAAAAGACGCTAAGTAACCGTATAATAAGAAGCCTTGTGAGCAACTCGGCAAAAATAAACCTTCCCATCATTAATACATTAGTCGTGGGGAGGTTTTCTTTATGATTAAATAATAACAATATTATTAGCTAAAAAGTTCATCATAACTAAATTGCCCTGTAATATTAATGACTAAATTAGGTGTGTGTAGATTTTCTGTAGTCATGACTTTTATAATTGTTTTATTATTATCATAATCCAGCATTAATTCATTTTTATTACCAGTAAAGGATTGTACTTGTTTTGTTTGGATATTTTGCTCATCTTTTTCTGATTTAAATGATAAAGTATCTTCTTCTTTATTAAAATCAAAAATAATATTATTACTATTCATATTTTCAGATAAATTAAAAATAAAGTTATCTTTTCCTTGGCTACCAGAGATAATATTATTTCCATTATTTATAATAAAAGTATCAGTACCATAACCACCATAGAGAACATTATTTCCTTCATCCACGATTAATGTATCATCACCTGAGCCTGCATATAATAAATCATTGCCACTACCGCTAAAAAGCGTATCATTACCACCATCTCCGAAAAGAATATCATCACCATCATCACCATAAAGGAAATCATGACCAGAACCACCATATAAAATATCATTGCCTTCACGACCTAATAATGTATCGTTTCCTTTTTTACCCCATAAACAATTATCGGCACTATTCCCTGTAATATGATCATCTTTTAGTCCACCTTTAGCATTTTCAATAATAGCATCATATGCAATAGAAATATTACACTGTAATCCACCAACATCAGAAAAAGCACCTTCATTTAAATTAATTTTTTGATTTACATTATATTGTGAAAAATCTAAAGTATCATTACCACCAGCATCCCAAATACAGCTAACTAAAACATCATCAGCCGTATGTAAACTATAATGCTCTCTTTCTGTATTAGAATTAAATCCATAAATTGTATCACCAACACGAGTGGTCATATTTTTCCCATACAATTGCTGGATAACAAAGGTATCCAATATTAATGGATTCATCGGGTAATAACTGCCAAAATCGGCATCTTCTTTTTTCGGTTTTCTATATGCCATAACAGAATGTTTTAGGCTATTTTCTTCAATATCAGGTGACTCTGAATTACTAATGAAAGTATGAGGCAGGCCCAGAGAATGTCCTATTTCATGTATAATCGTCTTTCTTATTCCAGAGCCAATACTCAACGTTTTCTCTTGATTATTTATATGTGCATTACCGTTATTATTTTCATATAATAAAAACCAATCGTCCATTTCTTCAAAATAAGTTTTAATACCATCAGCATTTTTCTTAAATAATTCTAGCTTATTTTTCTCTTCCTCTGTATGTGGTATTTTATTTATAGCATCTATAATTTTCGTTTCAGAAATATTAATCCACACCTGTCCTTCTTGACTGTAATCTTTAAGTTTAGTTATTTTTTTATTTAGCTTTAAATCTTCATTTAAATATAAAGCCACGCCTCGTGTAGCATAGTCATAACATTCTGCAATTTCATTTATATTATTATAAACACCAAGTTTAATGTGTGTGTCATGCTGATTATCTTTTTCTATAAATTGAATATTTGTAATATCACTATATTGCTGCAATGTTTTTCTTATTGCATCTTCTTGTGACTTATTCATGGTTGTTAACGTTTTATACTCATCACCTCTTAATTGACTCCAGTTAGGGAAACTAAATGTGAGTTTAGTAATGACATTACTATCACCTATATTATTATCTTTGAACATAGGCATAGCGTTTTTCATTATATTAACAACAGTATCAAATCCTACGGTCTTTTTTTTATCATTTATATTCATAATATAATAACCTTCTTTAATAATTAACTGAAAGTCTTATTTTACAAATTAAAATAAAATAATATTTTAAAAAAAATACAAATATAAGAAGATGGATTTATTAGCAAAATAAATAATATTAACTGCGAACTATAGTAAGTTAGGGTAATTTCTTACCCTAATTGTGTTTGTACCCACACTTGCACTTGCTTACGGGAAATTTTAATTCCGCCATTTTTAAGGCTTTCAGGGAGTTGTAAACAAGCAACGGGTCGTTGAAATCCCGCTAATCGAGAGTGATACCACTGTGGTAATTGGTTGATTATTTCAATACTAGCATCGACAACAGCAACAGGGCGTTGCCCAAATTCAGCATCATCAATAGGGACAACAAAAGACTGGCTAACATTGGGATGTGTATTAAGAATTTTTTCTATATCTTCTGGTTGAATACCTTCACCAGCACTGAAAAAAAGATTGTCTAAACGCCCTAAAACACACCATTCATCGGCGATAAAACCGCCTTTATCTCGTGTTGAATACCAACCATCTACTGTCAGTGATAACGGTTTTAATTTACCATCAAACCAATAACCTAAAGCAATGCTGTCAGATAATATTTGGAGCTCATCATCAACTAACCTAACGTCTTTTCCTTTTAGTGGAAGCCCTACACCAGCTTTACCATCAGCGCGTTTTGCACAAACAGTAGAGGCCATTTCTGTCATACCATAACCACACCAACACTGTATTCCACGATGCTCTGCTTCTTGTGCTAACTCAATGGGGATCATCGCTCCTCCTAATAAAACAGACTTTAAGGTAGTAGACTGTTGATTATCTTGTTGAGCGCTATTTTGTAAGAAACGCCAAAGTTGTGTAGGGACTAAAGAAGCATGAGTGCAACCTTGTAACGCTTTATCAAAAGGATGCATATCACGTACCACTAACATTGCCCCACGTAACAACCAACGCCAAAAAATACCTTGCCCAGATACATGAAATAGAGGTAAAGAGAGCAACCAGCTATCATTTTTTTCAAAAGGCATTAATGATAGAACACCTTCAGCACTGCAAAGATGTGCATCAAACGTATGTACTGCTGCTTTAGGTAAACCAGATGAGCCAGAGGTCAAGATCAGTGTCGCCATACGAGAAGGCACCCATGATACCCCCTCAATTTCATTTTTATGCTGGCGTGATCTGCTATCAAACTTAACACCATTAATATCAAGCAAGGTAGCCTGTAGATCCTGTATTGATTCACTCAAATCAGCATAAAAATCAATGTTTAAATGGGGCAATAAATCATCCAATAAAGATTTAGGGAGTTGTGGATTTAGAGGTAAAACTTTCGCACCACATTGAAAAATAGCGAGTAATATAAAAACAAGATTGATATGATTTTTTCCACGTAACAACACGGTGCTTTGGGTATTAACACCCTGCTTTGCAAAATGGTTCGCTAACTGATTAATATGACAACTTAATTGTTGCCATGTAATAGGCGAATTACCTGAAATGATGGCCGTCTCATTTGGGCTACATTTCGCCCAGTAATGCCACGGCCATTGTTTAAATTGAACTACTGTTGCCATACAGTCTCTAGCTGTTCAAGAGAGATAAGCGGAATATCCACATCTGGCCAAGGACGAATAAGCTGTTGCTTAATTAAATCAACGGTATCAAGTCCTGGAATACTATTAGGTGTTAGCCATTGTGCAATTCTTGCTAATTGAGTAAGCCCAAAACTACTTTCAATGCTTGAACTAATAATAGCATCAAGCCCTAAAGCATGTGCTTGCTCAACTAAAGAGCGACAACGTTCAAGGCTTCCCACCAGTGTGGGTTTTATCACAATGGTAGTGACACCTGGTTGTGGTTTTATTTCAAACCCGTCATCTCGTACTGTTTCATCCCAAGCAATATTAATGCCTGTTGCTTGAGAAAAAGCCAGCGACTCTTCTGGTGTTTTGCAAGGCTCTTCTAAGAATGCAATGCGATCACGCCATGTAGGGTTGACATACTTCGCAAATCCTTCTGCTTTGACTGGTGTCCAGCTTCTGTTCGCATCTAATCTTAATTTTAAGTCTGGAATGGCTTCTAATAGCAGGTTAACAACTATTCCATCACGTACCGCTTCATATAATCCCACCTTGATTTTAGCGACTTTTTCACCTTCCATATCATTAAGGCTTAAAATCAAATCATCAGGATCGCCATTACATAAAGGTGCCGCGCGATAGTTTGCCTCTAGTGGCAATGTGCCTTCAAGCTCGGCTAATGCGCAACTTAGACCAAAAGCCACGCTTGGCAATTCACTGTGCTCTGGATTTTCCCCCGTACACCACGCTGTTAACCAAGATTGTGTAGCTTCTTGTGCTTGTTCTAAAGTTTCACGGCTAAACTCAGGAAGAGGTGAAATTTCACCCCATCCTTGTTTGCCATTTTGCTCTAAACAGACAAGAAAACCATCACGCGTTTTTAGCCTTTGATAGCGCAGAACAACGCCTGCATCTACAGGTAGGCTGAATGAATAGAGTTTGGCGTTTCTCATTATGGGTTACGTTTAAATCGAGAGAAATCAGGTTGACGTTTTTCGTTAAAGGCGTTGCGACCTTCTTGACCTTCATCCGTCATATAGAACAGCATAGTTGCATTACCTGCTAATTCTTGCAGACCTGCTTGACCATCACAATCCGCATTTAATGCTGCTTTCAAGCAACGTAATGCCATTGGGCTGTTTTCCAGCATTTCACGACACCAACGAACGGTTTCTTTTTCAAGAGAGGCATAAGGAACTACGGTATTAACCAAACCCATCTCTAATGCTTCTTTTGCATCATATTGGCGGCATAAGAACCAAATTTCACGTGCTTTCTTTTGACCAACAATACGGGCCATATAAGAAGCCCCCCAACCACCATCAAAAGAACCTACTTTAGGGCCAGTTTGACCAAAAATAGCGTTTTCTGCCGCGATAGTTAAGTCACACATCATATGAAGTACATGACCACCACCAATAGAATAACCTGCGACCATTGCCACAACAGGTTTCGGGCAAGTACGGATTTGACGTTGGAAATCCAATACGTTCAGGTGATGCGTACCGCTATCATCACGGTATCCGCCGTAGTCCCCACGAATTTTTTGGTCACCGCCTGCACAAAATGCTTTTTCACCGGCCCCCGTTAAAATGATAGTCCCAATTGTATCGTCGTAACGTGCATCAGCTAATGCTTGGATCATCTCTTTCACTGTCAAAGGACGGAAAGCATTACGCACTTGCGGGCGGTTTATCGTAATTTTTGCAATACCATCGACTGATTTGTGGTAGAGAATATCTTCAAAACCTTCAGAACAATCCAGCCATTCAATCGGTGCATATAACTTTTCTTCGCTCGGGTAAAGCATAATTAGGTTCCTTTAACCAAAGAGGGATAAAACATGATTTATCACCGCAGCATAAGCTACAGGCTGAGCCTGATGAGCATTATGACCAGCTTGCGGGATAGTCGTTAATGGTAGCGAATATTGTTGCGCTATCGCTTGAAATTTTTTATCTTTCTCGCCACAAAGCCAAATAAACGGCAAGGTGAGTTGCTGTAATTCAGAGACTAACCAAGGCTGGTGACCTAAAGAGAGCGTCTCTAAACTTTCCGCAATACAAAAACCCGCATTATGGCGACGTTTTTCCACTAATAATTGTCGTCTTTCATCACTTAAATCAGCAAATACAGGTTGTTGGTACCATTGTGTTAATACATCACTAATAGGTTCATCACGAAAACGCTCGGCCCAACGTTTATCATGAGCAATCCGATTTTGTCTTTCTGTTGCATCATATAAACCTGGATTACCCCCTTCAACAATCAGCCCCATAAGCCCTGAAGTATCACCAAAACAGGCGTGATACATTGCAATCCTACCGCCTAAAGAATAACCAATTAACCAATAGTGATTAATACCTTGTGCTTTAAGTGTTTCTGTCAATAATTCACTGGCGTCAACAAAGTTTCTCGCACCAATAGAGGCAGAATCACCATGGCGAGGTAAATCTATTACTAATGATGGATATTCATGGCAAGCCTGAATTACAGGTTCCCATTCACAACCTTCACCTAATAGTCCATGTAGCCAAACTAACCAAGGCCCTTCATTATGGGTATTATATCGCTGACATGCTAAAGTCATGAGATGTTACCTGTTTTACAAGCTGATTTAATGTTTTTGCGCCATCAGTATCATCAACAATTAATTCAATTAATGTGGTTGTTGGTGCCCCTGCCCAACATTCTTGAACAGTGGTTAACAGTGCCTCCCAACTTGTTGGTGATACATAATGCAAGCCAAACATTGCAGCTGCATGTTTGAAATTTAATGAGTGAGGCATACAGTAAAAGCGTTCTCGCTCTGCCTCTGGCGTGGGCAACATTGAAAATATTTGTCCGCCATTATTATTCACTACAATAACCACATTAGGGGCATAAACTTGTTGATGCAACGCTAAGCTATTCAGATCATACAGTGCCGATAAATCACCTAAAATGGTTAATGTTGGCTTTTTTGTTGCGCGGTGAACGCCAGCAGACGTTGAAATCAAACCATCAATGCCACTGGCACCTCGATTACTCATCACAGGATAGCCTTGCGGTAATCGAGCAAATGCATCAATTAATCTGACTATCAGACTATTGCCAACAAATAACTGCCCATCACTAGGAAGTAATTTATCTAATTGATGAGCGACCTGTGCTTCACCAAAATAATTCGTTATTTTACTTACCTTTTGATAGGTTTGTGTAGCGATATGCATTAATGCGTTAGCCCAAGGTGAATTGTCAACAGCCGGATGTGCGACTAACCATTGCATGGGTGATAACGTAAATTTTTCCCCTGTATGATGGCCGGGATCTAATCGCCCTGGAATAGGGTCAACAATCCAATAAGCGTTGGGAGAACATCCCACTTGCCATTGTAATAAACGTTTACCGGTTAAACTTGAACCAAATTGAATTACGATTTCAGCGTTATTCAGTTCTGATTTTGCTTGTGGATTATTCAACCATAAATCGACACAAGGTAACGGTTGTCCTGTTTGTGATAATACATCACCTAATAAAGGCCAGCCTAATTGTGATGCCCATTTTGCGACTTCAACTCCTTCTTCAGGGCTAATACGTCCTGCGATCACAACACCTTTTTTCTGACGTAACTCATTCCATTGAGGATGTGTTGAAGCCACGTTAAACCGCGTTTCTTGTAACCACGGTTTATCAGTTTGCCACCAAACCCCTAAAGCCTCAGTCCATGGCGTTGATGTCTCAATATCATCACCATATAAAGGTTCAGCAAAAGGACAATTGACGTGTAATGCGCCATGAACCAATATATTCATCGCATTATCAAGTGTAGACACTAACCAGCTTGCAGAAATATCTGTTGTCGGTCGAGGCAAAGAGAGCGTTTGTGAAGGGTGCGTTGCAAAAATCCCTTGCTGACGGATAGCTTGATTTGCACCGCAATCAATTAATTCAGGTGGTCGGTCTGCGGTTAAAAAGATAACACGCTCCCCCGTTAATCCTGCTTCAATTAAGGCTGGATATAAATTAGCGACAGCAGTACCCGATGTCACAATCACAGCAACCGGATCTTTCGTTGCTTTTGCTAGCCCCAAGGCTAAATGCCCAAGCCCACGTTCATCAAAATGCGTATGACATATTAATTTTTGATTAGCTGCAGCGGCGAGTGTTAAAGGAGTCGAACGTGATCCGGGTGCAATACAGATATGGCGTAAACCATGACGAGTCAAAGCTTCGAGTATAACTTTAGCCCATTGGCGATTAAACGAACTATTAGACATTGATCATCCCAACAACGAAAACCTGCAATGACTATTATAATATCTGTTCCTAAATACTTTTCCTTAGCCTAGTTCAATGAACAGAAGTTTTCGTTAAATAAATCGTTAAAAAAACACTCAAAAAGTGCATTATTTAGGCGAATTATCCGCCTTATTATCAAAGCGCTCTTTTTTATCGTTAAGAATAAGAATAAATAACGCTACAGAGTTAAAGAATAGCATCAATTAGTTAACAACTAGCAGAAGTTATTTGCAGAGTAGCACTAAATAACTGGCTTTAAAAAACGACTCATCAAAGATGATGATAATTACTGATGCTATTTATTCAAACTGAGATTTTCTGTAAAAAATTAACTTTCTTTTTCTAACAATGTTCGTAAACCTGCAGCTTTATTTTCAATTTCCGTCCACTCTTGTTGTGGATCAGAGCCTGCCACAACTCCCGCACCAGCATACAAAGTCAAGGTATCATCATGCAATTCACCGCAACGTAAGCTTACTGCAAATTCTGCATGAGGAAGCGATAAATACCCCGCAGAACCCGCATACCAACGGCGCTCAAAGGGCTCATGTTGACGAATAAAAGCACGAGCCACACTACGAGGTAACCCACATACCGCAGCGGTTGGCTGTAATCGTTTTAAACAATCAATATCATCTGAATAGATTAATTTGCCATGAATATAACGACGAAGATGTTGTACTTTACGTAAGCGAATAACATCTGCTGGCGAGACATCAATACCCTCAACACCACCTTGTAAGCGTTGACAAATATCATCAACCACAACCAGATTTTCATGCTGATTTTTTTTGTCATTCATCAACCACTCAGCAAACTCCGTTGCTTGTTGCTCATTATCCGAACTGGCTACCGTTCCAGCCAACGCTTCGGTATACAACATCAACTCATCACGCTTATATAATCTTTCGGGGGTTGAGCCCATAAAGGCATCTGAAGGTGAAAACGCCAGCATATAGTGATAACAATGATGATTGACATCACGACTTGCTTTCATAAATTGAATGGCTTTAAGCGGGTTATCTAATGTTAAGCATGTCGCCCTTGCTGGCACCACTTTTTCAAATAAACCTTGGCTAATTTCATCCAATGCAATATTAAGATAATGAGTCCACTGCTCTTGCGTTAAAGAGTGATTAACTTGCGTCACAGAAACAGAGAGAGGTTCAATATCTTGTGATTGATTTAATGTTTGCAAAAAATCTAAGGAGTCTTTTTTATCTGTCTCACCGAGTAGATTTAAATGAATAGAAAGTTGTTGCTGGTGGCGCCTAATTTCAATTCGAGGTAAAAAAAGGTAAGCATCATCCCCGTTTATTTCATCTATGCGACCAGGAATAATGGTATCCCACGCATTTAAGCCCCAAATACGCACATCATCAATATTTATATCCGACTGATGGGTAACTAAAAATTGGCGAGCGTCTTGAATATGATTGAAACAACATAATTGTCCACACGCCGCCACTTCTTCATGCTCATCACGGTGTTGCCAATAAAATTGCGGATAATATACCTGAGCGGCAAGCCATGAGAGCAATGAAAACGAAACCTCTGATGGCAAGGTGACTTTCAAATGTAAAAGATTACCTTGTGCTGTCAGATCTATTTTTTTAACTTTTTCGTACAGTGTCGAAAACACAGGATTAACCTTTTCCACTCCAAATACCCACAACTAATTAAAAGGGAGATTATACGTCTCTATACGAATTATCAAAGGGCTGATTAATTATAACCTTTGTCATTTATCAAAGTTTTGTATTTTTCATGTTACAAAGTAGAAGCGTTAATCTGTAAATCCTAAATAGTAAACAATTCATTCTAAGATAATGCTGTATAGATAAAAAATCATTATACATAAGAGAGGTTATATGGATACAACCACCTATGAACATGTAGATAAAATTATCGAAGCGCCCGATATTCCTAAAGTTGCACTCGGTTTAATACTAGGAATAGATATCGAAAATGGTCGATTACCTGGGATTGTTACTTCTCATGATTTGATTAAGATAAAATCTTATATTAACAAAGCACTTTCACTTCCTTACAAATTAGAAGATGTTGTCAATTTTATTGGTTACAATGAAATAAGCATACAACAACTCTCCTCTGATAATATTCTGTCTCTTTTTGTTCGAATACGAGAACATGCCTTTGAATGGAATAAAATTGAATATGCAATAAAACAACAAGCTATTGATTTAGAAATTATCGGTAGAGAAATAACGTTCACTGGCGAAAATATCATTTCATTCATTAGTCAAATGCCATTATTAGTTAAAATTTCGACTATTATAAATGATCTTTCTGATCAAGAATTAGCAGGAATTAAATATACTGATCAAGATAAAAAGATTTCGACTCAGCTTATTCATATATTAGAAAGCATGAAAGAAGATATCGAAATTGAACGAGATAAAACGCTTAAGATAAAAAATAGTTTATCTACTTTTAGAAGTAAAATAATGGGAGGGAAAGACAGTAGTAATATACAACATCACTCTATATATCATGAAGTACTTAATAAAAAGAGACTTATTAATGAATTCTACAATAGTAATAATATCTCTCTTACTGATGAGAGAGACTTATTGATTGAAGATATTAAGATATTAAAAGAGGAATATAGAAATTATGTTGGCCTTGCTTTTACAGGGCTTGCGGCCGGTATTATTGGCGTTATTATTACAGGGGGGATTTTTGGTGCTAAAGCTGAAAAAATACGTAAAAAGAGAAATGAATCAATAGAAAAAGTAAAAAGTCTTAATAAGGAGATAGATATTTATACTAACCTATCCCTTCATTTAAACTCCCTTTATATTGAATTAGACGAAATTGAACAGCTTATAGAAGATACGAATATAGCACTTGAACATATTGAATATGTATGGCAAGCCATAATTACAGAAATAGATGCATCAATAAGTAACTTTAATAAAATAAACAATGCGTTAGAGCTTATTAAATTTAGTATTTATTTAGAAAAAATCATTTCACCTTGGTATATGGTTATTGGATATTCAAAAGAAATTTTTACTTCGTTTGATAATGCGCTCTCTTCTTTTTATTCATCAAATTAACAAAAGGAAATTGTTATGAATAATAGTGAAAAACAGATAACACCTGAAATACTATTTGAACATACAAAATTATTTCATGCTTATCGAAATATTCTTTACTTAAGTAACAATAAATGTTACATGAATAACGACTTTAATAATGAATTAACTTTATTTTTAGAAAGAAACAATAAAAACATAGAGAACATTATCTATTTCTCACTTGTTTTAAAAAACAGGCTAAGACAGAAATTACTTAATGATACATTTAAAATAATTAACGAAATTGAGAATGAAATAAAAAAAGACTCACTCGATATCGGTTTAAAAATAAAATTAGAAGAGGAAAAAAAAGAGATATTAGATATCTTTCTAAATGAAGTTGATGAAACAAAAAAAATCATTGATAAACATTATTTATTTCTATTATCAGAGATTAATCAACTCAAAACACAGTTTGTTAATGATAGAGTGATGCCTTTTATTATTGAAAAAGAAAATCTTGTCAGTACATTAACTACTCATATTTCAACATTAGAGTATGAAGCTGAAAAAACAAAACAAGAGCTCAATATCATACGAAAAAGTGAAGATATTTTAAACAAACAGAGCTTTTTCGATCTTTTTAAGGGTTCTATTCCTTTAAAATCAGAAATTGAAGCACTTAACATTGAAAATCAAGAAAAAAGTATTTTATCTTCATTAATAGAAATACTTAATAAGTTATTTTCCACATTAAATCATGGCTTTTCATACACTAAAGTTGTTGAAACTCGCCATCAACTCACTGCGCTCTGTCTTTCACAAATAAAGCAACTTAATCAATTAAAAAATAAGAAACAAAATACATTATTTACATTAAAGCATTACTATAAATTAACCGATATAGATCCTTTTTTAAGGATATTTATTGAACAGTTAGAATTGTTAAATAAATATTGGGAAATGATCAACTCGCAACTTACAAAATTAAAAAGTAATATATTATTAACAGAAAAAATTCTTACCCCTATTTTTCCATTCCTAGATGATTTTACTTTATATTATGGCAATAAAGGTCAAATCAAAAACACTGAAATTTAATCCATAAAAAACGGCTCTATAAAAAGAGCCGTTTTATTATTTGAATTTTCTATAATTACGATTAATTTACGACGGGCGCAATAATCGCAAAATTTGTCAATTCAATAAGCGGTTGTGGCCATACACCTAATGCGACAACAACAATTGCACAGATTAATGCAACAAATGTCGCCATATTTTGTGATGTTGTGGCAATTGCAGGCGTATTGTCATTGTCTGGTTTACGTAAGAAGACAATAGCAGCGGCACGCAAATAGTAGAATAACCCGATCGCACTACCTAACACGACCATACCTGTTAACCACCATAAGCTTGAGTTAATACCTGCAATAATCACATACAGTTTACCAATGAAACCTAAAGTAATTGGTACACCTGCCAGTGATAACATCATCAGTGACATAACCACAGCAACCGCAGGACGGCGCCAGAATAATCCACGGTAATCTTCTAATGAATCCATCTCACGCTCGCGGTATGGACTTGAAGCTACCGCAATGGCTCCAAATGCCCCTAAACTTGCAAACAAGTAACCGGCTAAATAAATCTCAGCCGTTTCTTGAGCTAAGATAGGGCTATATTGCAATACAATTAATGCCACTAGCAGATAACCGAGATGGGATACAGAAGAGTAGCCTAGTAAACGTTTCACACTTTTTTGCGTTAACGCCATAATATTACCAAACAAGATAGAGGCAATCGCCATGAAACCTAAGATCATACGCAAGGTTTCACTATCCGCCGCTGGCGCTTCTAGGAATAAACGCATCACAACTGCAAAAATACCAATTTTACTTGCAGTGGCTAAGAATGCCCCTGTTGGTGCTGGTGCACCTTGATAAACATCAGGTGTCCATAACTGGAATGGGAATAAAGATAATTTAAACCCAATTCCCACCAACATCATGCCTAAGCCTGCAAGCACTAATGGTTTATGGATATTGCTATCACTTAAGCTTTGTCCCATAGCAGTAAAGGAGAGGTTTCCTGCTTCTGCATAGAGAAGAGCCATACCAAACAGTAAGAAGGAAGATGCTGCCGCTGAAAGCAGCATGTATTTGATACCCGCTTCCAGTGATGGACGTTGTTGGAACGCATAACCGATAAGACCAAATAGTGGCAATGTCAGTAATTCGATACCAATAAACATCGATGCGAAATGGTGAGCTGAAGAGAGTAAAATCCCTCCGATTACGGCAATCGCAATCAGCAAATAAAATTCTTCTTTGTTATCTTGATAACCTTCTAACCAAGGATAAGCAAAAGCGATAGTTCCAAGACCAGAAAGAATAACAAGTGCAGTAAAGAAGCTAGAGTATCCATCAACATGGTAAAGCGTGGTCACATCCACTACACCTAATGCATTAACGTAATAGAGTGATCCCAGCGCAATGATGAAACCCGTTGCTGTCAAAGTGGCAATGGTGAAATGATCGCGTCGCCACGCAATGGACAGCATTACAACCACCACCGTCAATCCGACGATTAATAGCGGTAGCATTGCGATCAATTGTTCAAGAGTTATTGTCATGGCGAATTACGGCCTTACTGTTGAAATAGAAGCGGAATACCAAGTCTGGAGATTTTCCATCGCTGATGCTGAGGTGTCTAACACTGGTTGTGGGAAGAAGCCTAAAATAACCAGTAAAACCACCAACGTGATCAGAATAAAGAATTCTCTCAGATCCAACCCTTTATAGGTTCTTTCAGCTGTTTTCGGTGAACCGTAGTAAGCCTGTTGCATCATCCACAACGCGTAAACAGATGCGAAGACTAAACCAAAGACCGAAATAATGGTGATCAGCTTAAAGTTGCCATAAGTACCAAACAGGATCATAAACTCGCCGACGAAATTACCTGTTCCTGGCATCCCTAAAGAAGCTACCGCAAAGAACAGTGAAAACGCAGGTAAGAAACGAATGCTTTTCCACAATCCACCCATTTGATTCATATCACGCGTACCTAAGCGTTCATACAGCATGCCACACATGATAAATAGACCTGCAGCTGACAAACCGTTAGTGATCATCTGAATGATGGCACCTTGATAAGCCAATACAGAGCCAGCATAAATCGCAATCACGATAAAGCCCATGTGAGAAATACTACTGTAAGCCGCAAGACGTTTAATATCTGTCTGACGAAATGCTAACAGTGCAGCATAAAATACGGTAATTAAACCTAACCACATTGCCACAGGAGCAAGCAACGCTGATGCTTCTGGGAATAATGGCAAATTAAAACGCAATAAACCGTAAGCCGCTGTTTTTAGCAAAATACCGGATAAGTCAACAGAGCCTGCTGTTGGTGCTTCTGCATGTGCATCTGCTAACCAACCATGAACAGGGACGATTGGCATTTTTACCGCAAATGCAGCAAAGAAACCTAACATCAAAATAAATTGCAGTTCAGCACCTAATACTGTGTGTGCTTGCAATAAGGTGTCATAGCTAAACGTCCAAATACCTGTTTTGCTATAGAAAGCGACCGCTAAACCGATAATGGCCAGCAACATTAACAGGCCACTTGCCTGTGTATAAATAAAGAATTTTGTTGCTGCACTAACATGTGCTTTATCGCTACTTCCTTTGTGTCCCCATAAAGAAATCAGGAAATACATTGGGATCAACATCATTTCCCAAAAGAAGAAGAATAAGAACAAGTCCGTCGCTAAAAATACCCCCATTACACCCGCTAAGATCCACAGCAGGTTAAAATGGAAAGCACCTTGTGATGGCTGGTTTTCACCCCACGAAGAGAGCACCGCTAAAATACCTAAAATCGCGGTTAAAACAGTCATCAGCAATGACATACCATCAAGTGCAAATTGAATGTTGATCCCTAACGCAGGGATCCACGGTACAAAGTAATACTCTGTCCAGCGTGGTGCTCCATCGGCACTAAGTAGTTGATAATCGCCCTGCAACCATAGTTGCACAGAAATAACGAGTGTTAATCCCATCGTCAGCAACGCAACCCAGCGAGGAACTTGCGAGCCGATTCGTTCAGCCTGCCAACTTAGCAGGCCACCGATGAAGGGAATAAGTATTAGCCAGGGTAATAACATGGCGCAATGTGTCCCTTAATTAAACCAGAAGCAGCAGAGCGATAACCAGCACTGCACCTAAACCGAGAGAAGCCGCATACCAACGAGCTAATCCATTTTCACTGAAACTTAATCCTTTATTGGTACCTTTAAGCAGATAACCGAACAGATTAAAGAATTGGTTAACAGGATCATTTTGGATAAGCCACGCTGCCCCTTTATAAGGTTTGACAAACAGCACTTCATACAGTGCATCGAATCCCCAAGCATGGAACCACCATGTTGAGAAGAAACGACCTGTACGAGTATTGGCAACCTTAGAAACACATTGACGCTGTTTCAGGTATAACCATGCTGCAATGGCAACGCCTACAATCGCTACCACACCAGAAAGTATTTCTAACACATACTTACCATCATGCGATGCGTTTCCTTCAGGGAAAACAGCACCTAACGGTTGAGTAATTAACGCACCGATAAACGTTGATAACAGTGCTAATACTGCTAATGGGAAAGTATGTGTAAAACCTTTCACTTGGTGTGCTTCGGTTTTGGTTTCACCATGGAATACGATGAAAATCAAACGGAAGGTATAAAGTGACGTAAATAATGCGCCAACTAGCCCCGCTAGCATTAAGTTAAAATGCCCGTTTGAGTACGCACCCCATAAGATTTCATCTTTACTGAAGAACCCTGCTGTTAACAATGGTAATGCGGCTAATGCGCCACCACCAATTAAGAAACAAGCATAAACAAATGGGATCTTCTTACGTAACCCGCCCATCTTAAAGATATTCTGTTCATGGTGGCAGGCGATAATCACAGAGCCTGCTGATAAGAACAGTAATGCTTTAAAGAAAGCGTGAGTCATTAAGTGGAAAATTGCCGCATCCCAAGCTTGGGCGCCTAAAGCCAAGAACATATAACCAATTTGGCTCATGGTTGAATAGGCAAGAATACGTTTGATATCTGTTTGTACTAACGCAGCAAAACCCGCTAAAACTAATGTGATTGCACCGATAATACCAACTAATTCCAGCACATCTGGAGCCATTAAGAATAGCGCATTGCTACGTGCCACTAAGTACACACCCGCTGTAACCATGGTTGCAGCGTGAATTAATGCAGATACCGGTGTTGGGCCTGCCATAGCATCCGCTAACCAAGTTTGTAATGGAAGCTGTGCAGATTTACCTACGGCACCGCCTAATACCATTAACATTGCCCAGTTAATGACACTTGAGCCTACTGCTAATTGTTCAGGAGCAAGCACTGCCATTTCACGGAAGCTCAATGTCCCTAATTGGTCAAACAGGATAAACATACCAATCGCTAAGAATACATCACCGATACGCGTTACAATAAACGCTTTCATCGCCGCTGCGCCATTAGCAGGATTGCTATAATAGAAACCAATTAACAGGTAGCTACATAGACCAACCCCTTCCCACCCCATATACATCAACATCATGTTATCAGCCAGTACTAAAACAACCATACTTGCGATAAATAAGTTGGTATAAGCAAAGAAACGAGAATAGCCTTCTTCGCCACGCATATACCACGATGCATACATATGAATAAGGAAGCCAACACCGGTAATAACACCCAGCATGGTTAATGAAAGGCCGTCAAGAACCAGCGTGAACGGAATATTAAAATTCCCTGCTGACATCCAGTTCCATAAAGTCAGAACAGAAGTTTCTTGCCCATTGGCAAAAAAATCCATCCCCACCCAAAGTGTCACTAACGCCGATAAACCAACCGAGCCAGTACCAATCCATGCAGATACGTTTTCAGACCAACGACCACGTGAGAAAGCAAGCAGTAAAAATCCCAGCAGTGGTAGCAGAATGGTTAAATAGAGTATATTCATCCGCGCATCTCACTAACTGTATCAATATTGATGTTTTGGCGATGTCTATGAAGCTGTAACAACAATGCCAAACCAATACTTGCCTCTGCCGCTGCCAAGCTGATTGCCAGAATATACATTATCTGACCATCTGTTTGACCCCAAAAGCTACCCCCGACAACAAACGCCAGTGCAGCTGCATTAATCATAATTTCTAGTCCGATCAACATAAACAACAGGTTGCGGCGAAGTACTAAGCAGGTAAAACCTAACACAAACAGTACCGCAGCCAAGATCAAACCATGTTGAAGAGGTATCATTTTTGCTCCCCTGCGTTTTCGTTTTCAACGAGATCGTCATGGCTCTGATCACGACCAATGTGATAAGCAACAATCAATCCAGACAATAAGAGAACAGATGCTAACTCAACAGCCAGAATATACGGCCCAAATAAGCTAATACCGACCTCTTTCGCGCCAATCACTTCTCCAGCAATTTCGCCGTGAGTGACACTACTAATGGCATAAATTAACACCGCTAATAGCGCCAAAGATAAAAGTGCAGGTCCAATCCAAAACTTCGGTTGTAGCCACTTTCTCTCTTGATCAACGACAGATTTACCTAAGTTGAGCATCATTACCACGAAAACGAACAACACCATAATGGCGCCAGCGTAAACAATGATTTCTAATGCTCCTGCAAAATAGGCACCTAACGAGAAGAAAACCACAGAGAGTGCAATCAAGGAAATCACCAAGTACAACAGTGCGTGTACTGGATTGGTATGAGTGATAACTCTCAATGTTGCAAGGATGGCAATCAGCCCCGCGATGTAAAATGCAAATTCCATGAATATCGCTCCTTACGGTAACAGGCTTTTGACATCGATAGGTTTAGCTTCATCATCTGCTTCACCTTTGTCTTTGCCATTAATCGCCATACCTGTTTTACGGTAAAAGTTATATTCAGGATATTTGCCGGGTCCAGAAATCAACAGATCGTCTTTTTCATAAACCAGATCCTGACGTTTAAACTCACCCATTTCGAAATCCGGCGTTAATTGCAACGCCGTTGTTGGGCAAGCTTCTTCACATAAACCGCAGAAAATACAGCGAGAAAAGTTGATACGGAAAAATTCCGGATACCAACGGCCATCTTCATGTTCTGCTTTCTGTAATGAAATACAGCCAACTGGACAGACTGCTGCACACAAGTTACAAGCAACACAGCGCTCTTCACCATCGGGATCACGCGTCAATACAATACGTCCACGATAGCGTGGTGCAACATTGACAGGTTCTTCCGGGTACATCTGTGTTTCACGTTTGGCGAAAGCGTGTAAGCCAATCATCCAAATGCTTCGTACCTGGGTGCCGAAACCAGTCAATAACTCTTTTAAAGTCATGGTTCAATCACCCCTTATTGAGCGTTGTAAAGTATCACTGCAGCAGTTACCAGCAGATTGATAAGCGTTAACGGTAAGCAAATTTTCCAACCAAAAGACATCACTTGGTCGTAACGCGGACGCGGTAACGAAGCACGAATAAGAATAAACATCATCATGAAGAATCCTGTTTTCAGTGCAAACCAAATGAATGACGGTAAGAAAGGACCTTGCCAACCACCAAAGAATAACGTCACGATAAGACCTGATACCGCAACGATCCCGATATATTCACCGACAAAGAACAAACCGAATTTCATACCGGAATATTCAATGTGATAACCATCCGCAAGCTCTTGCTCTGCTTCTGGTTGGTCAAATGGATGACGGTGACAAACAGCAACACCGGCAATCGCAAACGTAATAAAACCAAAGAATTGTGGAATAACATTCCACATATTCGCTTGTGAATTCACAATATCTGTCAAGTTAAAAGAACCTGCTTGAGCAACAACCCCTAAGATTGAGAGTCCTAAGAACACCTCATAACTTACGGTTTGTGCTGACGCACGCATTGCACCTAACAATGAATATTTATTATTACTTGACCAACCTGCAAATAACACGGCATAAACCGCGATACCCGCAACCATCAAGAAGAATAAAATACCAATGTTTAAGTCAGCAACAACCCATGTTGAACTAACCGGTACAATGGCAAATGACAGCAATAAAGATGAAAACGCAATTACTGGTGCTATGGTGAAGATAAAGCGGTCAGCAAATTTTGGGATCCAGTCCTCTTTAAAGAACATTTTGATCATATCCGCGATTAGCTGTGCTGAACCTGCATAACCTACACGGTTAGGCCCATAACGATTTTGGAATAACCCCAGTAATCGGCGTTCCCCCATACTCATAAAAGCACCACAGGTGACCACGACAAGCAAGATCACCACGGCTTTTAGAACAGTGAGTAAAATCTCTGTAACTTCAGGAGATAACCAGCTCATTATGCAATACCCCGCAGTTGACGAACCGATACACCCACCAGCGATGGAGAAATACCTGCCATACCTAACGGCAAGCCGATTTGACCTTGAGTCAGGTGAGCACTAATTTTCACAGGTAAGGTGAATTCACGACCTTCATAAGTAAACATCGCTTGCTGACCTTGAGTTAACGCTAATGCTTGTGCATCAGATTCGCTCAATGTCAAATAAGCGGTTTCCATACGAGATTGGATAACTTCCGCGCGTTGCGATAACTCTTCACTCCCAAATAAACGGTAGTAAGGTGCGACAATCCATTGATTTTTCTGGGCATTAAATGGCGCAGGAATATCTGTGAAGTAGTCAAGTGTATTATCACCACTTTCGATTAAGCGTACACCCGGATCGCCAAAGCGTAAGCTCCCACCCACTTCTGCTTGGAATTTGTTCCATGCTTGAGGTGAGTTCCAACCCGGAGCCCATGCAAATGGAATTTGTTGGCGAGGTGCTGTTGGGCTGTTATTACCTTCCATTGAGAATGCAAATGGCGTATCGATATCTTTTGGTTGGCGTTGTTCATGAACAGATACATTTGCCAACATGGAAGTACGACCACTGTAACGATGTGGCTCACGCGCTAGTTTTTGACCACGTATACGGAATGACGCATTCGGGGCTGCATCAACAATGCCTGCAAACTGAGGAAGACTTGTTGCACAATGCTCAATCACATCGTCTAACTGAGTCCAATCTAACGTTCTTTCATGCCATTGTGAATCAACTGCACTTAACCAACGCCAACTTTCATGCATCACCACTTCTTTGTTATAGAAAGAAGGTTCGAAAACTTGGAAGTAACGTTGTGCTCTACCCTCTTGACTCACCATTGTTCCGTCGCTTTCAGCAAACGAAGATGCAGGAAGAACCAGATGTGCTTTCGCCATAATTTCTGTTTGCTGGTGGTCAATAACAATTAAGTTATCAACTTTCGCAATCGCATCATCAATCATGTCGGCATCGTAATGGCGATATAAGTCATTTTCCATAACAACAACGGTGTCAGCTTGACCACTGCGCATAATTTTTAAAGCATTATCAATAGGTTGCGCATTAATCATGGCAAGCCCCATGCTGTTTGCATCATCAGCAACAAACGAAAGCCCTACTTCATTACCTTTTGCTTTTAATGCAAACGCAATGTTGGCAGCAGCTTTAATAACGTCTTCGCTACCTGCATGACTACCACTGATAATTAGTGGTTTTTTCGCTTGAGAAAGTGCTTGAACAACCATCTCGATATGTTTATTCAGCGCTTCATCAATGCCATCAACCGCAGGTGCTTCACCATTAATGTTATTGGCAATTGCAAAACCTAAGCGTGCTTGATCAACAACCGGGGCGCGATAACTCCACGCAGCAACATCATCAAGACGAGTTTCATCAACATGAGTCACAAACAGAGGATATTTCGCACGTTGCCCGATATTCATAATCGCAGCAATTTGCCAGTCAGCAACTTTTTGAGCGGCAGCCATTTCGCGTGCTTTACCTTTCACTGCTTGGCGTACAGACAATGCCATACGAGCACCGGTTTGCGTTAAATCTTCACCTAACACTAAAACCGCATCGTAATCTTCAATTTCACGCAGAGATGGCGTATGAACACCACCTTTCTGTAAAATCTCTAGCATTAATGTCAAACGTTTCTGCTCTGATGCAGAAATACCGCTATAGAAGTTTTCAGCCCCCACAACTTCACGTAATGCAAAGTTACTTTCGATACTTGCACGTGGTGAGCCAATGCCGATAATACGCTGGCTTTTCTTCAGCATATCCGCGGCAGCTTGAGTTGCTTGTACAGCATTGATCTCTAACCAGTTACTTCCTAAACGTTTTTTAGGTTGGCGAGGTCGACTTGCTAAATTCACATAACCATAGCCAAAACGACCACGGTCACAGAGGAAATAGCGGTTCACTGTCCCGTTATAACGGTTTTCAATACGACGTAGTTCGCCATAACGCTCACCTGGGCTTGTATTACAGCCCATGCTACAGCCTTGGCAAATACTTGGTGCAAACTGCATATCCCACTTACGGTTATAACGCGATGAATGAGTTTTATCAGTAAATACACCTGTCGGACAAATTTCAACTAAGTTACCCGAAAATTCGCTCTCTAATGTGCCATCTTCAACACGACCAAAGAAAACGTTGTTATGCGCACCAAAAACACCTAAATCAGTACCATCAGCATAGTCTTTGTAATAACGAACACAGCGATAACAAGCAATACAACGGTTCATTTCATGAGAAATAAACGGTCCCAGATCTTGGTTTCTATGTGTACGCTTTGTAAAGCGATAGCGACGCATAGTGTGACCTGTCATTACCGTCATATCTTGAAGGTGGCAGTTGCCTCCTTCTTCACAAACTGGACAGTCATGAGGATGGTTTGTCATATACCATTCAACAACGCTTTCACGGAATTTCTTCGCTTCTTCGTCATCAATAGAAATAAACGTGCCATCAGTCGCGGGTGTCATACAAGACATCACTAAACGACCGCGGGTATCCTCAGCATTTTGATACTGCTTAACCGCACACTGGCGGCAAGCGCCAACGCTTCCCAGCGCTGGGTGCCAGCAAAAATAAGGAATATCTAAGCCTAAATTAAGACAGGCTTCTAACAGGTTATCAGCCCCGTTAACTTCATATTCTTTGCCGTCTACATGAATCGTAGCCATAGTCAGCATGCTTCCCAAAGGCCTGCACAGCAGGCGTTAAACCTAGAATGTGTCGTGAAAAATTACCAGCGGCTTTTCAGCAAGTTAGGCTGAATACCTCTGATCAAGTTGGCATTGGTATAATCTTCTTGAATAATGCCCGCTTCAAATTCTTCACGGAAATATTTAATGGCGCTTTGTAAAGGTTCTACTGCACCCGGTGCGTGAGCACAGAATGTGTGTCCTGGACTTAAAGAACGACATAAATGCTCAAGGGTTTCAATATCACCAGGACGACCTTTACCGTTTTCTATCGCACGTAAGATTTCGACACTCCATGGCAAGCCATCACGACAAGGTGTACACCAGCCACAAGATTCGCGCGCAAAGAATTCTTCTAAGTTGCGCGTTAATGAAACCATATTAATTTCATTATCTACCGCCATCGCAAGCGCTGTGCCTAAACGGCTACCTGCTTTGGCAATCGTGCCAAAATCCATTGGGAGGTCGAGGTGATCTTCAGTGAGAAAGTCAGTACCTGCCCCCCCTGGTTGCCATGCTTTCAATTTAAGGCCATCACGCATACCGCCTGCGTAATCTTCAAGGATCTCACGCGCTGTTGTACCAAAGGGTAATTCCCATAAGCCCGGAAATTTCACGCGACCTGAGAATCCCATTAATTTAGTCCCCGCATCTGGGCTTTTGCCTTCACTTAAGCCGATATACCAATCTTTACCGTGTTCAATAATCGCAGGCACGTTACACAGTGTTTCGACGTTATTGACACAAGTTGGTTTACCCCATGCGCCTGATGTTGCGGGGAATGGAGGTTTAGATCGCGGGTTCGCACGACGACCTTCTAATGAGTTGATTAAGGCTGTTTCCTCACCACAGATGTAACGACCTGCGCCTGTATGAACAAACAATTCAAAATCAATACCTGAACCAAAGATGTTTTTACCAAGAAAGCCTGCTGCTTTTGCTTCCTCGATTGCGTGACGTAAATGCTTAGCGGCTTCAACATATTCACCTCGAAGGAAAATATAACCACGATAAGCTTTTAGTGCGTGAGCACCGATAATCATCCCTTCAATTAACAGATGAGGAAGTTCTTCCATTAAGAGACGGTCTTTATATGTTCCCGGCTCCATTTCATCTGCGTTACAAAGGATGTAACGGATATTCATGCTTTCATCTTTTGGCATCAGGCTCCATTTCAAGCCTGTTGAGAATCCAGCACCACCACGACCTTTTAGACCAGCATCTTTAACTTCAGTGGTCACTTCCGTCGGTGACATACCTTTTAATGCTTTTTCTGCCGCTTTATAACCGTTTTTAGCACGGTATTCATCCAACCATACAGGCTGACGATCATCGCGTAAGCGCCACGTTAGCGGGTGCGTTTCTGCGCTACGAATAATCGGTTTTGCTCCCGAAATTGCTGTCATGGATACTGCTCCAGTAACGTTTCAATCTCTTCAGGTTTAACAAAGCTGTGAGTATCGTCATCTACCATCATAGTAGGACCTTTATCACAATTACCTAAACAGCAGGTTGGCAGTAATGTAAAGCGACCATCTGGTGTTGTTTGACCTGGAATGATATTAAGATGCTTTTCAATTGCTGCTTGAATGCCTTGATAACCTGTAATATGACAAACCACGCTGTCACAAAAACGAATAATGTGACGACCAACGGGTTGACGGAAAATTTGGCTATAGAACGTAGCAACGCCTTCAACATCGCTAGCAGGGATCCCAAGAACATCCGCAATCGCATAAATTGCGCCATCTTCGACCCATCCACGGTTCTTTTGCACAATTTTCAGTGCTTCAATAGATGCGGCTCGCGGATCTTCGTAGTGATGTTTTTCTTGTTCAATTTCAGCGCGTTCTTCTTCAGTTAATACAAACGTCGCTTTCTTTGAGTGCGTGACATCAACAATTTCAATCTGCACAGCATCATCTTTTTGGTTTAATTCATTTTGCATGATTAACGATCCACATCCGACATTACAAAATCAATACTTCCCAGATACACAATCAAGTCAGAAACCAAGCTACCGCGGATAACCGCTGGGATTTGTTGTAAATGAGCAAAGCTAGGCGTACGAATACGTGTACGGTAGCTCATTGTGCTGCCATCACTGGTTAAGTAATAGCTGTTGATCCCTTTAGTGGCTTCAACCATCTGGAATGATTCATTAGCAGGCATAACCGGGCCCCATGAAACCTGTAAGAAATGGTTAATCATCGTTTCGATATGCTGTAATGTGCGCTCTTTAGGTGGAGGCGTTGTCAGTGGATGGTCTGCTTTAAATGGCCCTTCTGGCATATTTTTATAGCACTGTTCCAAGATGCGTAAGCTTTGGCGTAACTCCTCTACTTTTAGCATTACACGATCGTAACAGTCACCATTACTTGCGACAGGGATTTCAAATTCAAAGTTTTCATAACCTGAATATGGACGCCATTTACGTACGTCAAACTCCACTCCTGTTGCACGAAGACCCGCACCTGTAACACCCCACTCTAACGCTTCTTTCGAGTTATAGGAGGCAACACCGATAGTGCGGCCTTTCAAGATGCTATTTTGCAGTGCTGCTTTTACGTAAGAATCTAGACGTTTTGGCATCCAATCTAAAAATTCACGTAATAAGCGTTCCCAACCGCGAGGTAAGTCATGAGCAACACCGCCAATACGGAACCATGCTGGGTGCATACGGAATCCGGTAATCGCTTCAACAATGTTGTAAACTTTCTGACGATCAGTAAAGGCGAAGAACACTGGCGTCATGGCGCCAACGTCTTGGATAAAAGTACTGATATACAATAAGTGACTATTAATACGAAATAGCTCAGATAGCATGACACGAATGACTTTAACGCGTTCAGGCACTTCAATACCGGCAAGTTTTTCCACTGCAAGTACATAAGGCATTTCGTTCACGCATCCGCCAAGGTATTCGATTCGGTCTGTATATGGGATATAGCTGTGCCAAGATTGGCGCTCACCCATTTTTTCAGCACCACGGTGGTGGTAACCCACATCAGGTACACAGTCGACGATTTCCTCGCCATCAAGCTGAAGAATAATACGGAATGCACCGTGAGAGGATGGATGGTTAGGGCCGAGGTTTAAGAACATAAAGTCCTCATTCTCCGTACCGCGCTTCATCCCCCACTCTTCAGGTTTAAATGTCAGCGATTCCATTTCCAGATCCTGCTTCTGCTTTGTCAGCACATAAGGATCGAACTCTGTCGCACGCGCAGGATAATCTTTACGCAGTGGATGACCTTCCCAATCAGGAAGCATCATTATACGGCGTAAATTTGGGTGCCCATTAAAGACAATCCCAAACATATCCCAGACTTCACGCTCATACCAATTCGCGTTAGGAAAGAGAGATGTGATAGTCGGAACATTAAGATCATTTTCACTTAATGCGACTTTCAACATAATATCTTTATTACGATCGATTGATATCAGATGATAGAAAACGGAAAAGTCTGCTGCTGGTAAGCCTTGACGGTGTGTACGAAGACGCTCATCAAAGCCATGCATATCAAACAGCATGACATAAGGTTTTGGTAAAGATTTGAGGTATAGCATTACCTCAATGAGTTGTTCCCGCTTAACCCAAACAACTGGCATGCCAGTACGAGTAGGCTGGAACGTAAACGCATCTGGCCCAAATTTCTGACGCAGTTCATTAACCACCTGATCATCAATATGATCGGTCGTTTCCCACGCTGGCCGAGCGCCTTTTTGCGCTATCTGATCGGTCATTTCTATTCACCACAACGTTGATCAGGGTTACTATGATCGCAACACATTGCTCTGGTTACGTCTTAGGCAAAAGCCTTTAAATTTCGTCAGGAGTACGCAGATTTTTAACTGCGATACGCTCACCGTGTTTTCTTTCTCGTTCTGATTGCATATTGGCACGGTAAACGCCTTGGTCGCCGACAACCCATGATAATGGGCGACGTTCTTTTCCAATGGACTCTTGTAATAACATTAATGCTTGCATATAAGCTTCAGGGCGTGGCGGGCATCCAGGAATATACACATCAACAGGGATAAACTTATCCACACCTTGCACTACAGAATAGATGTCGTACATACCACCAGAGTTAGCACATGCCCCCATAGAGATAACCCATTTAGGCTCCAACATCTGATCGTATAAACGTTGAATAACAGGTGCCATTTTCGTAAAGCAAGTCCCCGCAACCACCATAAAGTCAGCTTGACGAGGGGATGCACGTAATACTTCTGAACCAAAACGTGCTACGTCATGCACAGCCGTAAATGACGTCACCATTTCAACGTAACAACAAGAAAGACCAAAGTTATATGGCCATAAAGAGTTTTTCCGTCCCCAGTTCACAACGTCATGCAACGCATGTTCCAGTTTTCCCATATACACGCTGCGATGAACGTGAGCATCTAATGGGTCACTGACGATTTCCTGTGATTGCAGGGGATAACGGTCATTCTCACCGTTCGGATCGATGCGGGTGAGTGTATAATCCATTTCTAATGCCTCGCTTATTACTGCTGCGGATGTTTGCCGCTGGTTAATCGAACATGGCTTTTACTCGCAGTTTCACGGCGAGAACGGACAGGCGTCCAATCTAATGCGCCTATGCGAACCAAATAGAATAATCCAGCTAATAAAATAGCGATGAAGACTGATGCTTCAATAAAGCCTAACCAGCCGACTTCACGAACGGAAACAGCCCAGGCATAAAGAAACAGTGCTTCAACATCGAAAATAACGAAGAACATGGCAACTAAATAGAATTTAGCCGACATGCGCAGACGAGCGCTGCCAACAGAATCAAGACCTGATTCATAAGGAACATGTTTTGCCCTTGCTTGTGCGCGTCCGCCTAAATAGCGGGCACCCAACAACATGAGCGAACATAACCCCAATGCGCCTATGAGGAAGACAGCAAATGCCCAGTGATGGGCGATAACTTCGGTGGTTGTAGACATACTCATTGCTTACTCATCAAAGGTGGTGTCAATTAACCAACTCTTATCCGGCGGTTTACACCACATTTCTAATTACGAAAAAAAAGGCGAATTAAACAGACTTGCTAATTAAAGAAATAATAACAGTCTATTTATACCTTTCTTCTTTTTTGGAAAACTTTGCGACAAATCACTCAGTTTTCCATCGCGATTTAACAAATTTAACACTCGTTTTTAACATACAATTACTGGCTAATGCTAAAACGTGTCAGTCAACCTACAAATTTTCTGCTAACACGCTTAGTCTAACCGATAATTCGATTTTACTACACCAGTATCTCAGGAAAAACCTGACTCAATACAGGCAAATGTGCCTTATTTTTTTGATCAAACTCACAAAATAGTCGAAAAAATACTTAATCAGTTTAAAATTTATCCAAATTTTAACAAATTAACTTTCCAATATTGTGGAGGAGGTCAAATATCCATTTTGATTTGTGTTTTTATTCTCTTAAAACCTAGACAATCTTTTTATTTGTTAACAAATCCTACAACTGATTAACCAGGGGGAAAGGTAAACATTTTTTTAACACGTGGTTGAGAGGGTTATGGAATGAAATGTCACAAAGATGAATACATAAATCAACATAAATATTAACATAATGTTACTATCCACCAAAATGATAATAAAAAAACGGGAGTAAATGCGTTTAATTGCATCTATTCCCGTTTATCATTATTTATCACTACTCAGTCTTATTTGACTGTTTTTTTAATCTTTAATTTTTGTGTTCTAACACACAATATTTACACAATTATTAATATGATTATTCCAGTTCCGTAGAGTTGATATCTTCAGGAGCAGTGACAGTATAAGGTGTTTTCTTGTTTTCAATTGCATTGAATACAGTTAACACCGCTTCATTTTGTTCATCAAAGTTACGATATAACCAATATTGTGTTTCAGGTAAACGCGGTAAACCTTCGCTTTCACCTAAAATACGTAAATCGGCATTTTGCATTTCAAGTGGACGCGCTGTAATACCCACTTCTGCATTTACAGCAGCACGAACAGCAGATAAAGAGGCTGCTTCATAAGCAATACGCCATTGAATACCCGCATCATCGAGTGTATTCGTTGCTAATTGACGAAACGGATTCGTTTCATCCATGACAACTAAAGGGATAGGTTCATTCATTTGTACTTGGAAATCAGGCGCACAGTGCCATAACACGGGTGCTGTACGTAATGCTGTACGTGGATGATGCCCAATCCGTGCCGTTGTTAATGCTAAATCAATTTCATGATTATCTAACATTGTTTCAATATATTGAGAACGCTTAATACGGACATCAACCGCTAAACGTGGATACACTGATGCGATACGGTTTAATAAAAAAGGTAATAACGTATCAACAGAGTCGTCAGAAGCACCAATACGTAGCTCTCCTTCCGCATCGCTATACGTTAATGACGCAGTTGCATCATCGTTTGCACGTAAAATTTGACGCGCATAACCTAATAATTGAAGGCCATGCTCTGTAAGTAATTTATTACGACCATGACGGGCGAAAAGCTCTCTGCCCACCAATTGCTCTAAACGTTGCATCTGCTGGCTAACAGCAGACTGGGTTCGACATACCGCTGCAGCTGCAGCTGCAAACGTGTTTAAATCTGCTACAGCGACAAACGTTCTAAGCAGATCGAGGTCGAGATTCATTATCGGACGATTTGCATTAATCATTGTTTATTCTTCACTTATTTTTGATTTTTAAATTACATATACCTGGTGTTTTTTATCAAAAGTCTAAAAAAGACTTCAGATTTAGACAGTACTCTACTCTGAAAAAGAGAGCAAAGACATACAGATTACTTTACATTTGTTTCTTATCGTTTACACCTCCTAGATAGAAAGGAATTGCATATTTTTGTAACAAATTAAATTTTATTATCATTTTAAGCATTCACAAGAAAGAACTGTATACCATCATCACAAGTTAGACATGGATCATACTATATTGCTTTCTCATGCATAATTTTTAACATTTTGAAAATAATTTAAATTACCTTAACTATGCACTCCAATTTAAGTATCTTCCCCTATAAATTAAATTTAAGATTTAAATTTAATTTATACTTAAACTGATTGATTGCTATAGAATAAAGTAGATTTAACCATATTATTTGAAAATTTAATATATTAAGTCAGATAATACAAACCCGATAAAATTATTCAATAATTGATTATGCAACATTTCGTCTACCTGCCTACCACATCAACTTATCTCTGATCACCACACTAAAAAGCCCCCTCTCTTCGGAATAATAGTCTGGGTTTAAATTTAAAAGTAAAACATAACACCAACATAAGCGATACAAT
This sequence comes from Proteus sp. G2300, assembly GCF_009915965.1. NCBI lineage: Bacteria > Pseudomonadati > Pseudomonadota > Gammaproteobacteria > Enterobacterales > Morganellaceae > Proteus > Proteus sp. G2300. Next base: position 186,509 of record NZ_JAABNK010000024.1, read on the forward strand.
CAGTTATCAAAATAGTATTCTAAGAATAAACTGACCTTTTACACCAAAAATTACCTAGCATCTTCAAAAGTTTGTAACGTAAGAGTACAGTGATAGAACAGTTATTTGCTGGGACAGCCTTTTTATTCGTATCTTTCTATATGAATAGTCATTGGCGATAAATGTCGTTAAGTCGCCACAGCGGAGATACACGTCAGACCCTATTAGGTAAACGCGCTATGAATCAAATTAAAAAATCAAATAAACTCGAACATGTCTGTTACGACATTAGAGGTCCGGTTTTGCAAGAAGCAAAACGTCTGGAAGAAGAAGGTAACAAAGTTTTAAAACTCAATATTGGTAACCCGGCACCTTTTGGCTTTGAAGCACCTGATGAGATCTTAGTAGATGTTATTCGTAATCTACCAAGTTCACAGGGCTATAGTGATTCGAAAGGGCTGTTCTCTGCGCGTAAAGCTATCATGCAGCATTATCAAGCTCGTGATATGCGTGATGTCACTGTTGAAGACATCTATATTGGTAATGGTGTTTCTGAATTAATCGTACAAGCAATGCAAGCCTTATTAAATAATGGTGATGAAATGCTTGTACCAGCCCCTGATTATCCTTTATGGACGGCTGCTGTTTCTCTCTCTGGGGGAAATGCGGTTCATTATATGTGTGATGAACAACAAGGTTGGTTCCCTGATCTCGATGATATTCGCAGTAAAATTACAAAAAACACCCGTGGTATTGTGATTATCAATCCAAACAATCCAACAGGTGCGGTATATAGTAAAGATATTTTACTGGAAATCGTTGAAATAGCCCGTCAACATAACCTTATTATCTTTGCCGACGAAATCTACGATAAAATTCTCTATGATGATGCAGAGCACCACTCTATTGCAGCGATGGCGCCTGATTTATTAACAGTCACTTTTAATGGTTTATCAAAAACCTATCGGGTTGCTGGTTTTCGTCAAGGTTGGATGGTATTAAACGGCCCTAAAAAGCATGCTAAAAGTTATATTGAAGGCTTAAATATGCTAGCTTCTATGCGTTTATGCGCCAATGTCCCGATGCAACATGCCATTCAAACAGCATTAGGTGGCTATCAAAGTATTAGTGAATTTATTCTGCCAGGTGGCCGTTTATACGAACAACGTAATCGCGCTTGGGAACTCATCAATCAAATACCAGGTGTATCTTGTGTTAAACCAATGGGTGCATTGTATATGTTCCCTAAAATTGACTTACATCGCTACAGTATTAAAGACGATCAGAAAATGATCCTTGATTTATTACTGCAAGAAAAAGTGCTATTAGTGCAAGGTACAGCGTTTAACTGGCCATACCCAGACCATTTCCGTATTGTCACCCTTCCTCGTGAAGATGATTTAGATATGGCAATTCAAAAATTTGGTCGTTTTATTGTGGGTTATCACCAATAAAATTATCTTTTATTAGAACAAAACGCAGTATAACAATCCGTTATATTGCGTTTTTTATTTTCTTTTTTTATTGGCGTTTACATCTGATGGCTATCCACTCACAATAATGCCTTCAATCACGCAATTGGGAGATATTATGAGTTACTTTTTTGCCCACCTTTCTCGCTTAAAACTCATTACTCGTTGGCCTTTAATGCGTAATATTCGCCAAGAAAACGTTTCTGAACACAGTTTACAGGTCGCTTTCGTTGCCCATGCCTTAGCCATAATTAAAAATCGGTTGTTTGACGGTAATGTCAATGCAGAACGTATCGCATTACAGGCGATGTATCATGATGCCAGCGAAGTGATCACCGGTGATATGCCAACACCGATTAAGTACCATAATCCACAAATTGCTCATGAATATAAAAAAATAGAAAAATACGCACAGCAAAAATTGATTGAAATGTTACCCGAAGAGTTACAAGACGATTTTCGTCCTCTTATCGATGAGCAACGACATAGTGAGGAAGAAACCTTTATTGTAAAACAAGCCGATAGCTTATGTGCTTATTTAAAATGCCTTGAAGAATTAGCTGCGGGCAATAGCGAATTTAATTTAGCTAAAAATCGCTTAGAAAAAACCTTAGCGGAGAGAAATAGCCCTGAAATGGACTATTTTATGAGCGTTTTTGTGCCAGGCTTTAGTTTATCTCTAGATGAGATTAGTGAGTAATTAAGTAAAACATTTTTATAAAAAGGTGAGTGATAACAATAATCACTCACCTTAAAATTTGAGGCTGTAATTTAATTTTTATTGATTTAATGATATGAATCAATCTTCATTTTTCACTCTGTCTTTATCAGGATTAATATCATTATCACTTATATTTTTTATATTTTCCATTTCCCTTATATTTTCTGCTAAAAGCTTCAATGTATTGGATTCAAAACTTACGATCAAACCTTCTGTTAATTTATTTAGTCTATCGATTTTGCTATTATCTTTACCAATAACTAAATTTCTTATTCCTTTCACACCTCGCATAAACATATTACTTCTATTGATACTTTTTGTTTTTCCCATAGCAAGCTTTATTATATCATTTTTATTTTCATAAAGTTTTAGTGCTTCCATATAATCTAATGCTTGGTCAATTGCCGAATTAACTGTTTCCAATCGCTTTTCTGAGTTCAATGTAGCAGCAAACTCTAGACCTTTATCTTTTATCATTTTCTCAATAATATTTTCAGCTTGTTCTAAATTAACATGAATATTATTATCATTAAGATAATTTTGAGTTATTCCTTGGAAGATATCATGTGTATTTAAATCACTTTTATTTCTAACGATATTTTTATTTTTAAAATCATTAACAAGTTCAAAAAGGTTTTCTATTTTTTTATCAAACTTATTTGACCCCATTGTTTTTAATATATTCTTCGCTCTGTTAGTGATGTTTAATTTATTTTTTCTAGCATCTATATATCCTTGGTATTTCTCATTTAAATAATCCTTTACATACTCAACAGAATCATTCTTATTATTATTTTCTAATATAGAAAATATTATTGCCTCATCAGCATATTTTAATTCTAATGAAATAGAAAAATCACTCATTGCTTTTGATGATTTATTATGAAACTCAGGTGCTAATGAGGTGAAATTATTATATTTTGATAATATTTCATTCCCCACACTTTCTTTATTATTATTAATCAAACTATTCGCAATCAATCCTTTAAAAACAGTATGACGTGTAGAAATAGCCTGTTTTATCTGTTTTAAATCATCGCTAACACTTTGAGTCATATTTTTATTGTGCTCATTAGAAAAAACACTGTTTTTATTATTCACTCTTGTTGTTGATTTACCCTGAATATTTTTTCTATTATTAACTCTTTTATTTTACCACTTAATACTTTATTACTTTCTTCTGAGGTACGATTATTTCCATTAGCTTTAAAGTCTATACTACTGTTTAATATGGTACTTATACGCCTATCACCTTGACTATGTTTATCATTTGAAATCGAAATGCTTTTTTGGGCAGTTACTGGCTTTATGTCCATTATATATCTCTCTTATTAAATTATATTCAACTCAATAATATGACTATACTTTTTTTTCTAAGAAAGATTTTAAAAAAACACACATCCATCAGCATTACATATGCAACACATAAAAAATCATCAGTCAATAAATAAAAAACGTCGTTTATTAATTAATAAACGACGTTTCAGCAAAGTAAAAATATTGATATTTAGAATGGAAATAATAGTGGGATAAGAAATACACTTATTGCCATCACAATAATCGTAAATGGCACGCCTATTTTCATAAAATCAGCAAACTTATAACCACCGGGCTCAAGAATAAGCGTATTTACTGGTGATGAAACTGGTGTCATAAATGCAGCAGAGGCAGCAACACCAATCACCATGGCAAAAGGGAGTGGTGAAACATTCATTTGATTTGCCGCTGCAATAGCAATTGGCGCCATTAATACCGCGGTTGCCGTATTCGAAATAAACAACCCGATTGACGCGCAAAGTATAAATAAACATACCAGCATCACTTGTGGACCCGCACTACCCGCAACATCCATTAAACCGTTTACAATAAGCTCAATACCACCTGTTTTTTGTAATGCAGCAGCAAAAGGCATCATACCTACAATCAAAATAATGCTTGGCCAATGGATGGAACGATAAGCACTCTCCATATCAATGCACCGGAATTTACCCATTAATAAACAAGCAATAAGTGCCGCAATAAAATTAGGCACTTCATTTGTCACCATTAATGCCACCATTAATGCTAACGAAAATAATGCATGAGGTGCTTGAGATGAAGCTGGAGCAACCGTTTCAATTTCTGCGGCTAAATTTAATACGATAAAATTACGCGGTTTAGTTGATAAAATTCGAATAAGTTTCCAATCACCAATCACCAATAACACATCACCAAGGCGTAATGGTTCATCGACAATTTTACCCGGCAACGCATTACCTTCTCGACGAATAGCAACAACATTTAATCCATAGCGAGTACGAAATTTAATTTCTCTTAATGATTTTCCTAATAACTCTGAATCAGGGTTCATTGATACTTCAGCCAGCCCTACATCACGGGATTGCTCAGAAAAATATTCTCCACGCAATACCATGGGCTCTAACATCTGCTCACGACAAAACTCGCGTAAATCGACATCACTAGCTGACATATCGACTAACAAAACATCGCGCTCTCTTAATTCAGTCCCCCCTGTTGCGCTGACCATCACGCGCCGAAACCGCCTCCAGCGTTCGATGCCAACAACGTTTGCACCATAACGAGAACGTAGGTGTAACTCATCAAGTGAATGCCCTATAAGTGGAGAGCCTTTACGAATCGCTAAACGACGAGCACGTCCTGCTAATTGATAATCACGAATAAGATCACGGAATGTACGACGATAAGCCTCTTTATGTTTGCCATTATCATTATTTCCTAACCAACGGCGTACTACCAGCATATATAAAATGCCCGCTAATAATACGGCGATACCAATAGGCGTAATGGAGAAAAATTGAAAGCTGGGTAAACCTTCTCTGACTAATTCACTGTTAACAACCATATTAGGTGGCGTTGCCACTAAGGTCATCAATCCACTGATAAGCCCCGCAAAACCTAGAGGCATCATTAAACGACCTGGTGATGTTTTCATGCGAGCAGCAACACTCAGTACAACAGGAATAAAGATGGCAACAACGCCTGTCGAACTCATAAATGCACCTAAACTTGCAACACATATCATTAATAGCACCAGCATTTTAACTTCACTGCTACCCGCAACACGAACTAACCAATCCCCCATTTGATAAGCGACACCGGTTCTTACTAGCCCTTCGCCAATAACAAAAAGAGCTGCAATCAGTAATACGTTAGGATCGCTAAACCCTACCGTGGCTTCATTTAAAGTAAGTGTACCGCTAAGAACGAATGCGATGATGACAAGTAAAGCGACCACATCCATGCGGATTTTGTTGGTCGTAAAAAGGACAATAGCTATCAATAGCAGGCTTAAAACCCATAATAATTCGCTATTCAAAATGGCCTCGATCAGCAATAAGTGAAAACAGGTTAAGACATCAATTCACTACATTGATAAGTAGACCATTTTTACATCAATAAATCTTCTAGTATGATCAAAGAAAAGACTCTCTTTTGTGCGTTATTATCACTTTTTCAGCTTGCTTCTCGATTTGAATATCATTCAAAGAATCAATAATTAAATGAATCTCATTACGACGAGGGAGGGAGAGAGGGGCATGAACAGCAACCACTTGACATCCAGCATCTAAACCCGAGTAAATACCTGCGGCTGCATCCTCAAAAACCACACATTCTTGTGGCAATAAACCTAATTTTTTTGCGCCTAGAAGATAAGGTTCAGGATCAGGCTTGCCTTTACTAATACATTCAGCTGTAACCCAATATTTGGGTTCAGGAATACCTGTAACAGATTGACGCGTTGATGCGATTGGTACGGTACCTGAAGTCACTATTGCCCAAGGAATATCTAATTCATTAAGGTGGTTAATTAGCTCAATGGCCCCCGGAAGAGGTGCTAAGCCCTCTGTTTGGGTTGATTCTAACTTTTCTAACCAACGAAAAGTTTCTGTTACCTCTTGCTCAGTAGCATTAGGCATAAAATGGCGAATCGACTCAATGGCAGGCTTTCCATGGATATAGTCATTAATCTCTTGTGTTGATACGCCAACGCGCTCACCAAATAGCGCCCAACAATATTCAACGACAGGTAATGAATCAACTAATGTTCCATCTAAATCAAACAGAAAACCTTTACATGTGATCGCCATAATTTATGCCTACCTTAGAATGATGCGTTACTTATTATTACGCATTAAGAATTTGTTGGATTTCAACGGCGCTAAGGTGATATTGACGAGGGCAGGCTAACCAAACAGCCAGCATTCTTTGGTATTTTTCCCACATCGGTGTTTGTGAGTTGAAACCATGACTGCCACTATCAAAATGTGTATAGCGCCCTTCTGTATTCACCATAAAACGCACATAACTAAGATAGCGGGATTCTGTCGCCGCATCAAAGCCGATAAATGCGACTCGACGTGCATCAGGCATTTCTTGTTCTTTTAAATTATCACGAGAAACTTGCAGTGCATGGTACATTTCCATGACGTTAATAATGGTACGGCAAGTCTCCTCAGACATTTCATCAAAATCACGGTCTAGTTCACGTAATTGTAATCCGTAACCGCGTTCAATGATTGTCTGATAACGACGATAACGTTCAGCGTTATCAGGATCCATCATCATCATCATTTTATATTGATTAGAGAGGATCAAGCGTTGTGCATGTGTCATTTCCATCATTAATTCTCCAAAGAAATCATTGAGGAGAGCATGACATTAATCAAAAGTATTGAGTAGTGTTAACGACGCGTTTTTTGATCTCAACGGGGTAATTCTAAGGACAATAATGACAAATGACGAAGGTAGAACAAATGTTCTACACATCATCAAGAAAAGAGCGATCAAGTTGCTTAAAAGCACGTTTTAATAAATGTGCTAGAGAAAGGTAAGTCGGTGTTTGTTCTACCGGTGCTAAAGCAATGCCCGCTTCTTCAAATTTAGCGCGAATTTCATAAAACCAGCGTAATAATGCCGCAGGAAGTGGCGTTGATGCACGCTTGCCCAACCACCATAATCCTTGCATTGGTAAGCTACAAGCAAAGAGCGCTGTGGTAATTGCGGGACCTAAATTTCCGCCCAATGCAATCTGCCATGTCATGGTAAAAATGGCGATGGGTGGCATATAGCGAATGCCAAATCGTGTTGCCTTGACAATACGGTTTTCAGGGAAAACAGGCGCTAACTGCTTTTCAACCGGCCAGGTTTTTAAATACTCATTACCCAAACGAAGCTTCTTAAAAAAGCCGGGAGGAGTCACTGTCGGTTCGCTCATAATGACCTCAATCAATTTCTTCTGTAACTTTTAAAAAATATCTATAAAGAATAAAAATCTTTTAGTAGAATTAAGTATATTTTGTCTTTGTTGCCTTTACTCTGTATCCTGTGCCCATTCTAAAGGTTTGTGGCAATAAAGCGCTATATTTTGTTTGCCGGCGTGATTTTCAACCCTTTTCGCCGATTTTAACGCGAAAAGTTAATGGGTGAATAAAAATCGTCCAATTAATGATTGGCAACTATAATTAGCATCAAGTTTTTTACTTTAAGCATGATGCGCGTCATTAATGTCATCATAGTAATGCGATAGGCTTTTATGATTGACGTTTTATTAACCACCGTCTTTATAATATAAAAGACACTACGACAACAAGATAAATAGGTAATTCCATGTCAAGTAAGCTGGTGCTGGTACTGAACTGCGGTAGTTCTTCTCTTAAATTTGCAATTATCAACCCAGAAAATGGTGAAGAATTCCTTTCAGGTTTGGCTGAATGCTTCAACCTTCCTGAAGCCCGCCTGAAGTGGAAAATGGATGGCCAAAAACATGAAGCTGCGTTAGGCGCAGGTGCTGCTCATAGCGAAGCATTAAACTTTATCGTAAATACTATTCTGGCTGAAAAACCAGAACTGTCTGCTCAAATTGCTTCAATTGGTCACCGTATTGTTCACGGTGGTGAGAAGTTCACTAAATCTGTCGTGATCACTGACGAAGTTATCAAAGGTATTGAAGCTGCTATCCCATTTGCTCCATTACATAACCCAGCTCACCTTATTGGTATTGAAGAAGCGCGTAAAGCATTCCCTCATTTAATTGAGAAAATGGTTGCGGTATTTGACACTGCATTCCACCAAACAATGCCAGAAGAAGCTTATCTGTATGCACTACCATACAGCTTATATAAAGATCACAGCATCCGTCGTTACGGTGCTCACGGAACTAGCCATTTCTTTGTTTCCCGTGAAGCCGCTAAAATGTTAAACAAACCTGTTGATGAACTGAATGTAATCACTTGCCACTTAGGCAATGGTGGTTCTGTTTCTGCTATCGTTAACGGTAAATGTGTTGATACTTCTATGGGTTTGACTCCATTAGAAGGTTTAGTGATGGGTACACGTAGTGGTGATATCGACCCTGCTATCGTGTTCCATTTACATGACACGTTAGGTATGAGCGTTGAAGATATCAATAAACTACTAACTAAAGAATCTGGTCTATTAGGTTTAACAGAAGTCACTAGTGACTGCCGTTATGTTGAAGATAACTACGACACTAAAGCTGATGCTAAACGTGCAATGGACGTTTACTGCCATCGTTTAGCGAAATACATCGGTTCTTACTGCGCACTGATGGAAGGTCGTTTAGATGCTATTATCTTTACTGGTGGTATCGGTGAAAACGCAGCAATGGTACGTGAATTATCACTGAAAAAACTAGCTCTGTTAGGCTTTGAAGTCGATCATCAACGTAACTTAGATGCACGTTTCGGTAAATCAGGCACTATCACTACCGATAACAGCCGTCTCGCTGTTGTTATCCCAACTAATGAAGAATTAGTTATCGCTCAGGATGCAAGTCGCCTGACCGCTTAAGTTCTTTGATGTACTGCCAGTGTCATGCTGGCAGTACTGTTTTACATAACGAGCAACCGATATTTAAAGAGGTTTCCGTGTCCCGTACAATTATGCTAGTCCCAACTGATACACGCGTGGGTTTAACCAGCGTCAGCTTGGGTGTTATCCGTTCTATGGAACAAAAAGGCGTTCGCCTTAGCGTGTTCAAACCTATTGCACAACCTCGCGTAAAAGGTGCATTAGATCAGACAACTGCGATTATCCGCTCTCACTCCACTATTCAATCATCAGAACCTTTAAACATGGATTATGTTGAGTCTCTGCTCAGCTCAAACCAAAAAGATGTTCTGATGGAAGAAATTGTTGCTAGATACCATGAAAATACCGCTGATGCTGAAGTTATTCTCATCGAAGGTCTAGTGCCGATGCGTAAGCACCCTTTTGCACAATCATTAAACTATGAAATTGCAAAAACATTAGGTGCTGAAATTGTTTTCGTTACTGCATTAGGTAACAACACGGTTGAACAGCTAAAAGAGCGTATCGAATTTGCACGTGCTGAATTCGGTGGTGTAAAAAACCAAAATATCACCGGTGTTATTGTTAACAAACTAAATGCACCTGTTGATGATCAAGGCCGTACTCGCCCTGACTTATCTGAAATCTTTGATGATTCAAGTAAAGCGATTATCTCTAATGTCGATTTAAAAACCATTGAAAAAAATAGCCCACTGCCTTTACTGGGTTGCATTCCATGGAACTTCGATTTAATCGCTACCCGTGCAACAGATATGGCAAAACACTTAAATGCGACTGTCGTCAATAAAGGCGATATTGAAACCCGTCGTATTAAATCGGTTACTTTCTGTGCACGTAGTATCCCACACATGTTAGAGCATTTCCGCCCAGGTTCACTTTTAGTCACCTCTGCGGATCGTCCTGATGTATTAGTTTCAGCGTGCCTTGCTGCAATGAATGGCGTTGAAATTGGTGCTATCCTACTAACGGGTGGTTACCAAATCGATGCTCCTATCAAACAACTTTGTGAACGTGCATTCGAAACTGGCTTACCAATCTTTATGGTTAATGCGAACACTTGGCAGACCTCTTTAAATCTGCAAAGCTTTAGCTTAGAAGTACCTGCTGATGACCATGAGCGTATTGAAAAAATTCAGAACTACGTTGCTCAACATATCAATACACAATGGATTGATTCACTGACCGCTAACTCTGAACGTCCTAACCGTTTATCACCACCAGCGTTCCGTTATCAATTAACAGAATTAGCGCGTAAAGCGAAAAAGCGTATCGTTTTACCAGAAGGTGATGAACCTCGTACAGTTAAAGCAGCAGCAATTTGTGCTGATCGTGGTATCGCAACTTGCGTACTGTTAGGCGATCCTGAAGAAATTCGTCGTGTAGCAACTGCACAAGGTGTTGAATTAGGCACAGGTATTGAGTTAGTCAATCCTAAAGAAGTGCGTGAAATCTATGTACCTCGCTTAGTTGAACTACGCAAAAATAAAGGTATGACAGAAGTTGTTGCTCGTGAACAACTAGAAGATAACGTTGTTCTCGGCACATTAATGCTAGAAAAAGGCGAAGTAGACGGCCTAGTTTCTGGTGCTGTTCATACAACTGCTAACACTATTCGCCCACCATTACAGTTAATCAAAACTGCACCAGGTAGCTCATTAGTGTCTTCTGTGTTCTTTATGCTGTTACCAGAACAAGTTTATGTTTATGGTGACTGTGCAATTAACCCAGATCCAACAGCAGAACAGCTGGCTGAAATCGCAATCCAATCTGCAGACTCTGCAATTGCATTCGGTATCGACCCACGCGTTGCGATGATCTCTTATTCTACTGGTAACTCTGGTGCAGGTAGCGATGTAGAGAAAGTTCGTGAAGCAACACGTTTAGCACAAGAAAAACGCCCTGATCTGATGATTGATGGTCCTTTACAATACGACGCAGCTGTTATGGCTGATGTTGCTAAATCTAAAGCACCAAACTCACCCGTTGCAGGTAAAGCGACTGTGTTTATCTTCCCTGATCTGAACACCGGTAATACCACTTATAAAGCGGTACAACGTTCAGCTGACTTGGTTTCAATCGGACCAATGTTACAAGGTATGCGTAAACCAGTGAATGACCTTTCTCGTGGTGCATTAGTAGACGATATCGTCTACACCGTTGCGTTGACAGCTATTCAAGCAAGCCAACAAGAAAACGCATAATTATTGAAGTTCGCTTTAAATAAAAAAACGCCAGATGAAATCAATCATCTGGCGTTTTTTTATTCTACAGATTTCTTATTTGACTAAAATCCGAGGCAGTCTCAAAACCAGACAACTTGTTTCTGTCTCCTTTATAAAGGAGAGTCAAGAGAAATGACTAAGCTTGCCCTCTTAGGGCTGATTACTGTATGTATTACAGTTTTGTGTTTTGCTTTACTGAAACATGAAAGATTATGTTCTTTTAATATCAGTAGTAGCGACACCGTAGTTCAAGCTATTTTATCTTGCGATAAATAGTTTTGTAGGGGAAATTCCCTCACAATTTCTCTCAAAAGTTGTTGATATTGGTGATCACAAGCACCCTACTTTAATCCACTAGCACACGCTGATTGGTCGCACCCCACAAAATCGACATCTCTGTAAATAATGCACCACTAATATCTTCAACCTCTTCAGCAGTGATCTCTGCATTACCTTGCTTACCAAAGAACACGACTTCATCCCCTGATTTGATATTTTTAAGATCGGTAATATCAACAATCACTGTATTCATTGATGTTTTACCTAAAACAGGAACACGTTGACCACCAATTAAAGCATGTCCTGCATTACTAAAGACTCGACGATAACCATCTGCATAACCGACAGGAATATTAGCTAACACTGAGTCACGTTTTAGTGTGTAAGTGCGATCATAACCAACAGTATTGCCTTTAGGATAATAATTGATTGAGGCAATATTGGATTTAAAAGTCATAACACGTTTGTAATCTGTACTTGCGATGGTATCACCATAAAAAATCCCGCCTACACGCACCATATCTAGCCATGATTCAGGGACGGTAATTGTGGCAAAAGTATTTGCCATATGCAGAGTAACGTCTTTATGATTTAGCCCAGTAACATCCAATACCTTTTGTGATTGCTGTTTAAAACGAGCGAGATCTTCTCTTACTTTATCCGCATCTTCTTCAGGATAATGAGACATAATGCCAACCACTTTAAGGTTAGCTAATTGAGTAATTTGCTTCGCCTCTTCGAGCCCCACATTGTTATTAACTTCTAATCCATTACGAGACATTCCACCTGAGTTTAAGGCAAGATGAATAGGGATCACTTTATTTTGTTGTTTAGCAATGGCATCTAATTTCTTAGCCATATCTAAGTTACCAATCAATTCTTCCACGTTATAGCTTGTCGCCTGAGCCATTTCTTGCTCAGTGGCATTACGTACACGCATTAAACGACCTTGAAATCCTAGATCACGAACTTCTTTTAGCTCCTGGTTATTCGTTACACCAATACATTGCACATTATTTTCAATCATAACAGGTGCAACTAATGATAAATCATGTCCATATGCATCGCCTTTTAAAACAGCACAAAGCGAGGATTTATCACCTAAAAGTGATTGGACTTTTTTCACATTAAAATCGAGCGCACTACGTGAGATTTCAATCCATGAGTTATTCACAATTGCAGGTTGAACCTGAGCTGTTTGAGTCGTTGGTGGATTGTGATTAACCGGTTGTTGGCAAGCAGTGATAACAAAAAGTGGTAACAACGCAAGATATCGAATACCAAAAGACATCTTCTTTTTCCTTAGTGATTATGATGTTAAACCTATTTTTATAATTAATTAGGTACGAAAATATACACATCGTGAATATTCACTCAGGATAATAGCATTATTATTCATAAAATAAACATATTAATTCAAAATGATATATGTATCAGATCAATGACGAAGATGAATAGAAAAGGGAAAGAAAATTATAGGTGTGATCCCAGTAGGAAACGCCAGTCTATCACCGTGCATACTGGAAACACTTTAATCATAATATATTGAATATATAGAGACATTTAAGTACATTATTTCTAACCAAAAAAATGCCCGACTGATTAGAAAGTCGGGCATCTATTAATATTCAATAAACAAATATTATCAACGAACAATAATACCTAATAGAATACCGATAACACCGAAGTCTGCATCACTAAATGTGGTGTTAGCAATACCGATATCTCCAAGTACTGGTAATAGGAATACAGGCAAGAAAGTAATTAATAAACCTTGAACGAATGCCCCAAAAATCGCACCACGACGTCCACCGGTTGCATTACCAAATACCCCTGCTGTTGCACCCACGAAGAAGTGAGGAACCACACCAGGAATTATTACTGTCCAATCTAAAGCATACAGAATGAACATGCCAATAACACCCGCAGCAAAACTACTTAAAAAGCCAACTAATACCGCATTGGGTGCATAAGGAAATACAACTGGGCAGTCTAAAGCAGGTTTGGCATTAGGCACTAACTTATCTGAAATACCTTTAAAGGCAGGAACAATCTCAGCAATAACCATACGCACACCTTGCAGGATAATATAAACACCAGCGGCAAAAGTAATGGATTGCATTAATGAAAACATAAACCAGTTTTTACCACCACTGACTTCACGAACAAAGGTATCGCCCGCAAATAAACAGGTAATGATAAAGATAATGCCCATAGTGAAAGCTATAGCAACGGGTGTATCACGTAAAAAGAGTAAACTTTTAGGCACATTCATCTCTTCAGTTGAATGCTCTTTATTACCAAATTTACTGCCGATAAAGCCCGCAACGACATAAGAAATCGTTGAGAAATGCCCTAATGCCACATCATCAGAACCGGTAATTTTTTTCATATAAGGATGTGCAATGGCTGGAAAAAATACCATTGAAACCCCAACAACTAATGAACCTACCGCTACTAATACAGCACCTTCTAAGCCTGCTGTTGCCAGAATAACTGCCACCATCATTGACATAAACAATGTATGATGACCCGTTAAGAAAATAAATTTCCACGGCGTTAAGCGAGCAATTAAGATATTAATCAACATGGCAAAGAACATAATCAGAGCCATCTCTTTACCAAAGCTTTTTTGTGCAATAGAGACAATTGCCTCGTTATTAGGCACAACACCTTGAATGCCAAATGCATGTTGGAAAATCGTTGAGAAATCACCCAGTGAGTTAATAACAAGACCTGCACCAGCACCTAAAATCACAAAACCCATAATGGTTTTTACCGTGCCTTTAATACATTCTGTTACAGGTTTTTTCTGGGCGATTAAACCAATCAATGCGATCAAACCCACTAAAATAGCAGGCTCTGAAAGCACATCACTCATTAGAAAGCGGAAAAAGTCCATGATAGGCTCCTTATAACGCGCCTAATTCACGTAATGCGACAGAAAGTTTTTCTTTCATCGCGACTTTATCAATCATATTATCCAATGAAACCACTTTTCCATTTACGGCTTGTGAATTCAGTTGTTCTGCAATATCACGAGTCCCGACATAGATATCACTTGGCGTACCTTTTGCCGAACCCAAATCAACGTGATCCACGTCTGCATTGACAGCGAGATCTTTTAAAATACTTTTGATACTCATTTCCATCATTAAGCTACTGCCTAAACCATTTCCACACACAACTGTAATTTTCATGGTATTCCCCTTGGTAATGTTAAATTGTCATTAATAGTTGTTGATAACGGCGAATACATCCGCTTTGCTTTTCGCATTAAATAGCATTTGAATATCTTTATCGTTATCAAAAAGTTCAGCTAATTTCATAATGGCATTAATATGGCTATCGTTATCTGTTGCGGCCAAAACAATCAGTAATTTCACGGGATCATTTTCATCGGCTCCAAACTCCACACCTTGCTCAACAATCGTTAATGCAAGAGAAAGTTGATTAACACCATCTTCAGGACGAGCATGAGGCATCGCAATACCTGGGCCTAAGACATAATATGGCCCTATTTTTTCATGTGACTTATAAATCGCATCGATGTAACGAGGTTCAATGCACCCTTTATCAATTAATGGCTGACATGCCACTTTGACTGCATCTTTCCAATCGCTAACGCTTGGAACCACTTGCACCACATCGGGCGTTAATAACGTTTTAAGCATCTTTGTAACCTCAATAAGACTCTCTTTGAGCTTCGTTATTAAGGATAGTAATCATTAATGGTAGCGCTATCTAGATAGATCATTCGTAATTGTGATAGCGCTATCATTTTAATGAAATGTTAATTGCAGAAAATGCCAACAATTGACACTGTATTGTTTCAGCATAATAGGAAGATTTCAGGTAGGATCTGCGGTTAATAAAATAGGCTAAGCAAGCATAATCACACATGATCAAAACACGTAAGCGCCGAAATACAGGTCGCGTCACATTACAAGATGTCGCTAAACACGCAGGAGTTGGTTCAATGACCGTCTCGCGTGCATTACGAACGCCTGAATTGGTTTCTGATAAATTAAGAGAGAAGGTTAATCAAGCTATAGAGGAACTTGGCTATATTCCTAATGCCTCAGCCGGTGCTTTAGCTTCGGCTCAAAGCCATATTATTGCAGTACTATTGCCGTCTTTCACAGATAAAGCCAGTGCCGATTTTATGCAATCTTTACAGCAAATATTAAATCGTCATCATTATCAAATTTTAGTCGGTTGTTATGAACATCAACCGCATAAAGCCAGCGATGTAATCAATATGCTATTACAAAGTAACCCCGCGGCATTGGTTGTCTTTGGTTCACAACTCAGCCCTACTCACTTTTTACATATTAGTAATGCCAATGTGCCGGTAGTTAGTGTCGCGAGTCAATCTGATGAACAAGCTGCCATTAGTATTGATTGTTCTTATGAACAAGCAGCATACGATTTAACAAACTATTTAGTCACTCAGGGCAAACGTTGTATAGGCTATATTGGCGCTTTACAAGGCCAGCGTTTACATCACCAGCAAATTACAGGTTGGTCTCGAGCCTTACTCAAACATTATTTAAATGCAGAGCAGAGCGTTACAACGCCCGATCCCGCTTCGATGGCTTATGGTAGACAAGCTTTAACCGAGATTTTATTGCGCCAACCTGAATTAGATGCTGTTATTTGTAGTCATGAGAGTATTGCATTAGGAATGATTTTTGAGTGCCAAAGACGATTAATTAAAATTCCACAAGATCTGGCAATTGCTTGTTTGGAAGGATCTGATAATAGTGATCAGATATCCCCTTCTCTTACTTCAATTCGTTTTGATTATCACAAAATAGGTAAAGAGGCGGGAAAACAGCTTATCGCCCTTTTACAACGCTTAAAAGACGAAGATGATAACGCTATATTCGAAGATACCGTTATCAACTATGCTTATCGCTTTGAAATAGGGCAAAGTACCCCTTAGTCGGCAGTTTCTCGGGATTCTAAACGTGTACTGTTATTACGCGTTAACCAAAGAGAAAGTGCTTTTAATGAATCTGGTGTAAATTCATCACAGCGCTCTGTAATTTCAGAGGGAGTTAACCAACACACTTCCTCAATTTCTTCTGCTTGCAGAGCAAAAGGCCCATGAGAAACACAACTAAATAGGCTTCCCCAGACACGGCAACTTTTATCATCATAATAAAATTGACCATGTTCAGCGAAAGGAACGCCCGCAATACCTAATTCTTCTTCTGCTTCACGACGCGCACTTTCTAGTAAATTTTCACCTTGTTGGACAACCCCCCCAGCAGTGGCATCTAACCAACCAGGATAAAAATCTTTTGTTTCTGTTCTACGTTGCGCCAAAATTTTACCCATTCCATCATGAACAACAATATACGTTGCTCTATGTCGTAGGTTTTCAGCTCGCATTTGTTGACGTGTTGCTTGTGCAACCACTTCATTTTTATCATCAACAATATCAACCCACTCAACCAATGCCGTCTTTTCTTGTTCCATCCTCAACAAACCTTTTTTAACCGATACTAAACGATCGTAATTTTTATCCTGAATATACCAAAATCACTATTTTTCACCACTACAATAATCATACGTGACTTGTTTTATGCATCTTGCACTTTTTTGCTTTTTATGATGTTAGAAGGCAGACTGTGGATATACTAAGTATTTCGTGCCTACTTTACTTTGGAGCTTTCAATGATTGATTTATATTATGCAGATACCCCAAATGGCCATAAAATAACGCTTTTCCTTGAAGAAGTGGGTCTACCTTATCAGGTACATCACATTGATATTAGTAAAGGCGATCAATTTAAACCGGAATTTTTAGCTATCTCACCCAATAATAAAATTCCCGCTATTGTTGATAAATCACCTGCTGATGGCGGTGAGCCAATCTCTATTTTTGAATCAGGTGCTATTCTTATCTATCTCGCTGAAAAAAGTGGCAAATTACTGAGCACAAACATGAGAGAAAAAACAACACAACTGCAATGGCTGTTTTGGCAAGTGGGGGGTTTTGGCCCAATGTTAGGACAAAATCATCATTTTACTCGTTATGCGACCGAAAAAGTTCCATACGCAATTAAACGTTATACTGAAGAAACACAGCGTTTATATGACGTATTAGAAAAAAGGTTAACACAATCACCTTACCTTGGTGGAAAAGAGTACAGCATCGCGGATATCGCCACATATACATGGGTTCGTCGGCACGAACATCATAACATTGATTTGGCAAATTACCCTGCGGTAGAAAAATGGCAAAACAACATTACCCAACGCCCAGCTGCGAAAAAACTCTTTGGTGAATAAACGCAATTCATATATCAGGATGATATTTATTCTTTATTAGGCAAGATGATCAGGAGGATGGTGATGAAAATACTTATTACAGGTGGTACAGGATTAATTGGCAAAGCATTAGTGTGCGAACTTGCACTATCTAATAATGATATTACGGTGCTTTCTCGTTCACCTCAAAAAGTCTATTCGCATTTTTGTAATGAAATCGCCTGTTGGACCCAACTCAGTGATAAACAAAATCTGAATGAGTTTGATGCCGTTATTAATCTTGCTGGAGAGCCTATTGCTGATAACCGTTGGACTCCCTCTCAAAAACAGAAACTCGTGGATAGTCGTTGTGATTTAACCCAAAAGTTGGTTGAGTTAATTAAAGCTAGCGATTCTCCCCCTACTGTGTTTATTTCTGGCTCTGCGGTGGGATTTTATGGTGATCAAGGTGATAATCGTGTCACTGAAGAAACACCGGCAAACCCTGAATTTACCCATGAACTTTGTGCCAAATGGGAACGTATCGCACTTGAAGCACAAACCCCTTTAACTCGCGTTTGCTTATTGCGTACTGGTATTGTGCTTTCAACACTCGGTGGCGCACTCCCTAAAATGAGCAAACCCTTTAAGCTCGGATTAGGCGGTAAACTAGGAAATGGGAAACAGTATATGCCGTGGATCCATATTGATGATATGGTCAATGCGATTATTTTCTTGCTTAAGACTCAAGATGCTAAAGGTGCTTTTAACTTAACAGCGCCTAACCCTATACAAAATAAAGAATTTACTCGCCTATTAGGTAAAGCTTTTAATCGCCCAGCCTTAATGACCGTTCCTGAAAGTGTATTACGTCTAGTGATGGGAGAAAGTGCAACATTAGTGTTAGGCGGGCAACAAGCCATCCCTGAAAAATTACTTAATGCTGGTTTTGAATTTCGTCACCCACATTTGGAAGAGGCATTAAAAGATATTATAACCACAGGAAAATAATCTCTTTTAATTCGGTATAAATATTCTACCGAATAAATACTCTAAATAATTCAAGCTGTAGCTAGGCGACAAGTGAATGAGTCTCTAAGCGCATACTATATATGTGGCTAGTACGAATGAACGCAGTCAACAATGCTACAACTTAAAGGATAGCGTGTAAATACTCTAAATAATTCAAGGTGTAGCTAGGCGACAAGTAAATGAGTCGCTAGGAGCATACAATAGTATGTGACTAGTGCGAATGAACGCAGTCAACAACGCTACAACTTGAAGTATGACGAGTATACTTAGCGAGCAGGTTTATCGCCTTCCCACCTTTGAAATAAATCATCAGGCAAATCAATCTCAAACTGATCGAGTACACGATTAACCGTTTGATTAACAATATCATCAATGGTTTTAGGCTGAAAATAGAAAGCTGGGACAGGTGGCATAATCACTACACCTAATTCAGACGCTTGTGTCATCAAGCGCAAATGGCCTAAGTGCAGAGGCGTTTCGCGCACACATAACACTAATTTTCGCCCTTCTTTCAGCACAACATCTGCAGCACGAGTGACTAAAGTATCGGTATAACTATGAACAATGCCTGATAAACTTTTAATTGAGCAAGGTAAAATTACCATCCCATTAACACGAAATGATCCTGAAGAAATTGACGCACCAATATCACGATCGTCATAAATCACATCTGCTAACGCATGGATATCTTTTAGCGAATAATCCGTTTCTAATGAAATCGTACGGCGCGCAGCTTGGCTAATCACTAAATGGGTTTCAACTGACGGCACAGATTTCAGAATTTCTAATAAGCGTATACCGTAAATTGCACCACTGGCACCAGTTAGCCCAACTATCAGCTTTTTCATTATAATCCTCAGAATATATATCAACATAAATCATTATGATGATAAACCCTCAAAAAACAAGCGCCGATGCAGAACACACTGGCATCGACGCTTTATAAGGGAACTATTCTACCGGAAAACTAACCTTCGTTATAGATTTCCAAGTTTTCTATTTCATTTTGATCTCTGATCTTGTGTTCATCATCACGACGAAGATTTTCCAAATAATCTAGATAATCTTGGTCAATATCTTTCGTGATATAAACACCATCAAACACGGAACATTCAAACTGACTAATATCAGGGTTTTCTTCTTGTACGGCGGCAATTAAATCAGAGAGATCTTGGAAGATAAGGCCATCCGCACCAATTAATTTACGGATTTCATCCACTTCGCGTCCATGAGCAATAAGCTCATTGGCATTTGGCATGTCAATACCATACACATTAGGGAAGCGAACTTCCGGTGCTGCTGAAGCAAAATAAACTTTCTTCGCACCAGCTTCTCTTGCTAACTCGACGATTTGCTCTGACGTTGTGCCTCGAACAATGGAGTCATCAATCAATAAAACATTTTTATCGCGAAACTCTGCACGATTTGCATTCAATTTACGTCTTACTGATTTACGACGTTCTTGCTGACCGGGCATAATAAAAGTACGCCCCACATAGCGATTTTTTACAAAACCTTGGCGATACGGTTTATTAAGAATATGAGCGATTTCTAATGCGATATCACAAGAGGTTTCAGGAATAGGGATCACCACATCAATCTGTAAATCTTCCCACTCTTTCGCAATTTTAGCGCCTAATTTTTGCCCCATACGCAAACGCGCATTGTAAACCGAAATTTTATCTATAAAGGAATCTGGGCGAGCAAAATAAACGTATTCAAATAGACATGGCATTAATTGTGGATTTTCAGCACATTGGCGGGTAAAGAGTTGGCCTTGTTCTGTGATATAAACCGCTTCTCCTGGTGCAACATCACGCAAAAATTCAAAACCCAAAGTATCAAGAGCAACGCTTTCAGATGCGACCATATATTCATGGCTACCATCTTCTAATGTACGTTTACCTAACACTAAAGGACGAATACCAAAAGGATCACGAAAAGCTAATAAACCGTGACCAATGATCAACGCAACACAAGCATAAGCACCACGTAATTTTTTATGCATTGCCGCGACGGCAGCAAAGATATTATCAGGCTCTAGAGGGAAATGGTCAAAACGGTCTAATTCATATGCCAATACATTGAGCAGGATTTCTGAATCAGAGGTGGTATTGATATGGCGACGCGCTGTTTCAAATAATTGGCGACGTAATAAATGCGCATTGGTTAAATTACCATTATGTGCCAACGTAATACCAAAAGGTGAATTCACATAAAAAGGTTGCGCTTCTGATGCACTAGAACTACCCGCTGTTGGATAACGGACATGCCCTATCCCGATAGTACCTTTTAAACGCAACATATGACGGGTTTCAAACACATCTTTAACCAGTCCGTTAGCCTTGCGAAGACGGAAACCGTTGTTACCGTCTATCGTTGCAATGCCAGCTGCATCTTGACCTCGGTGTTGTAACACCGTTAACGCATCATAAATTGATTGGTTTACTGGATTCGCTCCAGCGATACCGACAATACCGCACATGAATAGATCCTCATCAGCCAGACGGAGAGGTTATATTCTCTCCGACACGAAACTTGACGCATTTTGCAGGTAGTCAAAGAACCACCTAATAATATGGTTGAATTGAGGAATAAGTTCAGAACGTTGCCAATCAGCGCTATCTGCCATAGGCGTAAATGCCCCTAGAACAAACAATAATGCCGACACGATCAGCACACCTCTTAATGCTCCGAAACAGACCCCCAAAACTCGATCTGTACCTGATAACCCTGTGCGTTGAACAAGAGAGCTAATCACATAATTAACAACGGCACCGACAATCAGTGTCGCAATAAACAAAGTGACTATTGCTATCCCGTTACGAACCAGCTCATCTTCAAACCGAGTAAAATAGACGGCAAGATAAGGATAAAACTGACTAGCAACAAAAAAACCACAACCCCAGGTGATGAGTGACAGTGCTTCACGAACAAAGCCACGGATCAGGCTGACTAATGCGGAAAAACCAATAATGGCAATGATGGCGTAATCTATCCAGACCATAAATTCTTTATCCAATAACGATGCTCCGCATTAATACGGAAGCATTCTAACAGAAAACGAAAACGTTTGCGTAATGCTAATTTTCGCTAATTTCAAAATAATTTACGGCGATATGAAAAATCATAATCGCCGCAATCAGTTAACGCTTTGTTACATCACTCATCAGATGACACGTTTAGAAAAATTAAGGCTTATATGCCCTTACCTCACCTTGCAAGCCTGTAAGCTCTTTTAAATGCGGTAAAATGTCCTGTAATTCAGACTTAGAAGCACTTGGCCCAATGTAAATTCGAGTCATTTGTCCCGCAACAGGACGCGCAGGAACGGTATATACTGGATAACCTGAGAAATGCATTTTCGCAATAATTTCTTCTACCTTCGCCGCATTTTTCAATGCACCCAGTTGAACAACCCACGCTTCGCCTTTTGGTGGTTTCGTTTCTTGTACTGGAGGTACTGATGGTTGTACAGGTGGCGTGACCACTGGTGGCACAGGTTTGGGTTGTTCTGGTGGTGTAGGTGTCGGTTGTTCTAATGGTGTAACAGGAACAACGTTTGGCGATTGTGGTGGTGTTGCCGTAGGTTGTTCAACACCGGTTACTGCTTCAGAAAGCATAGCTTCAGAAGCACCTTCAGATGGCGTTGACGGTGTTGTCGTTTGCTCTATAGGTGCGATAGATTCAATTTCTTGCTCATCGCCTGGTTTGGGTACTAAAGGAATAGCGGCAAATTGGTCTTCGTTATATTTCTTATCGCCGTCAAGCAACGCAGGTAAAAAAATAACCCCGACAGCCACTAATACCACGGCTCCGACTAAACGATTTTGAAATTTACTCGCCACCCATACTCTCCTTTTCCAAAAGTTCCATCACATGCGCGACTGTATGAAATGAGCCACAAACCACGATGATATCATCAGGATTAGCATCAGACATAGCTTGTTTCCATGCCGTCTCTACACTCTCAAATACCGATGGATTTTCAAGATGCTGAGCAAGCACGTGCGCTGAGGCGCCACGAAATTCATTAAGTGGAGCAACATACCAACTATCAGCCAATGGTATTAAGCACGCTAATGTTCCCGCAATATCTTTATCACCTAGCATACCAACAACAATGCGCACTTGGGTATCAGACTGACGCGGTAATTGTGATAATTTTTCAGCTAAATATCCCGCCGCATGAGGATTATGCGCCACATCAAAGATAACCAGAGGGTGTTGTGAAATGATCTGAAAGCGCCCCGGTAATTGCGCACGAGACATGCCTTCAATAATACTTTGATGTGTAATTGCTTGACTAACTTTATCATCAGATTTGAGCAAGCAACGAATAACACCCATGGCAGTAGCTGCATTAGCTAAGGGAATATTAGGGATTGGCAACGCATCAAATTCACAATCAGCACAATGCCAATGCCAATGATCACCTTCAATAACAAAAGACCAATCAACCCCACGACGAAAAAGTTTAGCCTGTTTTTCATTTGCCACAAGCGCTATAGAATGAGGCATATCAGGCTCACCCACAACAGCATAGTGATCAGTGCGGAAGATACCCGCTTTCTCATGACCAATATGTTCTCTATCGGCCCCTAACCAATCCGTATGATCAAGCGCAATACTCGTGATAGTGGCAACATCAGCATCAACGATATTGGTGGCATCTAATCGTCCCCCTAATCCTACTTCAAGGATCACAACATCAAGTTGTGCTTGCTGAAATAGTTTCAGTGCTGCAAGCGTGCCATATTCAAAAAAAGTAAGCGAGATATCGCCTCTAGCTTGTTCAATTTCCGCAAAAACTTCACAAAAAGCGTTTTCAGAGAGTTCATTGCCTTGAATGCGGACACGCTCAGTGTAACGAACAAGATGAGGGGAGCTATAAACGCCGACTTTCAATCCTGATGCCATCAAGATTGACTCTAGCATATGACAGGTTGTGCCTTTTCCATTTGTACCTGAAACAGTAATGACTTTAGGCGCAGGACGTAACACATTTAATAATTTTCCTACCTTACCCACACGTTCTAACCCCATATCAATGGCGCTTGAATGCAAATGTTCAAGATAAGAAAGCCACACCGACAGAGGCGATGTGGCTTTAGGAGCGGTTATGATATTAGACATCTTCTTTTTTGTTCGTTTCGATGTTAATTTCTGGCTCGTTATCAGTAGATTCGATTTCATCAGCAATCATTTCTTCGCTAATGATTTCATCTTCATCTTCGACTAAATCATATTGAGTCAGCTTAGCCAGTAATTCAGCCAGCTCATCACGCATTTCTGGACGACGTACAATCATATCAATCGCCCCTTTTTCTAACAAAAACTCACTGCGCTGAAAACCTGCTGGCAGTTTTTCACGAACAGTTTGCTCAATAACGCGAGGACCCGCAAAACCAATCAGTGCTTTAGGCTCCGCAACGTTAATATCACCTAGCATGGCTAAACTTGCAGAAACTCCCCCCATTGTAGGGTCAGTCATGACTGAAATGTAAGGCAAACCACGCTCTTGCATTTTTGCTAATGCTGCACTGGTTTTCGCCATTTGCATTAATGACATCAGCGCTTCTTGCATACGAGCACCGCCACTTGCAGAAAAACAAACCAGAGGACAATTATCTTCTAACGCTTGTTCAACCGCACGGACAAAACGTGCTCCCACAACAGAAGCCATAGAACCGCCCATAAACGCGAACTCAAAAGAAGCTGCAACAACGGGCATCTTTTTCAATGTTCCTTTCATGACGATTAATGCGTCTTTTTCTTGAGTTTGTTTTTGAGCAGCGCTAATTCTGTCTTTATATTTTTTGGAGTCGCGGAATTTCAGAATATCTTTAGGTTCTAATTCACTACCTAATTCTATCGTACTTCCTGAATCAAGGAACGTCTCAAGGCGACGGCGCGCTGAAATGCGCATATGGTGATCACATTTAGGACAAACCTCTAAATTGCGCTCCAATTCTGCGCGATAGAGTACCTGTCCACAGCTATCACATTTAGTCCAAACCCCTTCTGGGATATTGGCTTTACGTGAACTTGTGATAGTGCTTTTATTTAGAATTTTTTCAATCCAGCTCATTAACGGACCTTTTCGTCTGAATCTGACCTTCGCCAGTAAAATTATTGTGAGCGTATCAACCACAATGCACTGGCTGTGTGGTTAGCAAAGTTTATGATGATACCGCTTACTGAATTTCAGCGCATCTCTTTATTATGGCTATTCTACGGCAAAAACCGATGATAACTGCTCAAACCTCTTTGTTATCACTTTCTTTCTTCGCTTTTGCGCTCGCTCTACGATGGCGCATGATCTCAATGACGCCCGGTAAAATAGAAATAACAATAATGGCAACAATTAGCAATTTTAAGTTCTTTTGAACTATATCTAAGTCACCAAAAAAGTAGCCAGCATAAGTAAATAGCAGTACCCATGCAATTGCCCCAGTTACATTATAAAAGGCAAAATGACGATATGACATTTTTCCCATTCCTGCAACGAATGGCGCAAAAGTTCGGATAATCGGCACAAATCTTGCCAAAATAATCGCTTTACCACCATGTTTTTCATAAAAAGCATGGGTTTTATCCAGATATTCACGGCGGAAAATACGTGAATTCGGTTTACTAAATAGCTTTTCGCCAAAAAGTCGTCCAATAGAATAATTTACTGCATCACCTAAAATCGCAGCACAAAGCAACAGTAAAACCATAATATGGACATTCACATCATTGGTATCTAAAGCAGCCAAAGCACCTGCAACAAACAGCAACGAATCACCAGGTAAAAATGGCGTTACCACCAGCCCCGTTTCACAAAAAACAATCAGAAACAAAATGGCATAGACCCACGTACCATATTGAGCAACAAGCTCTGCTAAATGTGCATCAATATGTAAAATGAAATCAATTAGAAATTTTATTAAATCAACAAATTGCGTTAATATTTCCATAAATCCTCAGAGTACTGGGTGTTTTTATGATTGAGATATCTCAATAGGGTTATCCGCTAAAAATAGTGGGCCCATTGCAGGTTTTGGTAATTCAAAATGTTCAGGATAATCTACGGACACCAAATACAAACCATTCGCTTTCGCTGTTGCCGCAGCTTTGGTTCTGTCTTTTAAGGCTAATAGTTCAGCCATCCAAGTAATATCCTGGTTGCCACACCCTATTTCTAAAAGGCTACCGACAATATTTCGCACCATATGGTGTACAAAAGCATTCGCTTTAATATCCACCACAACATAATCACCATATCGAGAAACGTTAACATGCATAACGTTACGCCATGGCGTTCGTGATTGACATTGAACGGCTCTAAAAGAGGTAAAGTCATTTTCACCCAATAAACATTGCGCGGCTTGATGCATACGTTCAGCATCTAAAGGGTAATGAAAATGTGTCACTCCAGATGACAAAATAGCAGGACGGTAACGATGATTAAAAATCACATAACGATAACGCCTTGCCGTTGCACTAAAACGCGCATGAAAATCATCAGACACCGTTTTTACCCAACGGACTGCAATATCCGCAGGTAAATGCGTATTAACGCCCATTGTCCATGCCGGATCTTTGCGGTGTGCCGTTGTTTCAAAATGAACAACTTGCCCTGTCGCATGTACACCAGCATCAGTTCTTCCTGCACAAAAAACCGATATAGGTTCATTAGCCACCTGTGAAAGCGCTTTTTCTAATCGTTCTTGTACACTACGTACTTCATTTTGGCGTTGCCAGCCATAATAGTGGCTACCATCATATTCAACGCCTAACGCGATTTTGATTGTTGTGCTTCCAGAAAGAACCGTTGACTCAGTCAAGGATTGTTCTGCAACTTCAGCACTCACTGACGCATTCATTAGTAAAACTGCTCCTGCATTAATTGTTCTGCTACTTCAACAGCCATTAATGCTCCACCAAAGCGTACATTATCTGCTACTGACCAAAATTGTAATGCTTCTGGCATACCATAATCATTGCGGAAGCAACCTAAATTTAGGTTCACATTCCCCGAAGCATCGGTGACTTGTGTTGGGAAATCATTTTCTTCACTAATGCTCAGATCTTCATTTTCTTGTAATGTTTCACGCGCTTCATCACTGCCCATTGGGCGTGATGTTTCTAATTGCACTGATTGTGCATTACCATAGAAAACAGGCGCCTGTAATGTTGTCACAGAAATTGGAAGGCCTTCGTCTTGTAAAATCTTACGAATTTGGTCAACCATACGACGCTCTTCTTGTACTGAACCTTCGTCATCAACCATGAGAGGTAAAATATTAAAAGCCAGTTGCTTATTAAAACGACCTAATTCAGGTGGGATCCCATTAAGCAAACGAGCACTTTGTCCAGCAAGTTCATCAACAGCTTGTTTTCCTAAACGGGAGACAGACATTAAATTAGTCACACTAAGACGTGTCAAACCAGCAGCTTCTGTTAATGGATTAATCGCTCGTAACAATTGGCTGACCATGCTATCTGCAATGGAGACAATATTACGGGTGCGATATTCTGCTAGCATTGCGCTGTTCACACCAGGAACAACCAACGGTACATCCCAATCCATTGCAAAAATGCCACTACAATCAATAATAATACAGCCTGCATCTGCGGCTTGTTGTGCATATTGCGCACTAATTTCAGTAGGGGCAGCAAAGAAAGCTAATTGAATATCTGCCCAATCGATATTGTGAATACCTTGAACAGCAACACTTTTGCTGTTTACACGCACAGATTTTCCAATGCTGTCTTCACTCGCAATTGCCGTCAGTTCGCCAATGGGAAATTCACGCTCTTGTAACAGCTCTAAAATTGCCTCACCAACAGCGCCTGTTGCACCCACAACAGCAATATTCCAACCTTCTCCCATAAGATATCCTCCAATACCGTAAAATTTTTAAAATAATGTTGTGCTTTATTTGTGTGTCGCACTAAAACCAATCGCATTTAATGTATTGGCTGTGGTTTGGTTATCACAAATCACATGCAGTGAAGACCATTCTCGGCGTACAGGATAAAGTTTGCGTAATTTATCAAACTCTCCTTTTACGCCTGCCACTTTTCGTAATGATGCATCATCACGACGCACATCATAAACAAGGTGGATGAGTTGTTTTAATAACGTTTGTGTTAGCTCACCTTGCACTGAAATGGTTGAGATAGTCGGCGCTGGCAACAAAGTTGATAATTCAACTTGTTGAGGCTGTCCAATAAAACCACAATAAGCTTCAAATACTTGTGTTGTACCACGTGCTTTACCCTCTAAGGTATAACCCGCAATATGTGGAGTGCCTATATCGACTTTATTTAATAATTCAATAGAAAGATCAGGCTCTGGCTCCCAGACATCTAAAACCACACGTAAGGATTTACCTTTGTCAAGAATTGATAATAATGCTTTATTATCAACCACTTCACCACGGCTTGCATTAATTAAAATACGCCCTTCTGGTAATTCTTTAAGGTTGCTCTCGTTAATTAAATGATAACTTTTGTATGGACCTGATTTATTAAGAGGTGTATGAAAAGTCAGAATATCTGCTTTTTCTAGTAGCGTTTCCAATGAATGGAATTCTTCATTATCACCATTATCTGCTCTAGGTGGATCGCAAAGTAACACAGCCACCCCCAATGCACGTAAGCGTGTTGCTAACCGCCCGCCTACATTTCCCACCCCCACAATACCAACGACTTTATCAGTTAATTGAAAGCCGTCTTGCTCTGCAAACATCATGAGTGCAGAAAAAACATACTCAACAACAGCAATAGCATTACAACCTGGCGCTGATGAAAAACCAATTTGTTGTTGCTCCAGCCATGCAATATCCACATGATCAAAACCTGCCGTTGCCGTTCCAACAAATTTCACTGGCTTGCCTGATAATAAGGACTCATTGACTTTAGTAATTGATCTCACCATTAAGGCATCAGAATCATTAAGTTCATCAATAGGTAAAGGACGACCAGAAACCGCTTTTACCTCACCTAATTGGCGGAAAAGCTGTTCCGCATAAGGCATGTTTTCATCAACCAGAATTTTCACTGTGTTATCTCACTGATTTGGTATTTATGTGTGTCAACAATCTATCGAAAAATAAAATTAAGCGGTCTATTTTGCCACTTATTAACAACAAAGCCTATTATTGACAGTAAAATCTGCCTAGATTTTAAGTAAATATATGAAAAGAAGATTTAACAACTAGGTAATCGACGAAAACGCTCTGGCGTCGTACCCGCAAATTGTTGAAACATTGCAATAAATGAAGACGAAGAGCTATAACCCACATCGAAGGCAATTTCATTCACACTTTTCCCTTGTTCTAATAAAGAAATCGCATGTAAAAAGCGCAAGCGCTTACGCCATTCGCTAAAAGACATACCTAATTCTTGCTGACAACGTCGGGATAGTGTTCTTTCTGAGGTATAACGTTTTTTAGCCCATTGCTCTAATGATGTATTATCAGCTGGATTTTGTTCTAAAATAGATAATATAGGCGCCAATAATTTATCTTTAGATGAAGGTAAATAAGTGTGATGGATCGGCGACACTTTAAGTTGATCAATTAACACTTGTGCTAATCGAAAATCTTCTTCTGTTTGGGGTTTACAGATACCGCGATAAAAAAAATCAGAAAATATAGTTGAAAAAATAGCACTTAATTGAATTAAACACGGTTTATCCAACAATCCTTCACACCAATTAGGTGCAATATCTAGGACTTTAAAAGAAAGTGTTTTTTTATTATAACTAGCATGCCCTACATTTTTAGGGATCCACACACTAAATTCAGGGGGTGCTAAGAATCGCTGTCCTCCCGCTTCTAAATCCATAACACCTGAAATCACATAAAGTAACTGACCAAAATCATGTTGATGATAAACAAACTCCGTTTCTGCTAATAATTGCTCATCACGAAATCGAACCGTATCTGGATCAGACAATAACCCTTGTATTTTTTGTTGTTCAATTGTCATCTTTATGTTGTTCTCATGTCATGTTGTCTTTATTGACCTATCTGTTGTCTGGTTTTCATTATATATATCTAATCAGACAGGCTTACAATAGCGATCTGGTTTAAAAATAGATATGAGAACAATGAAGAATGCAATTTTTCCGCTCTTAGCGGTACTGATCTGGTCCATTAATGCCGTCGTCAATAAAGCTGCTGCGTCTGTTATCGATCCTGCGGCTATCTCTTTTTATCGTTGGTTTCTCGCCTTTTTAATCATGACGCCTTTTTTGATCATGCCGGTTTGGCATCATCGTAAAATCGTCAAACAATACTGGTGGAAATTATTTATTCTTGGTGCATTAGGAATGGTGATGTACCAAAGTCTAGCTTATTATGCTGCACATTATGTTAGCGCCACATTTATGGGTATTTTAAATTCGCTGATCCCATTACTGACTGTAATTATCAGTATTTTTGTTTTACGAGTAGTGCCTACTGTTGGGATAGTGCTAGGTACAGTACTTTCAATTAGTGGTCTGGTCTGGCTAATTAGCCGTGGCGAACCCTCTCATCTACTCTCTCAAGGATTGGGCTATGGCGAGCTAATGATGTTTATTGCATCAGCATCATACGCACTCTATGGCGTTTTAACAAAACGATGGTCAATCACGCTACCTAATTGGCAATCACTTTATGTTCAAATTGGGTTTGGTGTTCTGTTATTATTACCAAACTTCTTTCTTGCCGAAAGCGTAGCATTATCGAAAGATAATGTTGGGTTAGTCATTTTTGCAGGTATTGGCGCTTCTATTCTTGCACCTTATTTGTGGATCTTAGGTGTGATGAAATTAGGTGCGAATACAACCTCTATTTTTATGAACTTGATGCCATTATTTACCGCAATGATTGCCATCGCACTTCTTGGTGAAGAAATGCACAGCTATCATTTAGTCGGTGGTGGTATTGTGTTACTGGGTGTGCTTTTAGTTCAACAACTTAGAACACCGCTGAATTTCCGACGTCAATCTGCAACGAAAAAAGCAGATTGTCATCAGGAGATGTGAGTCAATGTCCAAAAGACGATAATAAAAAAATGCCGGCTAAACTTTTAGCCGGTCACATTCATGATATTAGATTTAATGAATAAAACTAACATAAGAAATCAAAGTATAAAATATAAAGTAATACAAGTATCCGTGACAAACATTACCAACTTTTATATTAAATAGCTCCTACTTATTTGTAATAAAATAATCCAGATCAATTTTTTACCGCTCTTTTTGTCCTATTGGCCCTTTCTATTAACCTAACTCTATATAAAACAAAACATTTAATGATTTTAGTTACAATTAAATTAAACGATTGAAATAAAACACACTTGAATTTACTTTATAATAAAAACAATTAGTTATAAAAAACCGTCTATTTTATTAGAATAATAAAATCAGTAACTATTAAGATAGGTATTTTAAAAAATTATTTATATAATCTTTTTTAAATATTTTTTATTCGAAAGATATCTTTATTAGAATAATAATTTATTTTATATATTGGATTTAAAATAAAAAGCAGTCTCCATTAAAATGAAGCCTGCCTTTTTTATATAAGAAAATAAGTATTAGTAACTAGTTTTTATATTTACTCATTACTAATGATGCATTCGTACCACCAAAACCAAAGCTATTTGACATAACTGTGTTTAACTTTTGTTCTGTTGGCTGAGTAATAATATTCATACCCAGTGCTTTATCGTCTAATTCTTCAATATTAATACTTGGTGCAATAAAACCGTGTTCTAGCATTAATAGACTATAAATTGCTTCATGTACACCAGCAGCACCTAATGAGTGACCAGTCATGGCCTTCGTTGCTGAAATGGCAGGAGTGTGTGTGCCAAATACTTCAGTGATAGCTTCAAGTTCTTTTAAATCACCCACTGGCGTTGAAGTACCATGTGTATTGATGTAATCAACTTTCTCAACATCTTGCATTGCCATTTGCATACAACGCACAGCCCCTTCACCGGAAGGTGCAACCATATCTGCACCATCAGAAGTGGCACCATAGCCCACAATTTCAGCATAAATATGTGCGCCACGCGCTAATGCATGTTCTAATTCTTCAACAACCACAATGCCACCACCACCAGCGATAACAAAACCATCACGGTTTTTATCGTAAGTACGGGAAGCTTTACTTGGTGTTTCGTTATATTTCGTTGAAAGTGCGCCCATTGCGTCAAATTCGCAGGTCATTTCCCAACTTAATTCTTCGCCACCACCAGCAAATACAACGTCTTGTTTGCCTAATTGGATAAGCTCAACAGCGTGGCCAATACAGTGTGCTGATGTAGAACAAGCAGAACTGATTGAGTAGTTAACGCCTTTAATTTTAAACGGTGTGGCTAAACACGCTGAAACACCTGATGCCATTGCTCGAGTTACCATATAAGGACCTACACCACGTAGACCTTTTGCTCTCATACCATCAGAACCTTGAACCTGATTACGTGGGGAACCACCACCAGATCCTACGACTAAACCAGAACGAATATTAGAAACTTGGTCTTCACTCAGACCTGAATCAGCTATCGCTTCTTGCATAGATAAATAGGCATAAACCGATGCGTCGCTCATAAAACGGCGGATTTTACGGTCAATAAGACCTTCAGTATCAAGCTTAACGTTGCCCCAAATGTGGCTACGAAGCCCCATCTCTTTAAATTCTTCTGAGAAAGTTATCCCGGAACGGCCTTCCTTTAAAGAATCCAGCACTTCTTTCTGGTTATTACCAATGCTCGAAACAATACCCAGACCCGTGATCACTGCGCGCTTCATTCATACCTCTTTACAATAATTGTTGTAGCTGCGGGATTTCTGAGTAGCACTTTAGCGTACAGTTGTACGCCGAACAAGTCCGATCAGGATCTTTTTTACAAAAATGCAGATAAGCTGATAAAACACTTTCCCCTTAAAGGCTGGCACAACCTTCCTAACAGCGCTAAGATATTAGATAATTTTTTACAGAAATACAGGCAGTTCCGTGAATAATAGCCCAATAAATACCGCATCTTTAAGTTGGAATGAACTTGGCACCCCTATCTCAGAACAATTTGGCGATATTTACTTTTCAAACCAAGATGGTCTAGAAGAAACGCGACACGTATTCTTACATGGAAATCACTTTCCATTACGTTTTGGTACACATGTACGCTCTGAATGTGTTATTGCAGAAACAGGGTTTGGTACTGGGCTTAATTTTTTAACCCTGTGGCAAGCATTTGAACAATTTAAGCAAACATCACCCAACGCGCGTTTAAAGCGTCTTCACTATGTCAGCTTTGAAAAATTCCCTCTCACAAAAAATGATTTACAATCCGCACATTGCAATTGGCCTGAACTTGAAAAATATTCAAAAGCACTTTGTGCTCAATGGCCGTTACCTCTCGCAGGCTGTCACCGCATTATTCTCGCAGATGGGGCAATTACACTAGACTTATGGTTCGGTGATATCAATACATTATTACCACAAACTCGCCAAGCACTGCACAATAAAGTAGATGCATGGTTTCTCGATGGCTTTGCCCCTTCTAAAAATCCACAAATGTGGAGTGAAACGCTCTTTCAATCCATGGCAGATTCAATGAGAGAAAATGGGACATTTTCGACATTTACTGCAGCTGGCATTGTAAAGAGAGGCTTGCAACGTGTTGGATTTGAAATAAAAAAGATCAAAGGATTTGGGC
This sequence comes from Proteus sp. G2300, assembly GCF_009915965.1. NCBI lineage: Bacteria > Pseudomonadati > Pseudomonadota > Gammaproteobacteria > Enterobacterales > Morganellaceae > Proteus > Proteus sp. G2300. The sequence continues at coordinate 220,036 of NZ_JAABNK010000024.1, forward strand.
AAAAAAGAGAGATGCTGACAGGTGTATTCCCTCATTCTCCCTCTCCCGAATATCTACCTTATTATGCACGGCCTCATGCAACACAAGCACAAGATATCGCTATTATAGGCGGCGGTATTGCCAGTACCTTTATCGCACTTTCTTGCTTAAGAAGAGGCGCTAAAGTCACCTTATATTGTGAAGATAAACAGCCCGCAACAAATGCATCAGGTAATCGACAAGGGGTGTTATATCCTTTGTTAAATGGTAAGTCAGACGAAATAGAGCAATTTTTTACAACCGCATTCTTATTTGCTCGACGTACTTATGACAATCTACGTCAAGCTGGCATTATGTTTTCTCATCAATGGTCGGGTGTTGCTCAGCTTATTTATAATGATAGAGTGCGAAAAAAGGCAGAACGGATCATTAATCATTCTGTATCTTTTCACGAAATAGCTCGTTACTGTTCTCAAGATGAGATAAACACCCTGTGCGGATTAGATATTAATTACGAGGGGCTTTTTTATCCGCAAGCAGGTTGGCTTTCTCCCACTGAATTAACCACTCAAGCACTAAAATATGCTCAGCAATTAGGGTTAATACTGCAATTTAATCATCAAGTCACACAAATAAATGTACAAGGTGCATTTTGGTGCTTAGATATCGTTCATCAGAATGAAAATCAAGTCACACAAGTTCAATCACAACATGATTGCGTTATATTGGCGAATGGGCATCGAATTACTGACTTTTCTCAAAGTGCTAAGTTACCTATTAGCGCTGTCAGAGGCCAAGTTAGCCATATACCAACAACAAAGACATTATCAAAGCTAAAAACCGTACTTTGTTATGATGGCTATTTTACACCTGTTGATCATCAAGATAATTTGCATTGTGTTGGCGCAAGCTTTCGCCGAGATAGGTTAGACCTGACGGTTTCCAGTGAGGAGCAAGAAGACAATCAATACCATCTTACTCACTGTTTAGCCAAAACACCTTGGTGCTTTGATGTTGATTTTAGCCAAAACAATGCACGAGTAGGTATTCGTTGTACGATACGCGATCATCTGCCACTATTAGGTGAAGTTCCTGACTTTGAAAACTTGCTACTAGCGTACACTCATTTAGATAGGTTTAAGCGTAGAAGACAAATACCCGTTTTAGCGCCAGCTTATCATCAACTTTATATTCTCAGCGCATTAGGCTCTCGTGGATTATGTTCAGCACCGTTATCAGCCGAAATTCTCGCAAGCCAAATTTTTGATGAACCCTTTCCGGTTGAAGATAGTGTGTTGAATGCCTTACACCCTAATCGTTTTTGGGTAAGGCCATTACTACGTGGAAAAGCAATTGAAGTCAAAAAGTAGCATATCCAGTTGGCGTCTAAGCAACCATTCTAGGTTGCTTAGCTTACTTTTTTTAACGTTATTATTTTTAATGTTATAACCTAATAAATCTTACATTTCATTGCACAGCGAGTTTCTTTCACAACCCCCCCTTTATCGACTTCATGATCTAAAATTTCTTGCAAAGAGTGTGGAACTTCGTTCTCTGGTAAAATAGAAAAACCTAAGCGTTGATAATACGGTGCATTCCAAGGAACATGACGAAACGTTGTCAGTGTAACAGCATCAAATTTACGTGCTTTTGCTTCATCTTTTACTTTCTGAATAAGTAATTTACCAATTCCGTTATTTTGCCAATCTTGACTGACAGAAAGTTCATGAATAAATAAACTATCAGGCAATGTTTGCGTCATAATAAATCCCACAGGTTCATTGTCATGATTAACCGCGACCCAATGATCATGTTGGTTAATAAATTCTAGATGTGTTTCAACCCCTTGGACATCACTTTCACTGATCCACTTTAAGTCTTCTAATGTGCTAAAAAGTTGCCCTGCTGATTGCTCAATGACAGGTAATTTAATGGCATCATCAATTTGAGTTTGACGAAGTGTAATAGCGTTATTTTTTATTTTATTTTGTGTGATTGTCATATCTATTTCCAGTTCTGTACTTTAATACTTTGATAGTTAAACTTATTAAAAAGCCATCCTATTGGATGGCTTACATTAACATTAAATTGATAACTTCTTTTTCGGCTATTTTAATCTTTCGGTAAAATACCATAAGATTGAAACTTTCTACTCTCTTCAATAAAACGATTATAGTATTTATTGTCTTCCACTGAATCTTTCACAGCTCGGTTACTATTCGCACGTGAAACAGCAAGTGTCGCCTTATAAAGCTTATCTTTTAATATATTATGGATCTTTGGATCTTCACTTTTTTGAATTTGATTTAATAGTGATACAAGTTCTTCTGCTTCAGCTTGAATATCAGGATCAGTAAATTCTGCTGTCGGTAACATATAGTCTAAATTAAGATTAACAGAATCGTTATATTCATCTTCTTGTGTAAATGGTTCTAAATCTTTATTGTATTCTGCTGAAATATATTTAATAAATTCAGGTTTATCAAAGCATTTATTTTTTATGCCACCATCATTATTTTTGTTGCGAGTACGAATTTCATTAGGAAATGGCTCGCCTAAAGCATAAGTGCACTGAAAGTTATTACCATCAATTAACGTGGCATTAGTGCTACGTACGGGAAGTTCAAATTCGTAGCCATTGATAATCACAGGGTAATCAACAGGTTTAAATTGATCTGTTTTTCCCTTTACGGCATACACTTCAGAAAGGGTGTAATACATAAAATTATCAGGATTTAATATGCCACCATTATTATTGTCATAAACCATAAATTTGGCATCATTTCCGGCACTGTCTTTTAAATTATGCTCACCAGGTGATAGCGTTATGTAACCATTTTTACCTGGTTCAACCTGATATTCTTTACCATCAACACTAAAGCTGATCATTTTTTCGCTTGGGTTACTGTAATAAAATTTATTTTTTTTATTATCTAAATCAAGTTGATCACAAGCAGATAAAAATAAAACGGCACTCGTGAATAGGCCTATTTTAAAGAAATTTTTCATCGTATCGTTATCCTTATCATAAATATTCTATGCAAATCATTTGCATCCCGAGAAACATTCCTAAAAAACATTTAAAAGTAATTTTACAGAAATGGCAAGGTATTACAAAAGATAGCACTATTATGCTTAATCAATGAGAGATACATCGACTTTGAAAAATCAAATAAAAACAATTGATAAATAGTGAGGATTAATCTTTGTCTAAAAACTCACCTTTTTCAACATCAAATATCCTAAATATAACTTAAGAGTCATTATTTTAATGAAATATTAAAAAAGAAAAAACAACCGATTAGTACCGGTTGTTCTCTTAGATAGGCATATGCAATTTAATTAATTGAGTTAACTAAATCATGCCACGTCGATAATACTAATGCTTGATCTGGTGGTGACAGCTCGCCTGCTTTTATTGCCTTTTGAATGCTCTCTTCCACACGTGTTCTTAGTGCTTCTAATTGTGTGTTGTTTTCTTGCTCAAGCTCAGCAATAGCCAGTGTAATATGACCTTGCAAATATCCACCTGCAAATAATTCATCGTCAGTGGCATGTTCAACACGGCTATCAATTCTATCTAACAAGTACGTTTCATACTCAGAAAGCATTATTTATCCTCAATATATAATGTTGCTGTACTCGCCATCAGCACTGCATTATCAATACATAAAAACGTGTGATACAGCAACCTTACTACATCAGACTCCACCCTATCGGGTAAAACCTTCACAGTGGATAGGCGATAGTTATTCTCGCAATCCTTAATTAACTAAAGGGTTTTCCTGATAAGGAAACATCTCTTCCGTTAGCTCTGGGGTATTGTAAAACAAATGTAACGCATTAATAAATAGCTGAGCACGAAGTGGCGTGTTTTTATCACGTAAATAAGCAAGAACTTGTTCTCTGACCTTATTTCTAAACGCATAGCGGTCGGGCTCAAAGTTACCTTCTAAATTGTCACAACTGACATTGAAAGGATAACCAGCAGCTTGGCAAAATAACCAATCTAGCGCTTGAGGTTTAATTTCGACTTTCTCAAACTGCCCTTGTGTCGTTTCGTCCCGTCCATCGGGGCAATACCAGTAACCATAATCAACTTGTTGACGGCGAGCTTCACCCGCAATACACCAATGTGAAATTTCATGTAATGCACTTGCATAAAAGCCATGAGCAAAAATAATTTGGTGATAAGGTATTTCTTCATTTGCAGGTAAATAAATCGGCTCATCATCCCCTTTGACTAAACGGGTTTGAAAACTTTCGCTAAAACATTGATTAAAGATATCAATTAACTGTTGATAATGATGTGCTGACATTTAAAAAACCATCTATTCCTAATTAAAAAGTGCAGAGAACCAAAGTGCAATAGTATCGCCATGATTGTCATTAATCAGTTTGATACTCATCAAAAAGGAGATAATGACCAACATAGGTCTTATTAATTTTTGCCCTTTCGTTAAAACGAGACTTGCACCTAAGCGAGCACCAATAAATTGCCCACAAAGCATCACTAAACCAATAGTCCAAATAACTTGTCCACCAATAATAAAAAATAGTAGTGATCCAAAATTAGAAGTGAAGTTGAGTAATTTAGCGTGAGCTGTCGCTTTTGATAGGTTATACCCAAGTAACATAACCTAAAGCGAAGAAAGAGCCTGTGCCCGGACCAAAAATGCCATCATAAAAACCCACACCTCCGCCTAATATTGCACCGAATGTATAGTAACCAATACGTTGCTTACTATCTTGAGCACCAATTGACGGAGTAAGAAGAAAATAGAGACCAATAGCAATAGTGAGAATGGGAAGTGCTTGTTTAAGGATGTCAGGATTAATAAATTGCACCAACATGGCACCAGAAACTGCACCAATAAATGTCATAAAAATCGCAAATCGTTGTGATTTTAAATCAATAACCCGACGGCGTATAAAATAGAGTGTTGCTGAAAATGAGCCACCAACAGATTGCAGTTTATTAGTTGCAAGCGCTTGTACTGGCGAAATACCAACTGAAAGTAAAGCAGGAATAGTAATTAATCCGCCTCCACCTGCTATGGAATCAATAAAACCCGCGATTAAAGCAACAAAGAAGAGAAGAAGGTAGATGCCATCTGAAAAGAGCCAATCCATTTATCTATCCGAGTTATCAGAAATGAAAGGACGTATTGCTGTTTCTTTCGTTTATTTATTTTGAAGAGAGTAACAGCAACACGATCTGAGCATAATAAAATTAGGCGCTCACACCTTTAAAGCTAACATCAAACTTACTACAGCTTATCAACCACGTTATTGATGTAGAATGATTACCATTGCATTAAGGGTGGTACAACATCACCACATTGACCACGCTGACGCAATGCATGATCGAGTAATACAATTGCCATCATCGCTTCTGCGATAGGAATGGCTCGGATACCGACACAAGGATCATGACGACCTTTGGTTATCATATCAACTTCTTCACCATCACGATTAATCGTTTTACCTGCAACAGTAATACTGGAGGTCGGTTTTAATGCGATATGCGCAACAATAGGCTGACCACTGCTAATGCCACCTAAAATTCCCCCCGCATGATTACTGGTAAATCCCTTTTTAGTGATTTCATCTCGGTTTTCTGTACCTTTTAATGTTACAACACCAAATCCATCACCAATTTCTATACCTTTGACAGCATTGATACTCATCAAAGCATGCGCTAAATCAGCATCTAATCGATCAAAGACAGGTTCACCAAATCCAGCAGGTACACCCTGTGCAACCACAGTGACTTTTGCACCAATAGAATTACCTTCTTTTTTAAGTGCACGCATGTATTCATCAAGCGCATCTAAACGTGAAGGATCAGGACAGAAAAATGGATTGCTTTCAACAATAGACCAATCAACAAGATCACATGTAATAGGTCCTAGCTGAGAAAGATATCCTCGAACTTCGATGCCTAATTTCTCTTTTAGATATTTTTTAGCAATCGCACCTGCGGCGACACGCATTGCCGTTTCACGAGCCGAAGAACGTCCACCACCACGATAATCACGCAAACCATATTTTTGTTCATAGGTATAATCAGCATGCCCTGGGCGGAAAACATCTTTAATTTCACTGTAATCTTGAGAACGTTGGTCGGTATTTTCAATCAACAAGCCGATACTTGTACCCGTTGTCACGCCATTAAATACACCCGATAAAATACGCACTTGATCAGGCTCACGACGTTGCGTGGTATAACGTGAAGTTCCAGGCCTACGTCTATCTAAATCAACTTGTAAATCAGCTTCTGTTAAAGACAATCCAGGAGGTACACCATCAACAATGCAACCTAATGCAACACCATGAGACTCACCGAAAGTCGTCACTCTGAATAATTGTCCGATACTGTTTCCTGCCATCCCTTTATTCCTATTTTTTTACTGTGTGATGTTATCAATATGTTATTTGTAATGAATAACAATCTACCGTCTCATTGCTGTTACATCAACGATTATCACTAGAAAAACAGTGTGAATGTTCAACAAGCTGTTCTCGAGTCAACATAAAGACTCCAATCCCACCATTGTCAAATTCAAGCCATGTAAACGGCACTTCTGGGAATTGTTCGACAAGATGAACCATGCTATTGCCCACTTCACACACAAGAATACCTTTTTCACTTAAATATTCAGGGGCTTTTAGTAAAATTTGACGTGTAATATCAAGGCCATCAATACCTGATGCCAACGCTAATTCTGGTTCAACTTGGTATTCATCTGGTAAATCGTCCATATCTTCAACATCAACATAAGGCGGATTTGTCACAATGATATCGTAAGGCGTTGGAACAATAGCGTTAAATAAATCAGATTGCATTGGGTAAACACGATGAGCTAAGCCGTGGTTTTCAATATTAAATTCTGCCACTTCCAGCGCATCTACAGAAATATCAACCGCATCCACTTCCGCATCTTCAAATTCATGAGCACATGCAATAGCGATACAACCACTTCCAGTACATAAATCAAGAATACGTGTTGGCTCTTGCTGAATTAAACCATCAAAATGGTTATTGATTAATTCACCAATTGGGGAACGAGGAATAAGCACTCGTTCATCAACATAAAATTCATGACCGCAGAACCAAGCACGATGAGTTAAATAGGGAACCGGGATCTTTTCCTCAATTCGACTTTCAATCAGTGTAATGATTTCCATTTTCTCAGAGGTTGTTAATTTGCTTGATAACAGCGCATCTGGAATATCTAAAGGAAGTGCAATAGTTGGTAATACAAGCTGTAATGCTTCATCCCATGCGTTATCTGTGCCATGACCATAATAAATGTCAGATGAATTAAACTGACTCATAGCCCAACGTAGCATATCTAGGATAGTGCTTAAATCAGCAACTGCTTCCTCTTTTAGTGTTATATCCAAAATGGTTGTCCTCTGAAGAAATAGAAAGTCTGTAGTTTGCCATGAAGATGGTGATAAATCAGCGGGGAAGCGTAAAAAAACATAACAACATTATTACCGCACTCTATACAAACACACCTACAATGGTTTTAAACTTCAGTCATAGAACAAAAAGCAAAACATACGATCTACCTATTATTAAAAAATGATATTTTATACTTTTAATTTAACCTTTATTAGCAAAAAAACAGAATTGAACCATACTTAAAACATGAAATCATTGACTGTGTACCCAAATGCGCCTTAAGAAGTTTTTATTCAATATGATGTCACTTGAAAACAAATACATAATTTAAAGACTCTTTTTTAATCTCTTTTTACCGTATTTTTATCTCCATCTTAAGAGATAAAAAAGTTTTATGCTCCCAGATATTCTAAACAAAGCAACTTGTTAATCACCTTGTATTTGCTAGCTATGTGACTATTTCGGCAGGGTAAATCCCTGCCTTTTTTTATGCCAAATTTATAACCTATATTTTTTATCTCTGACACTATTTCATGTACTATTGCTTTATAAAACAGTAACACTATGAAGAATCATAAAAAATGAATAAGAAATTTTTACTGCCACCTTCTGAAATTGAGTTATTTCAGGAAATGATAAAAGGCACCAAGAAATTACCTCAAGATAAAATACTTCACTCGCCAAAACGTAAAAAAGTGACACACTACGCCGTTGAACGCCTGCAACAAGAGCAAGCTGATGCTTCATATTATTTTTCAGATGAATTTCAACCTAATTTAGCGACAGAAGGCCCGATGCGCTACTTAAGAGACGGCGCAAATGCTTATGAATTGAAAAAACTACGTCGTGGCGATTATACCCCTGAATTTTTTCTAGACTTACACGGACTAACACAATTAATTGCAAAACAAGAAATTGGCGCTTTGATTGCAGCCTGTAGGAGGGAGCACGTTTATTGTGCTTGTATTATGCATGGACACGGTAAACACATTTTAAAACAACAAACACCACTTTGGTTAGCACAGCACCCTGATGTCATTGCGTTCCATCAAGCCCCTAAAGAGTGGGGGGGTGATGCTGCGTTATTAGTATTAGTCGAAAATGATGATATTATCCGTCGTTGAAGTATCAGTCGGCTCAAGCACTACCCCTTAAATCACCAAACAGGTGAAATAAGGCGTTAATTATCGTATTGGGCTAGTTTATTTTAAAGTTGAAGGTGGGACTTGCCATAACAATTCTCCCGTACCTTTCGATAAATCAAAATCAACACAAGCTATCGTTGATGTTGAAAACATTGGGGGACACACCGCAGGGCAAAGTTCTGCCACAACATAGCCAACTAAAGGTAAATGGGAAATAACCAGAATATTTTGATATCCCGTATCCCCTAAAGCACGTAAGTAATGTGCAATATGCGAAGGATTACCACCAGGAATGAGCCCTTCATCTGTTTCTATCTTACTCGGTAATGCTAAACCTATTTTTACAGCCTCTAATGTTTGTTGGGCTCGTAAATAAGGACTGACTAAAACATAATCGATAGCATGTCCTTGCGTTGTCATCCATTCAGCCATTTTTATTGATTCACTTCTTCCACGCTGAGTCAGCGGTCTTAGTGCGTCGCTTGCAGCATCAAGAGCTGCTTCTCCGTGGCGCATAATAAAAATTTGCATAGTAAATTATTAAACCTATTTTATTTTTTGTAATCATTGGCATTAACGTCTTTAAGATACTTAATCTAATCAAATTTAAATTAATATATTCTTATATAAAATATTCAATACCCTAATTGTAATAGCATAAATAACCTATTTAAAATCATGCCATTAGTTTACAAAATTCACATTATTTTTCAGGATTTTATTTAAAAAAACTTCATTTTTAAATTTTTTTTCAAATAACTCTATTGCCGTATCCGGCTATCATTAACAGTTTCGACCTTTTTTTCCATTAAAAATTCATCAATTATTAATCTGACGCAAAAAGTATAAGAAAAAAGGCGCCTAAGCGCCTCAATCAAAACAAGTGCCACAAAAGGGAAAAGCAATGGTAAAGCAGTTTCATTAGTCATAAAAACGTTCATTTCGTTTAGCCATTTCAACTAAACGTTCACAAGGGAGATATTTTTCACCATATTTATCAGCCAGTTGATTAAGCTTTTCTGTTACTTTTGTTGTTCCCATGCTATCCATATAACGGAAGGGGCCACCAAAAAAAGGCGGAAAACCAATACCAAAAACAGCGCCAATATCACCATCGCGCGGTTGTTTTATAATTTTTTCATCTAAACAACGAACAGCTTCATTAAGCATCAATAATAAACAACGCTCTGTGATTTCAGAGGGAGATAATTGGCTTTTGGGTTTAATTTGTAAAAGACGATAAATAGCGGGATCGGGCTGTTTTTTATTTTTTCCAAATGAAAAAGGCAGTACCTGTTTTGTATACAGATAAAAACCTCTGCCATTTTTACGCCCTTTTCTATTATCAGCAATAATGGCATCAACAGCAGGTGGAGAAGCAAATCTTTCACCAAATGCGTTCACTAATATTGGTGTTATTTTTGTACCAATATCAATACCTACTTCATCTAATAACTGAATCGGCCCTACAGGGAAACCAAACTGGACAAGAGCTTTATCAATATTTTCAATCGGTTCACCTTGTACTAAGCATGTCAATGCTTCACTGATATAAGGAGCAAGAATACGATTCACATAAAAGCCAGGTTTATCACCAACAACTATTGCAACTTTACCTTGCTTTTTAGCAAAAGCCACCGTTGTTGCAATAGTTTTTTCATTAGTATTTTCATGAGGAATAACTTCAACTAATGGCATTTTTTCTACAGGGCTAAAATAATGAAGCCCGATCACTTTCTCTGGGTATTTCGCTGTTTCTGCGATCTTGTGAATAGGTAATGAAGAGGTGTTAGACGCAAAAATAATTTTGCCTTTACCTAAATCTTCAATATCTGCCACCATTTTCTGTTTTAAAGCAAGATCTTCAAAAACTGCTTCAACAATAATATTAGATTGATGGAAACCGCTGTAATCCAATGAACCAGAAAGTAAGCTCATTTGGCGTTGACGTTCACGTGCCGGCAATCTCTTTTTATTAACCTTGGTAGAAAGCGCTTTCCAACTATAATTTAAAGCTTGAGCAATTCCTTTATCGCTAATATCTTTAATTCTTACGGGTAAATGCCCTTTTGTAGCAGTAACAAAAGCGATACCCCCCCCCATTAACCCCCCACCTAAAATACCGATATGATGTAAACTATCTGGTTTTTCAGATGATCCCGTTTCATTTTTAAGTGCTGTAGAAGCAAAAAAGAGGTGTCTTAACGATGATGAAACGGGTGTCATCGCTAGCTCACCAAAAGCATTCGCTTCTTCTTTAAATCCTGTTTGAATATCTTTTTCAAGGCCACGTTCTATTACATGTAGAATACGTTCAACAGCGGGGTAATGTCCTTTTGTCTTAGCTAATGCGCGCTTTTTAGCTTGCCCAAACAGTATATTTCTTCCTAATGTCGTATTTGCCCAGAAACGATCCATTATTGAATGTTTTTTCTGTTCTTTTTTACCCGACAAAATCCATTTAGCAGCAACATCTAATAAAATATCTTGTGAAACAACATCATTAACCAGACCTAATTTCAACGCACGTTTAGCATTGATTTGCCTTCCTGTTAATATTAAATCTAACGCCGATGTTACCCCAATAAGGCGAGGTAAACGCTGAGTACCACCAGAACCGGGCAATAATCCAAGTTGTACTTCAGGAAGCCCTAAACGTGTTTTGTTATTATCAGAACAAATTCGTCCATGGCAGGCCAATGCTAATTCAAGTCCCCCACCAAGACAGGCGCCATTGATAGCAGCAACAACAGGTAACGGATAATTTTCGAGTTGGGTAAAAAGATCTTGCCCTGCTTTTGCGAGTGCACTTGCTTCTTCTTTCGTTTTGCAATCCGCAATCATCGAGATATCAGCACCCGCAATAAAACTATCTGCTTTACCTGATGTGATAATTAACCCTTTTACACCCGAATGTTGTTGCGCTTGTTTCAAAACATCTTGGAATTGCTGCACAAATTCAGCTTTTAAGGTATTTACTTTTTCACCGATAACATCAATGGTTATCACGCCGACTTTATCGTTACGAACTGAAAATTGGAAAACGGAAGTGTTTTCTAGTGTTGTTTGTTGTTCCATTATTCCACCTCCAAAATCATTGCCACACCTAATCCACCCGCTGCACACGCAGTCGTTAACCCAAACCCACCACCTCGGCGTTTAAGCTCATGTAGCGTCTGTGTCACCATTCTTGCGCCTGTCGCGGCAAATGGATGTCCATAAGCAATAGAGCCACCTAGCACATTAAATTTATCCATATCCACTTCTCCAATTGCTTTGGATAATCCTAATTGCTCTTTAGCAAACTGCTCGCTAGCAAACAGTGTCAAATTACTTAATGTTTGTGCGGCGAAAGCTTCATGCATATCAATTAACGTAAGATCACTCAAAGAAAGTCCTGCGCGAGAAAGCGCAAGTGGCGTGGCATATGAAGGTCCTAATAACATATCTTTCCAAACATCTGTTGCTGTAAACGCATAACTACGTAGATAACCAAGAGGCTGATAACCTAAGCTTTTTGCAATGGACTCTTTCATCATTAATACTGCAGCTGCACCATCTGTTAATGGTGTACTGTTTGCGGCAGTAACGCTACCATGGCGACGATCAAAAGCAGGTTTTAACTTAGCGTAAGAATCAAGAACTGAATTTTTACGAATATTGTTATCTTGATGGAAACCTTCTTTGTAAGGTGGGAAAAAAGCGGTCATCACTTCATCATCTAATTTTCCCATTTCCCATGCTTTAGTTGCTAATTGATGAGAACGATGTGCTAACTCATCTTGAGCGACTCTGGAAATATGATAAGTTTTTGCCATTTGCTCAGCGGTATCTCCCATACGTAAGCCTGTTGAATATTCAGCAACGGCAGGGGCGACAGGGAGAAGATCTCGAAACCGCAATTGGCTTAAATAACTTAAGCGCTGACCCAATGATTTTGCTTTATTAAGACTTAACAATACATCCGCTAATTTTTTACTAACACCAATAGGCAAAACAGATGATGAATCTGCGCCACCCGCAATACCGACAGAGACATGCCCTGCCATCATGCTCTCAGCGACATTGGCAATCGCTTGAAAGCTCGTTGCGCACGCTCTTGTAACACTGTAAGCATCTGTTTTTACACTTAAGCCAGCACCAAGTACAATTTCTCTAGCTATATTCGGTGCTTCTGGCATTTGTACCACTTGCCCAAAAACAAGTTGATCAATAATTTCAGGAGGAATTTCATTGCGAGTCACTAATTCTTGAACCACTGAACGCCCTAATTCAACCGCAGGTATTCCTCGATACGCAGTCGCTTGTTTAGCAAAAGGTAAACGTAGCCCGCTGACAATGGCGATGCGATCTTTCATAGCACTGTTCGTTGATGACTTCATAACGGCTCCTGACAAAATGAGTTCCTAACACCAAAGAGGTCTGACCTGACAATAGTGTTAACAAAAATTTCACCTATCAGAAACATCATTTTATGAGAAGTGGGAGTTAGCGCGCATTATTTCGATAGAATGTCTGAACCCAACAATAAAGATAGAAAGGATAAAAAATACAATGGCGAGTCATAAAAAAGGCTGTTGACATTCAACAGCCTTAAATCTATTTGTTTTCAGCAGATTAACGTAATCCTAACTGGAAGATCAGATTTTCTGCTTCACACGAAAATGTAAAATCAACGGTAAGTTGAACACCACCATCAACATCAGCAAATTGTTGATTGATTTTACAAGGCTCTGAAGCGATAGATTGTGCTTTTGCACTGAGTTGATCCAACATTGCTTGCGCTTGTACTTTATCAGCGAAGACATGCTGATATGACGCAGTGCAATTTTTATTATCAATAATAGTACCCACATCTACACAACAGCAAGCAGCGGTTTCTTCTGCACTACAGCGATTAATTGCGTCTGCCATTTTAGTCTCCCAACGAAAGAAATGTTAATTATCTATCATAATCGCAAAAAAATAAAATAAACTGCTTTAGCTCAAATTATCCTACAAATTTACAAAAATAATTGATTATTCTGTTTATTTAACAATCAAAATTATCTTTATTGGGATATTTTGTAAAAATAATGTTAACTAAATCCCATTTATTAAATCAATTTGGCAATATTTGCAAAACACACTTGCAACATTTGGGGTAATCAACTTTATACTTAGACAACTGGTCTGATTTGTCATAACGACAACCGCACCTAAAATCCAGCGCTTCTAATCAGAAGTTACTAACTTAAAAAAATTATGAGGGTTTAGGTCATGAACCGTAAAAACCTGTTTACTCGCACAGCACTAGCTGCCTTGGTAGGTGTTATCTCCTCTCAAGCAGGCGCTGCCGGTTTTCAGTTAAATGAATATTCTACTTCAGCACTAGGGCGTGCATTTTCAGGGGAAGGCGTTATCGCCGATGACGCAAGCGTAGGTAGCCGTAACCCAGCTGCACTCACGATGTTTGATCGCCCTGAATTCTCTGTTGGTGCTATCCATATTAACCCGAGCGTCGATATTAAAGGTAGATCACCTCTTACTGGTACTGACACTACTGCAAAAGATATCGCCCCAAGTGCATTAGTACCCAATATCCACTTTGTTGCTCCAATTAATGATAAGTGGGCCATTGGCGCATCAGGAACAACAAACTTCGGTTTAGCAACAGATTTTCCGAATGATTATCCTGCTGGTCTTATCGGTGGCAAAACCGATCTGAAAACCATGAACTTAAATCTAAGTGCAGGTTACCGTGTTAATAATCAATTCAGTGTTGGTTTAGGCTTAAATGCCCTTTATGCTGATGCAGAAATTACACGCCATGTTGGTGAAGCGGGTAAAGTTTTAGGAAATAAATTACCACCTCCATTAGGTGGTTATATATCAAGCTTATCGCCAAGTGATCGCTTTGCTCAATTGAAAGGTGATGCATGGGGCTTTGGCTGGAACGCGGGTTTATTATATGAATTTGACGAAGGTAATCGCGTAAGCTTTACTTACCGTTCAAAAGTTAAAGTTAAATTTAAAGACGGTGAATACCAAAGTGACTTACGTTCAATTCCACAACTCGAAGGAATGGAAATTGTAGGTACTAACGGCGAAACCATTAAAGGTAAACTTGACCTTAACTTACCTGAAATTTGGGAATTTGCCGCTTATCACCGCGTTGCACCAAAATGGGCGGTTCACTATAACTTCGCTTATACAAGCTGGAGCGCATTTGAAGAGTTAAGAGCCACACGTAAGAGTGATGGTCAGCAACTATTCAAGAAAGAAGAAGGCTTCCGTGACGCATGGCGTGTTGCGTTAGGTACAACCTATTATCACGATGATAACTGGACATTCCGTACAGGTATTGCCTTTGATGATAGCCCAGTTCCTGCTGATAAACGTTCTATCTCCATTCCTGACCAAGACCGTTTCTGGTTAAGTGCAGGTGCAACCTACGCATTTAACAAAGATATGTCTGTGGATGTTGGCTTAGCGTATATGCATGGTAAAAAAGTCACAATCAAAGAGAAATTATCTGAAGATTTACCATTACCGGCTTATGAATTCGAGTCATCTGGTAAAGCATGGTTATACGGTATGAACTTTAACTACCGTTTCTAACTCTTGCTCTATATTGCTTTTTATACAAAAAATGGTCTTTTTCAAGACCATTTTTTTATTAATACCTAAAACTAACCACAAAGATTAGTCAATGGAATCTAAATCATCTTCAATCGCTTTCGCGTTAGGATTCTCTTTTACCGTACCCGCTTTGAAGTCATTACTTTGGAAATAAGCTTCACGCATCATTAAATAAGGATCAGAGGAGTTTTGCAAAATAGCATCGGAATCGAGCAACTGTGCACGTGTTTCAATGCCTTCTAATGCCCATTTACCCGCTGACATCCAAAACGTTAAATAACTCAACATGGGATATGTTAAGTCAGCCCAGTCACCACCCTCTTCACGGACAGTAAAGCTACCATAGCCAGGGACAACCACATAAGGACCATAACCCACACCATAATGCCCTAACGTACTACCAAATCGCATTGGCACTTCTTTTTCCATTGTTTCTTTGGACATACCAGCGACATCAATTAAGCCACCCATACCAAAGACTGTATTGATCCAAAAACGACCAAAATGTTTTGCTCCCTTTTCAAAATCACCACGCAATACACTATTTAGCATACTTGCAGGCTCTTCTAGATTACCAAGAAAATTAGATAAGCCATTTCTTGCTGGAGGGGGCACATAATCACGCCAAACAACCGCAACTGGACGTAAGATATATGGGTCTAAAACATAGTAGTTAAAATCAAACATCTGGCGGTTAAACCCTTCCAATGGGTCAGAGCGCGCCTCCCCATTATTAGGGGTACTTGCACATCCTGAAAGTAAGGCGACTGAAAGAGCAACACCGCACAGGCGATACTTCATAATGTTCTCCGCTAATTATCTTATGATGAGCAGCATCATAGTTCGCATATTCATAAACTCTACACATAATACTGTCAATACGTCACAAGTGGTACTTTTATTAGGCGTTGATCTTATAAGATAATTCAGTTTTTAGGATTATCCCATTGAGCTAATTTACAATATTAGCCCAATATTATAGGGCTAGTATTGAAATGCTTGATACTCGTTTACTGATATTCTTTTATCACTAATTGCTCTTAGCATTAGAGTACGAAAAAATTGTTATTAAACGAAGAAGCGAAACTATGGCGATAATAGAGTGAATACAAAACGGCTACTCTAGGAATATATTCGACATCTAAGGCTAAACAATAGATGGCGTTCCCTACAGGGATCGAACCTGTAACTAGCCCTTAGGAGGGGCTTGTTATATCCATTTAACTAAGGGAACATACGTAATGAAGTGATGTATGACTTATGGATGAACCTTATTTTACCTCCCTCACTCTCTATTAATCAAGTTTTAACGCACTGATATTGGAAGGAATTTTTTTGTTTCTTTTTTGAACAGTGAAATTTCCCTTAAAAAGGGAATAATAAATACCATCATCAATGATTGTGTTTATTCTTATATATAACTGTTTTACTAAAATGCTTTCAATTGCTTTAAAAATAATTTCGGTGAGTATCCCATCTCTTTATTAAACATTGCACTAAAGGCACTCGGATTCTCATACCCTAATTCTAAAGCAATTTCGGTGACTGAATGACCTTTCTTTAATGCTGTTAGTGCATACATTAAACACGCTTTTTGACGCCACTCGCGAAAAGAGAGACCCGTTTCTTTATGAAAGAGTCGCGTAAAAGTACGCAAGCTCTTATTTAATTTCTCAGCCCACATCTCTGGTGTGGTACGAATATTGGGCTGTGACATAAATTCAGTACATTGTAAATCCAATAAAGCATGTTGAGGTAAAGGTGTAAAATAAGGTAATGATTTGGCCTGAGTTAATTCATGACAAAGTAACGTTAATAAAGCGCTATCTCTCCCACCTAAATCATAAAGCAAAGGAAGTTGATTTGCTGAAAGTAATAGCTGATGAAACAAAGGAGAAACGTGTAAAACCTCACAATATTCCGAATAACGAGGTACTTTATTCGGCTCAATATAGAGACTATAAGTACTGCTACCCAACATTAGCACTTGATGTACTTTTTTAGCAGGGATCCACACACCGCTGTAAGGTAATACAATCCATTGGCCATCTTCAGTTTTAACTTTCATAACACCATTTGGGGCATATAAAAATTGGGCTCGTCGATGATGATGTGCTTCGAGTAATGTGTCATAAGGATAATCAGATCCTAATGCCAAAATATCACGGGGAAGATGATCCACATTGTTAATATCGATATTACGCATAATATTAAAATTGTCCTAAATTCATATAAACTTGTCATTATCTCGTGGGCAAGCCATTATTTTATTCTATATTGTTGATCTCCTGACTCAACAGGAGATTTGAAATGACATTCTGGCTGATTTCGTTTGGTTTAATTTCAGGCATTACAACATGGTTATTTGGCTTTGGCGGTGGCTTTGTCACGGTTCCTTTACTCTACACGCTTATTCTAACACTCTGGGGAATAGACAGCTTACCTGCTGAGCATGCAATGAAAATAGCTGTTGCCACCTCGACATTAATTATGTTGTTTTCTGCAACAATAACAACCATTAAACACCATAAGGCAAGAAGGCTTAATTGGCATAGCATGTTCATCCTTTTTATTGGGATTGCTTGTGGGGGGATCTTAGGTGCCCTTCTCGCATTAACGATTGAAGGCTCTTGGATCAAATGGATCTTTATTGGCTATCTCTTTGTCACTATTTTAGATTGCTATTTTCGTCCTGGTTTTATGGCTCCAACTCACCACACAAAAAAGGTGACTAAAGCAAGAGAAACGATTAATGGTGTTGTCATTGGTATTATTGCCGCTTTTTTAGGCGTTGGCGGAAGTGTAATGACTGTTCCTCTGTTACGTCGTAGAGGGACACCAATGGCACAATCTGCAGCCATGGCAAATACATTAACCTTACCTTTAGCACTCACTGCAACCTTCACTTATGTCGCACTTTCCTTTACTTCCCCTTTAAATAGTGAATCTGGTTTTATTGGTTATATTTGGCTAAAAGCAGTCTTTATTCTGATTTGTAGTACATGGATAGGCTTGAAGATCTCTGAGCGCTTTTTATCTCATTTTCCCGATAAATGGCATGCGAGAGTTTATCCCCTGTTACTGAGTCTTGTCTTAATCATTATGTTGCTTTAAATCCTTTCTTTTATATAAGAAAGATAGAAAAATATTTTGACAACATGCAAACACAATGACTCTCAGTATTCAATAAGCCATTTTGTTTTTAACATTCCTTTTAAACTTTTTCCTACGCATATTTACTTGGCATTAATATTATTGAGATGTATAAAACAAAAAATAGCTCCTTTTGACAATCCACACACAACCCCATAACTATTAGCTTTATTAATTAATATTTAAACATAATGAATAATAATTTATAGATTGTCTCATTTTTCGTATCAGTTTGATTACGTTTCAATGATGATGTTTCGTATAAAACATCATCTGTTTATTTTTCTCTTTTACTCGTATTTATCATCAAAATAATAAGTTAGCTATTTTTTACAAATTATATTTTAAGAAAAAACTGGATTTAAATATCGCTAAAAAATATTATTTAATTTTATTTTTAAATAACAAATTAATTACAATAACACCTACCATCGATATATAGATAATTATATATCGATGGTTTTTTTTGTCAATTATTTGTTGTCACAAATCATATATTTTAAATACACTTTAATAAAACAGATTAATGACGTAAGTGAGTGAATTTAAAAGAAGTAAATATAACTATGGCATTCATTAAAATCTGCTCTTTAACCTCATAACCTTTATAACATAAGTTAATAGAAGAAAATAATTATCATTTAATTTTGTCTATTTTAGTTAATTTATTTTGTGACATTTATTAACGTCTTATTCTCTATTATTTATTATTTACAACTAACTTATCACTTATGAATTAATAAACTGGAGGCACCTTCAAATATTTATTTAATCGTCTATATATAATATTTAGCTATAAGAAGAAACTGGAGGTTATATGAGTATTAGTCGTCGTTCTTTCATTAAGGGGATGGGGGTAGGATGTGTAGGTTGTACCGTCAGTAGTTTACCACCTGGTGCACTTGCATTTAATCCTGTAGATTCTCTTAAGGGTCAGTCAACATTAACACCGAGTCTATGTGAGATGTGTTCCTATCGTTGCCCGATAGAGGCTCAAGTTGTTAACAATAAAACTGTATTTATCCAAGGAAACCGAAACGCAGAACATCAAAGTAGCCGAGTTTGCGCCAGAGGTGGAAGTGGCGTTAGCCTTGTTAATGATCCAAACCGTATTGTCAAGCCCATGAAACATAAAGGCCCAAGAGGTGCAGGTGAATGGGAGGTCATAAGCTGGGAACAAGCTTATAAAGAAATAGCAGAAAAAATGAATGCCATAAAACAAAACTATGGCGCAGAGAGCATCTCCTTTTCATCTAAATCAGGTTCACTCTCCTCTCACCTATTCCATTTAGCGGCTGCATTTGGTTCACCAAACACCTTTACACATGCCTCTACTTGCCCTGCCGGTAAAGCGATTGCTGCATCTGTTATGATGGGTGGCGATCTTAAGATGGATCTCGCAAATTCAAAATATATTCTCTCTTTCGGTCACAACCTTTATGAAGGCATCGAAGTTGCTGAAACACATGAACTCATGACAGCACAAGAGCGTGGTGCAAAATTAGTCAGTTTTGATCCGCGCTTATCGGTTGTTTCAAGTAAAGCGGATGAGTGGTTTGCTATTCGTCCAGGAGGAGATTTGCCTGTTCTTATGGCCATGTGCCATATCCTCATCAAAGAAGATCTCTACGATAAAGAGTTTGTTGAGAAATTTACGGTAGGTTTCCCACAATTAAAAGACGTTCTACAAGAAACAACGCCGGAATGGGCTCAAGCACACTCTGATGTTCCAGCTAAAGATATTGTTCGTATTGCTCGTGAGATTGCAGCAAAAGCACCTCACGCACTGATTATGCCTGGTCACCGCGCTACCTTTAATAAAGAAGAAATTAATATGCGCAGGATGATCTTCACCTTCAATGCGTTACTCGGCAACATTGAACGTGAAGGGGGGCTGTATCAGAAAAAAGCAGCGACAAAATACAATAAATTAGCAGGCATTGCGGTTGCTCCTGAATTAGCAAAACCAAGTGTTAAAGGTATGCCTGAAATTACCGCAAAACGCATTGATGCAACAGCACCTCAATTTAAATACATCAATAAAGGTGGCGGTATTGTTCAATCGATTATCGACTCAACATTAGAAGGCGTGCCGTATCAGACAAAAGCATGGATTATGTCTCGTCATAATCCATTCCAAACAGTCAGTTGCCGTCCTGATCTAGAAAAAGCAGCACAAAAGTTAGACTTAATTGTCAGTTGTGATGTGTATTTAAGCGAAAGTGCCGCTTATGCCGATTATTTATTACCTGAGTGTACCTATTTAGAACGTGATGAAGAAGTTGCTGATGTTTCAGGTTTAAATCCCGCTTATGCATTGCGCCAGCAAGTTGTCGAACCTATTGGTGATACTAAACCGAGTTGGTTAATTTGGATGGAATTAGGTAAAGCATTAGGATTAGAAGCCTGTTTCCCTTGGGAAAACATGGGTGTAAGACAGCTTTATCAAGTTAATGGTAGCGAAGAACTTTATAAAGAGATGCATAAAAAAGGCTATATCTCTTATGGCGTTCCACTATTATTACGCGAACCGTCTTATGTAAAAGCCTTTGTTGATCAATATCCTGATGCCATCAAACAGGTTGATAGCAACAATACCATGGAAAAAGCCCTCTCATTTAAATCACCAAGCGGCTTAATTGAAATCTACTCTGAAGAATTAGAAAGCCGTTTAGAAAACTACGGTATCCCACGCTTCCACAACTTCCCATTAAAAGAAAAAGATGAACTTTATTTTATCCAAGGTAAAGTCGCCGTCCACACTAATGGTGCAACACAATATGTGCCGTTATTAGCTGAATTAATGTGGGAAAACCCTGTTTGGCTTCATCCTGAAACAGCAAAAAATCACGGTATTAAACATGGCGATGAAATCATTCTAGAAAACAGTGTAGGTAAAGAAAAAGCACGCGCTTTAATCACTGAAGGTATTCGCCCAGACACTGTATTTGTCTATATGGGGTCGGGTGCAAAAGCAGGCGCAAAAACAGCAGCGACTACAACAGGTGTTCACTGTGGCAACTTATTACCTCATGAAATTAGTCCTGTATCGGGTACTGATGTACATACATCAGGTGTCAGAATTAGTCGGGCTTAAGGAAAAAAATAACGATGAACAATAATAAACAATTTGTCATGCTACACGATGAAAAACGTTGCATTGGGTGTCAAGCCTGTACTGTTGCATGTAAAGTCATCAATGATATTCCTGAAGGATTCAGCCGACTTCAAGTTCAAATTCAAGGCCCACATAATGATGAGGCGGGAAATCCACATTATCAATTTTTCCGTGTTTCATGTCAGCACTGTGAAGATGCACCTTGTGTTTCTGTTTGTCCTACTGGCGCCTCTTTTATCGATGAGAATGGCATCGTACAGGTGAAAAAAGAGCTGTGTATTGGCTGTGATTACTGTGTAGGTGCTTGTCCTTATCATGTCCGTTATATCAACCCAATGACGCATATCGCCGATAAATGTAACTTCTGCTCTGATACCCGATTAACTGAGGGCGAATTACCTGCGTGTGTATCAGTCTGCCCAACGGATGCGCTTGCTTTTGGTCGCATTGACTCACCTGAAATTCAGGCATGGATCAAACAAAAATCCGTTTATCAATACCAATTAGATAATGTCGGAAAACCAAGTTTATTCCGTCGTAAAGAAATCCATCAGGGAGATAAAGCATGACTAGTATCTGGGGAGCAGAACTCCATTATACGCCAGATTATTGGCCTGTATGGTTAATGGCCGCCGGGTTATTAATCGTTGCCATGATAGCCGTTTTGGTTATTCATGGCTTGTTGCGCTATGCCCTTGCACCAAAACACACTGGCCATTATGAAGAAGAGCGGGTTTATTTATATTCTAAAGCAATCCGTTTTTGGCACTGGGGTAATGCCTTGCTGTTTATCTTATTACTACTAAGTGGTTTTTTAGGGCATTTCTCTATTGGAAATGTCACTTCAATGGTGCTATTACATAAAATTTGTGGCTTTGTACTTATTGCATTCTGGATTGGTTTTATTCTTATCAATTTAACAACCAGTAACGGTGTACATTACAAAGTAAGGTTTAGTGGATTAATTGGTCGTTGTATTAAACAAGCTCGCTTTTACCTCTATGGCATAATGAAAGGCGAACCCCATCCTTTTGCAGCAACAGAAACTGATAAATTTAATCCACTTCAGCAACTTGCTTATTTAGGCGTAATGTTTGGGCTAGTACCACTGTTATTAGTAACAGGATTACTCTGTTTATATCCAGAAGTGCTTGGTTATGGCTACTGGATGTTAAAAGCACACTTAGTATTAGGTATTGTGGCATTAATGTTTATTTGTGCACACTTCTATTTATGTACATTGGGTGACACCTTTACACAAACATTCCGTAGTATGGTTGATGGTCATCATCGTCACCAAAAACATGATAATCATCGTTCAGCAAACGAAAAAATAGAACATTAAATTTTCTTAGCACTCAATACAGAATGTATCTCTATCTAAAATGCCCGCCCAAACGGGCATTTTTTGATGTTAGTATAGAAATATTTTTATAATCTAATTATTAGCAAACAAATATATCATTTTATTTGTATGTTATTCGGTGTATAGTCAGCTCTATATCGTTATGTGAATTTTTCATACCGATGGATTTAAATAATTAAAAAATACATTTTTGGAGTCTATCGTGAAGATAGTTATTATTTCGACAATAGCTCGTGTCATGGCACAAATATTAGCAATATCTACAAGCAGAGCCACTGTCAAAACGCTAAAAAAATTGCCGTGACCGTAGAATGCTAGGTAATGTTGTTAACTCTCACTTGGATGGCATGAATACTGTTTCTATCACCGCTTTTCTTATCAAAATATATGAGCGTATCGTTATTATAAATATTTAATAGATTCGCTTTATAGGCCAGCAAGTCTTAGTAGGTAGCTTCGTTTCACACAACAACGCCCAACTTTAAAAACTTAACCTCACTGAATACAACTTATGTTAATGATAACCAATTTAAAGGACATCTTGGTTTAGGTAGTGTTATTGGTGATAACAACACGTTCGGCTATCGCATTAATCTAATGCATAATTAAGGCTAAGGTTATGTGGTAGATAGCACCCCCGTCAGCGCATGAGCACTGCTTTTAATTGGAATATCTCTTCTGATACCGTGCTAGGTGTGAGTTTTACCAACTATTCTTCAATATCCCTCAGACAGATCAACAACTCGAATATAATTTGATACACCACCGTTTTTTCATCATGAAGGTGAAGAGGTAGTGAATTCCTTCATCATGAATAGTGTTTGTGACTATCCCTACATTGCCACTTTATGCTCAATACTTATAATTTGATCTAACTCTTATTTTTGACTAAATTCTCTTTTTCAATTTTTATCGTTTTAAAATTTATTCTTTTTAATCTCATTGATATAAAATACATAATTTACAACCCTAATTGCTTCATAAATGTTATTAAAAAGTAAAATTATAGCAAGTAATATAAGAACTGATTTCTGAGAGATTTATTTTAATAAGTATCTATCGCCTGTTGTTTTACGCATCACAATAGATATGAAAATATATTTCTCTTTTTATATAAACCTTAGTTATTTTTCAAAATGATTTTTCTTTTTCTTTCGCCAATTAAAATTTTCATTCTTCAAAAATGAAAAATGCCCTAATAAGGGCATTAGTTTAATTATAGTGGTTCCATCTTAATTATTAAGAAAATTCTTATTATTCGCTAATCAAAAAGATACATTTATATAAGAATTATCCTACTCTATTTAATTATTCTAAAATGGACGATCTTTTAATTTAAAGATATTTTTAGAAAATAGAGAGAGCCTTACTATCGAAATGAGATGGAATATGTTGTTCATTACGTTCAATTTCTTGAGCCATTCCACCGGTTACTTCTTCAAAGAAACTACCAATATTAACACCTAGTACTTCAAGCACTCTAACTAAGCAATCAATATCAATACGGTTTACACCACGCTCATAACGAAATAATTGTTGTTCACTAATATCAATCTCTTTTGCTAACTGAAATACAGTGTAACCTTGAGATTTTCTTAATGACTTAATTTTTTGTCCAACAGCATAAGCGACTGGATACTTGCTACTCATAATATGTTCTCGCTTTTCACTTTGATTGATATCTAATTTTATAATGGTGTATTATCTCGTTATAATATATAAAACCATATATTATTGAGAACACCTTTTTGTTTTAATAAAATATTATTTTAGTAGATAAGAAATATCACAATTCATAATATGACTTATCATATGTAAATAATATACTACGCATTTAAACACTTTCAACTAGTCGAAAAACGACAATACAAACTCAGCATTTTACTCATGCTAGTTAATAATACCTAGGATACTGAGATATACTCTTTATTTTCATATAGTTAAAATATTTTATTTATAAAATGGCACTTTTTTTTTCTTAAACTTTACTCACTAATTAGAATAAACATCTACATTATCTTTAATTTAAAGTACTATAATCTATTTTGTGTAAAAATAAATCAAGTTATGTCAGTCTAATTTATTTAAATTAATAAATTAACCTTATAAAGAAGATGACTTTCATATTATTATGAAATAGCTTAAGCAATATCAATGAAATCTGATGAATTTATAAATGCATAAAAATTATAATTTAAAATCAATAAATTACAAAACTTACAATAAAATATAGATAAAGATCACCTTTTAAACATTTGTTAATTAGTTTATATAAGCATAAACCCTTAGATCTTCGACTAAATATATTTAAAACATAATAATTACGTATTATTTTGGAATAAACAGGTAATATATTTAATTATCCATTTTCTTTGAATTTTTATTAATGAATAACTCATTTTTATTTTCATTTAAACTAAAAAAACCATTCATGCAATAAAAAAAATGGATAACTGTAAAAAATTTTTTATTTATCAAAAAGTTATAATTATATTGTATTTATTATAATAAATTAGGGTTACTTTATCGCCATATCGTATTATTCTTTCTTTTTCACTCAAATACATTCATTTTTTTAGCACCTAATCGAAATTATTATTGCAACTTAAACTAAATTTAAAAAGGAATGGTCTGTTAAATATCAATTTTAGTATGATCTAATTTTGTTAAAAAATACAAAAAATTCTTTTTTCACATCCTAAGTAGTTATACTTATCTAGTATAAGAGTTATTCTTAGGGCTAAATAAACATTAATATTTTTATATGATTTATATTCCTGCCAAATGCACAATTTTCTCCATTTTCAGTAAAAAATGAAATTAACCACTTAAGGTTAAATCAATTCCTGATTAAATAAGTACTTTTTGCTTCATATCATTTACTCCATAGTTCATTATGGTGAAAATTTTGACAAACATCAAACTTTAACTATAAATGCATTAAAATCATCAAGTTAGATTAGACTCTTTATCTTCTCATTACTTAAAAAAAGAATAAAAATATATAAAATATTATTATATTTAATCATTTAATTTCATTGTGTTAGTAAAAAACAAATAATGATTAAGAAAGATTAACTATAAAATGCATTTTTTATCTTTAATTCTTCATTTTTTCATCAAAAATAAATAATGATCTTTTTATGATGATCATAAAAAAATGTTTTAACATACTAATTTTATGAGGGTTTTATCTTATTAAGTGCCCCATGCTATTCAACATACTGTTTTAACGTTATTTAATTTTGTAAATAAACTGAAAAAAAACCACAAAAACGCCTAAAAGGAGTAAATCTTTCTTTTGATATTTATATCGTTTTTCGCGTGTTATTAGGTCAATACGTAAATCATATCCAGAGATTTAAGCCTCCTTTTTTAAAGTAGAATGACCAATAAGACATAAAAGTGACTGTTTTTTTAGGGGGAGAATCCGCTATTTTCCTGATAAAGCATAACAAAATGTAAAAAGTTGTAATAAAGAATCACGTGTTAGCCTTCTTTAAGATAGACAGTTTAATGCTTTAATAGACTAAATTAGTTTTATAAGGGGAGAAGCCAAGGGGGAAATAAGATTATTGGCTAGAAGCTACATAAAAAGAAATGAAGCCAGTACGATGATTTAGAAAGCACATATACCAGTAATTATTGTAATAAATACAACGCAATAAACTGAAAAATGAATTCAGAACAATCATATACTTATATTGTGGTTATTCATAAATAAAAAAGCAAAACAACTACTATGAATTATTTAAAGAATAAGACGAAAGATAAATAAGAAAGCATAATGGAGGAAAAGAGAAAAGTGGTGGGCGGTATTGGGCTCGAACCAACGACCTCCTCCTTGTAAGGGAGATGCTCTACCAACTGAGCTAACCGCCCGCTTGATTATTAAATGGTGGGTCGTGGGCGATTCGAACGCCCGACCAATTGATTAAAAGTCAACTGCTCTACCGACTGAGCTAACGACCCCTTTAATAATTTTGCGTCAATCTGTAAGTAGCTTTGTGAATGGTGGGTCGTGGGCGATTCGAACGCCCGACCAATTGATTAAAAGTCAACTGCTCTACCGACTGAGCTAACGACCCGTCACAATATTCACTACTTTATGTTGTATTCTTAGGCATGGTGGGTCGTGGGCGATTCGAACGCCCGACCAATTGATTAAAAGTCAACTGCTCTACCGACTGAGCTAACGACCCATACCTAATTATGTGATATTGCGCGAAATAACCGAATGAAGTGGTGGGCGGTATTGGGCTCGAACCAACGACCTCCTCCTTGTAAGGGAGATGCTCTACCAACTGAGCTAACCGCCCACTTCATGATGACTAAATTCTCACTACCACGCTTTAATGTAATTGGTGGGCGGTATTGGGCTCGAACCAACGACCTCCTCCTTGTAAGGGAGATGCTCTACCAACTGAGCTAACCGCCCAATTACATTAAATCATACAACGTACCACAACGATAATAATGGTGGGCGGTATTGGGCTCGAACCAACGACCTCCTCCTTGTAAGGGAGATGCTCTACCAACTGAGCTAACCGCCCGTCGTGATGGGGTGCATTATAGGGATACTGCGCTATGAGTCAACGATTTTTATCAGATTTTTATCGTGAAAATGACTGTTCGTTTTATTTTTAGTCAAGATGCTTTTTTTAGCACCATAAGTAACACAGCAATTAATCAAAATAATCTTCTGTGTGTTCTTCGTCAAACAAAAAATCATCAATTTGAAATTTTTATCTCTGTTAAAAGCTTAATGCCATTGAGGAATTAGCATCCAGTGATAAAATAAGGCAACCATTTTGTTTTTTTGATAATCACGATTACTTATTTATATAAGTAAGACGTACTAAGGCAATCCCAATGAGTAAAATAAAAACCCGTTTTGCACCAAGTCCTACTGGCTATCTACATGTTGGTGGTGCGCGTACCGCACTTTATTCCTGGTTATATAGCCGTCATAATAAGGGCGAGTTTGTACTGCGTATTGAAGACACCGACTTAGAACGTTCTACTCAGCCAGCCATTGATGCAATCATGGATGGTATGAATTGGTTAAATCTGAATTGGGATGAAGGTCCTTATTATCAGACTAAACGCTTCGATCGCTATAACCAAGTTATCGATCAAATGTTATCTGCGGGTACCGCGTACCGTTGTTATTGCTCTAAAGAACGCTTAGAACAATTACGCGAAGATCAAATGGCAAAAGGTGAAAAACCTCGTTACGATGGCTGTTGCCGTGGTGGTAATCATAATCACAGTGCTGATGAACCTCATGTTGTACGTTTCTTAAATCCACAAGAAGGCTCTGTAATTTTTGATGATAAAATCCGTGGCCCAATTGAATTTAGCAACCTAGAACTGGATGACCTTATTATTCGTCGTACTGATGGGTCTCCAACTTATAACTTTTGTGTTGTTATCGATGACTGGGATATGGAAATCACTCACGTTATTCGTGGTGAAGATCACATCAACAATACACCTCGCCAAATCAATATTCTCAAAGCATTAGGTGCACCTGTCCCTGAATATGCCCACGTCTCAATGATTTTAGGTGATGACGGTAAAAAACTATCCAAGCGCTATAATGCCGTAAGTGTGATGCAATATCGTGATGACGGCTATTTACCAGAGGCTCTGCTAAACTACTTAGTACGTTTAGGTTGGTCTCATGGTGACCAAGAGATCTTTTCTATTGATGAAATGATTGAGCATTTTACTTTAGAAGCTATCAGTAAATCAGCCAGTGCATTTAACACTGATAAATTACTTTGGTTAAACCATCATTATATTAATACACTACCAGCAGAAAAAGTTGCCGTTCACTTAGATTGGCATATCAAACAACAAAATATTGATACCAGCAATGGTCCATCATTAGTTGAACTGATCAAATTATTAGGTGAACGCTGTAAAACGTTAAAAGAAATGGCTGAAAGTTGCCATTACTTCTATGTTGATTTCGAGACCTTTGAAGAAACAGCAGCAAAAAAACATTTACGCCCAGTCGCTCGCCAACCATTAGAAGTGGTTCGTGATAAATTATCAGCAATTACAGATTGGACTGCTGAAAATGTTCACCAAGCCATTCAAGATACCGCTGATGAATTAGAAATCGGTATGGGTAAAGTCGGTATGCCATTACGTGTTGCTGTAACGGGTGCAGGCCAATCTCCTGGTTTAGACGTTACTGTTCACGCTATTGGTAAAACTCGTAGTATTGCACGTATTAATAAAGCATTAGACTTTATTACTGAAAGAGAAAACCAAGCCTAATTTGCTTGCTAATTTGGCTTCCTAAAAAAGATACATTCCTAAAATAGGACGTGTATCTTTTTTTTGTACTCTTTTTCAGCAATCAACAAATAATATGAAATTAACTGATTGACAGTATTGTGCTTGTTGCCTATTATCAAGCCCGTTCCAGTATGTTGGGGCTATAGCTCAGTTGGGAGAGCGCTTGCATGGCATGCAAGAGGTCAGCGGTTCGATCCCGCTTAGCTCCACCAATATACGTTTAGAACACTACAATATCTGGGGTTATAGCTCAGTTGGGAGAGCGCTTGCATGGCATGCAAGAGGTCAACGGTTCGATCCCGTTTAGCTCCACCAGAATTTCAAGATCCTGAAGCGAAATCTTCGGGATTTTTTTTGTTTTCTATTCTTCCTGATTTATTTTATTTCTATTGTGCAGTGTAACCACCATCAATGGCATAGAATGCTCCTGTTGTGAAACTACTCTCATCTGAAAGTAAAAAAGCAACGGTTTTAGCGACTTCATCTCTCGTTGCCATCC
Organism: Proteus sp. G2300; assembly: GCF_009915965.1. Classification (NCBI taxonomy): domain Bacteria; kingdom Pseudomonadati; phylum Pseudomonadota; class Gammaproteobacteria; order Enterobacterales; family Morganellaceae; genus Proteus; species Proteus sp. G2300. Next base: position 249,643 of record NZ_JAABNK010000024.1, read on the forward strand.
GTTTCATTGGGTGTGTATTTGCCATCCACTCACGCACTTCATTTGGCAGTACTTGCATTCTTGGCGTATCAACATAACCAGGGCCTATTGCATTAATCCTCACGCCTTTATCTGCAAATTCAAGAGCTACTGAACGTGTAATACCCAACACAGCATGTTTTGCTGCGGTATACGCTGAAATCCCCGCTATCCCAACAATACCATTAGAAGACGAAAGATTCACAATACTCCCTCCCCCACTTTTTAATATTGCAGGTATGCCATATTTCAAACCATAAAATACGCCATTAATATCGGTATCAATTACTGTTTTCCAATCCTCAATATCATAATCCACGATTGGCGTATTATGAGGCCCCGTGACCCCTGCATTATTAACCAAGCCATGTAATGCCCCAGCTTGCGACATAACAGCCTCAATCATTTTTTCAACTTGAGAAGGTGAGGTCATATCAGCCTGTAAAGCAATGACTTTTTTACCTGTTGCATCAATAGAATGCGCTGTTTTTATGACTTTTTCTAAATGCCGACCTGTAATAAAAACCATTGCTCCACGCTGAAAAAGTAGTTGTGCAATGCCTTCACCAACACCAGTACTCGCTCCCGTTACTAAAATTACTTTATCTTCAAAATAGCTCATCTCACTAGCCTCTTTCATAATTAAATAGTTATTATAACACCCACAATATAATTAACTAAAGTTAACTATATTTTATCTTATTTGATTAAATTTAGTTAATCAATATAAAATTTATTCAATGCCAGCGACCTGTTATTATTAACTTTAGTTAACAGTAATATGAGAGTAATTATTTGTGGATAAAAATAAATTAGAAAATGCCTTGTCATTATTACAATGCACTCTTGTTGCACAACGAACTCGTTATACACCTGAACCTGTCACTTGGGGTCAATATGATATTTTAGAATTATTACGCCTACGAGGCGACTTAACACCTTCCCAATTAAGTAATTCGTTAGCAATTTCAAGACAAAATTTATCGAAGTTTATGCGAGGATTAAAAGCCTTAGGCTTTATTACACAATATCGTTCTGAGAAAGATAAACGCGAATTTATTACTCAACTAACCGATGAAGGGCATGCATTTTTAGAAAGGGCTGCATTAGGCCGAAAGCAGAATGCAAAAAAAATTCAGGAAAGATTAACAATTGAAGAGCAAACATTATTTATTGAATTAAGTCAAAAAATTATTAATGCATTAACATCTGAAAAATTAGGTATAAATAATGATTAAGATCACCGCTTTAATGGCTTCAATAGTCCCTCTAACCCTTCAATTTTAATTGCAAGGGTCATCTCCATGAGTTGCCCTAATTTTCCTTCTGGGAACGCCCCTTTCTTAGCAAACCATAATAAATACTCTTCAGGCAAATCGACCAACATTCGTCCTTTATACTTTCCAAATGGCATTTGTGTATTTGCTATATCAATAAGGTGTTGTTTCTCGAGCATGTTATATACCACTTTGTCATCGAAGGAATAGAGTCGATTATAAGGTAATTGAAAGATAAAAAAAGCAGTACCCGAAGGCACTGCTTGATTTTCTGTTACCTAATTAACAAATAACTCGGTTTACATTGTTATTTTATTCACATGCTATCTGTTTTATCTTGAGTGATTAAACAAACAGACCCGCGATAGCCGCAGATAAGAAGCTCACTAATGTAGAGCCGAACAGTAATTTCAGACCAAAACGAGAAACAACGTTACCTTGCATTTCGTTTAAACCTTTAATCGCACCTGCAACAATTCCGATTGAAGAGAAGTTAGCAAATGAAACTAAGAATACCGATAAAATACCCACTGAACGGGGTGAAATATCAGCTGCAATATCTTGTAAGCTACCCATGGCAACAAATTCGTTAGAGACTAATTTTGTTGCCATCACACTACCAACACGTAATGCGTCTTGTTCTGGTACACCAATCACCCATGCTAATGGATAGAAAACGTAACCTAAGCAATCTTGGAAACTGATACCAAAAATCATACTGAAAATTGCATTCACTGCAGCAATTAAGGCAATGAAACCAATCAGCATTGCAGCCACGATTAACGCAACCTTGAAGCCTGCTAAGATATATTCACCTAACATTTCAAAGAAGCTTTGGCCTTCATGCAGATTCCCCATTTGAATGTCTTCTTCATTCTCAACAGAATATGGGTTTATTACAGAAAGGACGATAAAAGTACTGAACATATTCAGTACTAAAGCAGCAACAACATATTTTGGATCTAGCATTGTCATGTATGCACCAACAATTGACATTGATACTGTCGACATAGCTGTTGCAGCCATCGTGTACATACGACGCTGGGACATTTTTCCTAATACATCTTTATAGGCAATAAAGTTCTCTGATTGCCCAAGAACTAATGAGCTCACTGCGTTGAATGATTCTAATTTCCCCATACCGTTCACTTTGGAAAGCACAGTACCGATAATGCGGATCACGAAAGGTAATACTTTGATATGTTGAAGAATACCAATTAATGCAGAAATAAAGATAATTGGACAAAGTACATTCAGGAAGAAGAATGCTAAACCACCTTTCATCATGCCACCAAATACAAATTCAGTCCCTTGAGCGGCATAACCTAATAAGTGATCAAATAATCCAGCGAAGCCACGAACAAAGCCTTCACCAACATCAGAGTTGAGGAAGAACCATGCCAATGCGATTTCAATAACTAATAACTGCACGATATAACGCAGACGGATCCCTTTGCGGTTATTACTCGCAATGAATGCTAATGCGCCAATAACGGCGAGTGCCAAAACGAAGTGAATGATAGAAGACATGCATGCTCCAAAAATAAAAATAAATCTTGAGGAGCATTTTATGTAACGCGTAACATTACGATGTGACTATTGTCACAATATCATGAAACTGCATACACACTAATTATTAAATAAGATAGGTTGATCACACTTTATGAGTTACTAAAGAAACATTAAATGTAAATTTCGCTTAAGTAAAAAAATGCTACTGAGAGCATTTCTCAGTAGCATTTATCAAATAATAGAGTGATTATTTAGATTGATCAAGTAATCTTATCATTTCATCTTCATCAATAACGGTTATCTCTAACTCGTTAGCTTTCACTAACTTAGAGCCCGCGGCTTCGCCCGCTATCACCATATCTGTCTTCTTAGAAACACTTCCACTCACTTTTGCTCCTAAAGCAATTAATCTGTCTTTTGCTTCATCACGTGTTAATTGTGATAATGAACCCGTTAACACCACCGTTTTACCTGCAAAAGGATTATCGCCCGCTTCATGAGTCACAATCACGGGTGCTTGCCATGTAATACCTGCATCATTAATTAGCTGGTCAATAACTGTTTTATTGTGTTCTTCTTGGAAAAAGTTCACAACATGCTTAGCCACAATATCACCCACATCAGGGACTGATTTTAGCGCTTCAACATCTGCATTTCGTAATGCATCAAGCGTAGGAAAATGGGCTGTTAATCCACTTGCCGTAGCTTCACCTACTTCTCTAATTCCAAGTGCATAAATAAAACGCGCAAAAGTCGTTGATTTGGCTTTATCTAATGCTGTAATTAATTTTTTGGCTGATTTCTCACCCATTCGCTCTAAACCAGACAGGATTTTTTCATCTAAACGAAAAAGATCAGCAGGTGTTTTGACATACTCTTTTTCAACCAATTGGTCGATAATTTTATCGCCCATACCATCAACGTCCATCGCGCGACGAGAAACAAAATGCTTAAGAGCTTCTTTACGCTGTGCACCGCAAATCAACCCCCCAGTACAACGTGCAACGGCTTCGCCTTCAATACGCTCTATATCAGATTGGCAAATTGGGCATTGCGTTGGAAAAACAATCTTTTGTGCATCGGTAGGACGTTTCTCTTCAATCACACTAACAACCTGAGGAATAACGTCACCTGCACGACGAATAATCACAGTATCGCCAATGCGTATTCCTAAACGTTCAATTTCATCGGCATTGTGTAATGTGGCATTACTCACAACAACACCAGCAACTTGTACCGGCTCTAAACGCGCAACGGGAGTAATTGCGCCAGTACGACCAACCTGGAATTCAACATCTTTAATGATAGTCATTTGCTCTTGTGCTTGAAATTTATAAGCAATTGCCCAACGCGGTGCTCTTGAAACAAAACCCAACTCTTCTTGCAGAGCAATATCATCCACTTTAATCACAACGCCATCGATATCAAAACCTAAATTAGGGCGGATCTCTTCTATATGATGATAAAACTCAAGAACAGCTTTACTACCAGTACACAGCTTTACCACATCACTAACAGGTAATCCCCACTCTTTAAATCGTTGTAAACGCGCATAATGGCTTGTCGGTAATTCGCCACCTTCAAGCACACCTACGCCATAGCAGAAAAAGGTTAATGGCCGTTTCGCTGTGATACGCGGATCAAGTTGTCGTAAAGATCCCGCGGCCGCATTACGAGGGTTAGCAAATACTTTCCCTCCTGTACGACGTGCTTCTTCGTTTAAATATTCGAAGCCTTTTTCGTTCATAAAGACTTCACCTCGGATCTCAATACGAGCAGGGATATTTTCGCCATATAAACGCAGTGGAATAGCTTTAATCGTTCTTACATTTTCAGTGATATTTTCCCCTGTTGTACCATCCCCACGCGTTGCCGCTTGTACTAACACACCATTTTCATAAAGTAAGCTAACAGCAAGACCATCAAGTTTTAATTCACAGCAAAAAGTTATTTCTTCGCTATTTTTTAATCGATCACGCAAGCGTTTATCAAATGCTTGATAGCTTGTTTCATCAAAAGCGTTATCCAAAGATAGCATCGGAATTTCATGTCTCACTTGCTCAAAGGCAGTGAGTGGTAATGCCCCAACACGTTGTGTAGGGGAATCAGAGGTAATTAATTCAGGGTATTCAGTTTCTAATGCCTTTAGCTCATTCATTAAGCGATCGTATTCAGCATCAGGTATTTCAGGTGCATCCATGACATGATAAAGATATTCATGGTGACGTAAAGTAACGCGAAGTTTATCAATTTTTTGTTGAATGTTTTTATTCATGATTTATCACCAAAGAAGAAAAACCCCCGCAAGCGGGGGCTTTTTTACAGATAGAAACTATTGATTTAAATCTAGTGTCCTGCGAATTTTAGATTTATAAAGCTCGATTTTTTGTGGCGTTAAGAGTTTGCGTTCATCATCAAGCACAACCCCTCCCACATCAGATGCTATACGTTGAGCCGTCAGTAACATCAATTTAAAGTTTTGATTAGCATCACCATAAGACGGCACCATCATAAACATAGAGACACCTGGCGTGGTTAATTCAGCCATCGTATCAATGTCAAAGGTTCCCGGCTTCACCATATTCGCTAAGCTAAACAAAACAGGGCCATTAGCTGTTGGATTAAGGTGACGATGGAAAATATTCATTTCTCCAAACTGGAATCCAGCTTGCATAATACTTTGCATCAATACTTCGCCATCCAACATTTGACCATGGTGTGCACTCACGTTTAAGACAATAACCAGCTCTTTCTCTGCGATTTCTGCCGATGGCTCAGATCCCGCTTTTGGCTCTTCATCCGGAGCATAATCCGAAGCCTCAGTCTCAACAGGAGTTACATGGGCCGTTGTCTCTGAAATCGAAGGCTCTGAACTCACCGATGGACTTACTGTATTACCGGGTGATTTTATCTCACTCGCAACATTAGCCACAGATGCTTGTATTGGCTCATCCCTGACAACAGGTGCAGACTCTTTTTCAATAACATCAAATACACCAAGACTTGGCTCTTGTTGTAATGATGTCTCGTTAGAATGCCCTTTTGCTTGGTTTTCAGACATTAATGGATCTCTATCAGCCACCGAAAATTCAGGTTCATGTAGAGACTCCGATTTTATCGGTGGCTCACTCTCCCGTTTTTCAGTAGAGGACAAAGTTGATGTCTGATGACTAACCTCAGCATATTGTGGTTCGTCATCGTTCTCATCTGACTGATAATTCTGTTTCTGACGTTTTACTGGGCGATTACGGAAAAGCTTAGAACGCTCTTTTCGACCAATCCATAAGCCGTGTAATAACAAAGCTATGATTAAAATCGCACCAACAACGATTAATATCAGACGCAAATTTTGCTGCATCATTTCTATCTCTGTTGTCTTGAGGTTTAATAGCCACGTTGGCAAATATTACTTTTTACTAAGAGTATTTGCCAACGCTCATAAGTGCAAGCCAATACTTAATTTTCTTGTCACAAAGATACACACTTCAATCTCTTATGCACATTTTTTAGACAATTCATGACTAGTAAGGCTGATTATCTCCCTATATGATACTAGCTTGCCCTCATTGGAGAGAATAGGAAGTATGACAAATTTGACAGAAACGAATAAAAATTTAAATGGATTTCATTATTTTGCTCTTGGTTGGCGTTTAATTACACGCAAAGGGCTAAAACGTTTTGTTATCTTACCCCTACTTGCCAATATTATTATTCTCGGAAGTGCCTTTTGGTGGTTATATGGTCAAATAGGTGGCATGGTCAATTGGATGATGGAAAAAGTCCCTGATTGGTTACAATGGCTAAGTTATTTAATTTGGCCATTATCCGTTATTTTTATTTTATTGGTGTTCACTTATTTCTTTAGCACCTTAGCCAATATTATTGCCTCCCCTTTTAATGGCTTATTGGCTGAAAAACTGGAAGGTCAAATAACCGGTATTACACCGCCAGACACTGGTATTACAGGTATTTTGAAAGATGTTCCACGTATTTTAAAACGTGAGTTAATTAAAATAGCTTATTATTTACCTCGCGCTATTGTCTTGTTATTACTCTATTTTATCCCAGTTGTCGGACAAACCGTTGCCCCTATTTTATGGTTTGCTTTTGGTGCCTGGATGATGGCAATTCAATATAATGACTTCCCGTTTGATAACCATAAAATTTCATTCGCAACGATGAAATCTTCACTCAAACAGGACAAATGGAATAATCTTCAATTTGGTATGATTATTAATATTTTCACCATGATCCCTATTCTAAATTTAGTTATCATGCCTGTCGCTATTTGTGGTGCAACAGCAATGTGGTGCGACCGTTATCGCAAACAACATACACAAGAAGGACAGTGGTAAGCTTTATTTAGCTACTTATCGATAATGTTGAAAAACCCCGTTTATTTAAAGCGGGGTTTTATTTTATAGATTATGTTTAAAAACACTCATTGGCATTTTTAACCATTGTGCATATTACTCAATGAGTGAGCGGATATAATCTTTTGTTTCTTCCCTATCCATAGGCTCGCGCTCATTAATGCCCATTTCAAAAATATTTAAAGCGCTATCTAATTTTTCAATGAGCTCGTCGTCATTTCGAATACAGAAAATATACGCATTTTCAAATGGAGTAAGATCCACTAGCCGTAATTCTTGTTCTACTAAAAAGTGATTAATATATTCCAGATAAGGTAATTCATAAGGTAGCATATAAGGATCAGCACTCGCCTCATCCCAATTGATTTTTTCAACTTCAGATAAAATCAATGCGCCGGGGGATTCAGAAAAAGAGATTTGTTCTAACGACTTCAAATCAGGGATATCACCAAAATATTCTGTCCATTCAACATAATCCATTAACCCTTGTGCAGAGAGTGACTCGTATAACCAATTGAGTACATCTTCTTGAGCATCAGACTCTGGTAAACTTTCACGCAATGCTTGTGTGTCTAATTCAGGTACAGCGAGTTCAAGTGCAGTAATCAACTCTTCTATCGTTTCCATTATGACCCCTGTATTTACAATGAACTTAGTTAAAAATAGATTATCAACCATTAATATACTGTACATCTCTTGATTTATTAATTTGTGAATCTACTCACTCGCCCTTGATTAGAACCATTTGGAATAAAAAGAAGAAAAAGTTATAAGGATATTCATAAAGCTTATTTCCATCTTTGTCTTGATGGCGTATGGTAATTTCATCTGACCTTATAAAAAATCATGTACCGAGGATAAAAATGAGCAAGATTTTCGAAGACAACTCGCAAACTATTGGACACACTCCCTTAATTCGCTTAAAGCATTTCGGAAATGGTAACATTCTAGCTAAAGTGGAATCTCGTAACCCAAGCTTTAGTGTGAAATGCCGCATCGGTGCCAACATGATTTGGGATGCAGAAAAAAAAGGCATCCTAACAGAAGGTGTTGAGCTTGTAGAGCCAACAAGTGGCAATACAGGGATTGCACTTGCTTATGTTGCAGCTGCACGCGGATACAAATTAACCTTAACCATGCCTGACACCATGAGTGTTGAACGTCGAAAACTACTCAAAGCACTAGGTGCCAACTTAGTACTCACTGATGGCGCAAAAGGCATGAAAGGAGCTATCGATAAAGCCAATGAAATTCGTGATAGCGATCCTAGTCGTTATCTTTTGCTACAGCAATTTAGTAATCCAGCTAACCCTGAAATTCATGAGAAAACCACAGGCCCTGAAATTTGGAGCGACACTGATGGTGAAGTCGGTGCGGTGATTGCAGGTGTCGGTACTGGTGGTACGATTACGGGAATTGGCCGTTACTTGAAAAAAACTAAAGGCAAAGCGGTGACAATGGTTGCTGTTGAACCAACTGGTTCTCCTGTTATTACACAAGCCTTAGCGGGTGAAGCAATTAAACCAGGCCCTCATAAAATCCAAGGTATTGGTGCCGGTTTTATCCCTGAAAACCTAGATTTATCGTTACTGGATCGCGTGATTCAGATCACAAACGAAGAAGCTTTTGACACTGCGCGAGAATTAATGACCAAAGAAGGTATTTTAGCGGGTATTTCTTCTGGAGCAGCAATTGCGGCAGCCGTAAAATTGTCAAAAGAACCCGAATTTGCCAACAAAGAAATCGTGGTAATTTTGCCTTCTTCAGGTGAGCGATATTTAAGTACCCCACTTTTTGCTGATATTTCTGATAGCTAAATCGCATCATCTCAATTGTAAAATATTTATTAAAAAAGCACCTTAAAGGTGCTTTTTTTGTGGTAGAGATCAAACTTTGTCATCCAGATAGGTGATTTATTCCTTCGAGTTTAGTATTTAATCAATTAATTATTTCGAAGGTCGAAATTAATCAGAAAATAATCGAGATGATAAAATTACACTCTTTTATTTTCCTGAACACTATTTTTATCAGATGACACATCATGACTTAATATTATCTGATATTGCTACGCAAAGCAGGACAAATTCATCTACACTTACTAAGTCCTGACTTAATGTGAACAATTGAGTTATAAAAGGAAAAAAATCCTATGTACCAGCAAGAAGTTACTATTACAGCACCAAACGGCTTACATACTCGTCCTGCGGCACAATTTGTAAAAGAAGCCAAAACGTTCTCTTCTGATATCACTCTTATCTCTAGTGGTAAATCTGCTAGTGCTAAGAGTCTTTTTAAATTACAAACTTTAGGTTTGACCCAAGGTACTGTAGTGACTATCTCTGCTGAAGGCGAAGATGAAAAGCAAGCCGTTGAAGCACTGGTAAAATTAATGGCGGAATTAGAATAATTCGCAATTAAGTATTAGCACAGTATTTATTCCCCTGAAACCATTCAGGGGAGTTAACTTCCAATGATGATTTTAAAACAACAGTATTTTGCAATCCTATTCTTTTAAGATTATCACCAGCAAGTCGTAGGATAAATTATGATTTCAGGAATTTTAGCATCACCCGGTATCGCATTTGGTCAAACCCTTCTCCTAAAAGAAGAACCCATCATCATTAGCCAACGTAAGATCCAAAGTGATGAAATTGAGAATCAAATCGAACGCTTTAAAGATGGTCGCAACAAATCTGCACAACAACTAGAAATCATTAAAGAGCGTGCTGAAAAAAATCTTGGTGCGGATAAAGCCGAGATTTTTGAAGGCCATATCATGTTGCTAGAAGATGAAGAGTTAGAGCAAGAAATTATCACTCTCATCAAGAGTGACAAAAAAACGGCTGAAGCCGCAGTTCAATCTGTTATTGAAGATCAAGCAACTGCCTTAGAAGCTTTAGACGATGAATACTTAAAAGAACGTGCTGCCGACGTTCGTGATATTGGTAAACGCTTAATGCGTAATATTTTAGAAATGCCAATTATCGATTTGAGTGCTATCTCAGAAAAAGTGATTTTAGTGGCGACAGACCTAACCCCTTCAGAAACCGCACAACTCAGCTTAGACAATGTATTAGGTTTTATCACTGACTTAGGGGGTAGAACATCACACACCTCTATCATGGCACGTTCATTAGAAATCCCTGCCATCGTGGGCACATCTAATGCTACACAAACCATTAAAAAAGACGATTATCTTGTTCTTGATGCAATTAATAACAAAATCATCATTAATCCATCCGACGAAGAACTCGAAGCATTAAAAATTATCAAAGAAGAGTATCTACACGAAAAAGAAGAATTAGCCAAACTCAAAGATTTACCCGCCATTACACTTGATGGGCACCAAGTCGAAGTTTGCGCTAATATTGGTACAGTCCGTGATGTTGCCGGTGCCGAGCGTAACGGTGCTGAAGGCGTTGGTCTGTATCGTACTGAGTTTTTATTTATGGATAGAGACTCTTTACCAACAGAAGATGAGCAATTCCAAGCCTATAAAGCGGTAGCAGAAGCAGTAGGTAGCCCAGCGGTTATTATTCGTACTATGGATATTGGTGGCGATAAAGACTTACCTTACATGAACCTACCCAAAGAAGAGAACCCATTCTTAGGTTGGCGTGCAATTCGTATTTGTCTTGACCGTAAAGAGATCCTTCATTCGCAATTACGTGCTATCTTAAGAGCATCTGCTTTTGGTAAACTACGCATTATGTTTCCAATGATTATCTCTGTTGAAGAGATCCGAGCATTGAAAGCAGAACTTGAAATATTGAAAAGCCAACTTCGTGAAGAAAACAAAGCTTTTGATGAGTCCATCGAAGTCGGTGTCATGGTAGAAACCCCCGCGGCTGCCGTTATGGCTCGCCATATGGCAAAAGAAGTTGACTTTTTCAGTATTGGGACTAACGATCTAACACAATATACTCTGGCTGTAGACCGTGGAAATGAGCTGATATCTCATCTATATAATCCGATGTCACCTGCCGTACTTAACCTGATAAAACAGGTGATTGATGCATCACATGCTGAAGGTAAATGGACTGGAATGTGTGGTGAACTTGCTGGGGATGAGCGAGCAACGTTGCTACTTCTAGGCATGGGATTAGATGAGTTTAGTATGAGTGCTATATCAATTCCTCGCATCAAAAAAGTGATCCGCAATGCGAATTACGATGATGCAAGAGCACTAGCAGAGCAAGCACTTGCTCAGCCTACTGCAAAGGAATTAATGGACTTAGTAGAAACTTTTACTAAAGAAAAAACACTGTGCTAATCACATTAGCCAGAGCCCGGTCCCAACTAAAATAATTAGGAGAAGATTCATGGGTCTGTTTGATAAATTAAAATCACTGGTTTCAGAGGAAAAGAAAGGCAGTGGCACGATTGATATTGTTGCACCACTTTCAGGTGAAATTGTCAATATCGAAGATGTTCCTGATGTTGTTTTCGCTGAAAAAATCGTAGGTGACGGTATTGCTATCAAACCTGCTGGTAATAAAATTGTTGCACCAGTCGATGGTACTATCGGTAAAATTTTCGAGACTAACCATGCTTTCTCTATTGAGTCTGACAACGGTATCGAGTTATTTGTCCACTTCGGTATTGACACTGTTGAACTGAAAGGCGAAGGATTTAAACGTATCGCTGAAGAAGGGCAGCAAGTAAAAGTAGGTGATACTATTTTAGAATTTGACCTGGCTGTATTAGAAGAAAAAGCAAAATCAGTTCTAACGCCTGTTGTTATTTCTAATATGGATGAAATTCAAGGTTTAACCAAAATGACAGGCCCAGTTACTGTTGGTGAAACCGTTATTATTCAGATTAAAAAATAATCTTCTGTTATGTTCTCTATTAAAACCGCCACCCTATGTGGCGGTTTTTTTATTTATTCAAAAACCTAAAAACAAAAAATACTCTAACGCATTCGACGATGTTATTACTCTAAATAATTCAAGGTATAGCTAAGCAACAAGTAAATGAGTCGCTAGGAGCATACATCAGTATGTGACTAGTGCGAATGAAAGCAGTCAACAACGCTACAACTTGAATTATGACGAGTAAACACCCGTCGACAAATAACGATCTCCCCTATCACACACAATCGCTACAATCACGGCGCCTGGATTTTCTTTTGCAACGCGCAGAGCGCCAGCAACAGCGCCTCCAGAACTTACACCACAGAAGATACCCTCTTGACTTGCTAAAAGGCGCATCGTTGATTCTGCTTCGATTTGTGACATATCTATCACCCTATCCACCAGCTCTTTTTTAAAAATTCCCGGCAAATAAGCAGGTGACCAACGACGAATACCTGGAATTTGACTTTTCTCTTCAGGCTGAAGGCCAATAACTTGCACGCTATCAGATTGTGTTTTTAAGTAACTTCCCACACCCGTGATCGTACCTGTTGTTCCCATACTCGAAACAAAATGCGTAATACGACCCTGTGTTTGTTGCCAAATCTCAGGACCAGTAGAAATAAAATGAGCTCTTGGATTATCTGGGTTATTAAATTGGTCTAATACCTTCCCTTCACCCTGTTGTTCCATCTGTTGTGCGAGATCTCGCGCACCTTCCATACCGATTTCACGGCTCACTAAAATAAGCTCTGCACCATAAGCTTGCATAGAAGCTTGACGCTCTTTACTCATATTCTCCGGCATTAACAGTTTTAAACGGTAGCCTTTTACCGCCGCAATCATCGCTAAAGCAATACCTGTATTACCACTGGTTGCTTCAATCAGCGTATCACCCGGTTTTATTTCACCACGTAATTCCGCTTGTTCAATCATCGATAATGCTGCTCTGTCTTTTACTGAACCTGCAGGGTTATTACCTTCAAGCTTAACCCATATTTCAGCGTCTACCTCTTGTGTAAGTCGTTGTAATTTGACTAATGGTGTATTACCAATAAATTGTTCTAACCCTGCCACAATAAGTCCCTGCTCATTTGTTTGTCTGTATTAATGAAGAAATCACATTTAACTTATTAACGCAATAATATTAATGTAATTCGATAAGTCTTTTCACGTTCATAGAAACCAAAACACCCATGCCAGAAATAAGCATGGGTGAAAAAGAGTGAGATAAAGCGATCTCTTAATAGTAGAACTAGGCGGTATAGGCTAACGATACCGTATTTAAGGGAGTATCCCCCTTATATAAACGAGCTTGGGCACCTCCCATATAATAGGTATTTCCTTTTGTTGGCACCGAAGAAATTTCATTCCAGACCGCGGTAATAGGTGTTTCGCTCCATCCTAATGGCTGTAAAATTAACTGCCAATAATGCCCTTTTGGTGATACCTCAATAACCTTAACCGGCAATCGACAAACACTATTAGCATGTACACTTAATGCAATTTCCCAAGGACGTAAAAATACATCAACAGAACCTTGATAAAGCGGTGTCACAGATAATGGCAGGTGATATCCCCCAATCTGTAATTGAGCACCATTAATTTCACCTTTTAGATGATTCACATCACCTAAAAATTCTAAAACAAAGCGACTTTTAGGTGATTGCCATACTTCTTGTGGTGTCCCTACTTGCTCTATTTTACCATTTCCCATAATCACGATACGATCAGCGACTTCCATTGCTTCTTGTTGATCATGAGTGACAAAGACACTGGTAAATTTAAGCTCTTCATGAAGCTCCCGTAACCAACGACGTAATTCAGTTCTTACTTTGGCATCTAAAGCACCAAAAGGCTCATCTAGTAGTAAGATTTGAGGTTCAACAGCTAAAGCTCTTGCTAAAGCAACACGCTGTTTTTGCCCGCCTGATAATTGTGCTGGATAACGTTGTGCTAAATGAGGCAACTGGATCATCTCTAGCAACTGTTGCACTTTTTTATGGATAACTTCTTTATTAGGTCGCTCTCGTCGAGGTAATACAGTTAAACCAAAGGCGATATTCTCAAATACCGTCATATGACGAAACAGTGCATAGTGCTGAAAAACAAAACCAACTTTACGATCTCGCGCATGTAATCGGCTAACATCTTCCTCTTCGAAACGAATACTTCCTTGGGTTTGATGTTCAAGCCCTGCAATAATGCGTAATAGTGTTGTTTTACCTGATCCTGAAGGTCCTAACAGTGCTACCATTTCACCTGAGGCTACATCAAGGTTGACATCATGCAACACTTCAGTGCGATCAAAATATTTTGTGACACTATTAATTTCAATACTCATATTTTGCCTCTACTTTGTGAAAATATGATGTCATTGCTGACGAGCTAAATGCCATTGCAATGCACTTTTAAACATTAAGGTGAATATCGCCATCATGGCGAGTAATGCAGCCGCAGTAAATGCCCCAACGGTATTGTAATCTTGATGCAGTAATTCAACTTGTAACGGTAATGAATAGGTTTCGCCACGAATAGCACCAGAAACCACAGAAACTGCACCAAATTCACCGATGGCCCTAGCGTTGGTTAATACCACGCCATATAACAATGCCCAGCGAATATTTGGTAACGTCACTCGCCAAAACATTTTCCAACCGCTCGCTCCCAATAACACGGCGGCTTCATCTTCTTGACTGCCTTGGCTCATCATCACTGGTACCAGTTCTCTCACCACAAAAGGACAAGTGACAAATACCGTAACTAATACCATTCCTGGCCATGAGAACATAAGTTGGATATCAAACTGAGATAACCATTGTCCTGCCCATCCATTGCTACCGTAAAAAAGCAGATAAAGTAATCCAGCAACCACTGGAGACACTGCAAATGGAATATCAATCAATGTCATTAATAGCTGGCGCCCCGGGAAACGAAAACGCGTGACGAGCCATGCCATGCTGACACCAAATAACATATTGACAGGTACGGTAATTAACGCGATGAGTACGGTTAACCAGACAGCGTGTAACATATCGCTGTCCAATAAGTTCTCCGTAAATATTTCAATACCTTTTGAAAACGCGGTCATAAAGATCCACGCAATAGGCACAACTAAAAATAAAATGGATAACACAACGCCTGTAAGGATTAGTCCCCACTTCACCCAATCAATTTTACGACGATCAACAGAGCGTTGTTGCATAATATCTGACATCAATGCCCCCTCAACCGTTGGCCAAATCGGCTTTGCAATCCATTAATTGAAAACAGTAAGACTAATGAAACAAGTAAAATCACAGAAGCAACGGCACTTGCCGCAGGATAATCAAATTCTTGTAATCGAATAAAAATCATCAAGGAGACGACTTCTGTTTGCCATGCAATATTGCCAGCAATAAAAATCACAGCACCAAACTCTCCCAAACTGCGCGTAAAAGAGAGTGCAGTTCCTGCGATTAGTGCTGGTGATAACTCGGGTAATACAACCTTACGAAAAGTTTGCCAACGACTTGCCCCTAGCGTTTCAGCAGCTTCTTCATACTCAGGACCTAATTCTTCAAGCACTGGCTGAACGGTTCTTACAACAAAAGGTAAACTGGTAAAAGCCATCGCAACAGCTATCCCAATCCATGTATTAATAACTTTGATATCAAATTTATCCAATACAAAACCGTACCAACCTTGTGTTGAAAAAAGCGTCGCAAGCGTGAGGCCAGCAACAGCCGTAGGCAAAGCAAAAGGTAAATCCATTAAACCATCAAGCAGTTGTCTACCTGGAAAACGGTAACGAGTAATGATCCACGCAAGCAACATACCGAATACTGCATTAAAAATACTGGCAACGCCTGCTGCGAGTAATGTGACTTTATAGGCAGCCACAATTTGGGGATGCGTTATTACCGCCCAATACTGAGACCAACTCATATCAGAAAGTTGTACAACCAGCGCACTCATTGGTAACAGTAAGATCAAGCAGGTGTAAAACAGTGTTCCACCTAAACTTAATCCAAATCCTGGTAATACCCGTTTGCTGGCTGTAATAAACATTATTGACGTCCTTGCGCTAACAACTTATCAAGCATGCCATCTGTCGTGAAATGTGTTTTCATCACGTTATTCCAGTCACCAAATACCTCTTCAATCGTAAATAATGATGTTGCTGGGAACTGTGCGGATTTTTGCGCCATGACCGCTTTATCATTTACGCGATAATTAAATTGCGTGATGATCTCTTGTGCTTTAGGACTGTATAAATAATTGAGGTAAGTTTTTGCCAATGTTTCTGTGTCATTACGTTGCACATTTTTATCAATCCAAGCGACTGGAAACTCAGCTAGAATATCTACGGGTGGCACAATAACTTGATATTCATCTTCACCATATTGCTGGCAAATATTATTCACTTCAGATTCAAAACTGATCAGAACATCCCCCAGTCCGCGTTCGATAAAAGAAGTTGTTGCACCACGTCCTCCAGTATCAAATACCTCAACATTTTTGAGGAATTTCTTCATCGCTTCTTGTGTCTTCTCATCATTGCCATAAGCTTTTTCAAAAGCTCCCCATGCAGCTAAATAGGTATATCGACCATTACCTGATGTTTTAGGATTAGGGAAAACCACTTTGACATCTTCACGCGTTAAATCTTCCCATGAAGTAATGTTCTTTGGATTTCCTTTGCGTACTAAATACGCCATAGTGGAATAATAAGGCGAGCTATTATTAGGAAGGCGTTGTTGCCAATCAGCAGGAATTAATTTGCCTTTATCATGCAGAATTTGCACATCTGTAACTTGGTTATAGGTCACTACATCTGCGGGTAAACCTTGTAATATCGCAAGTGCCTGCTTAGATGAGCCTGCATGTGATTGTTTGATGGTGACTTTATCATCAGGATGTTGAGCATCCCATTGCGTTTTAAAATCGCTATTTAGCTGTGTGAATAACTCTCTTGCGATATCGTAAGAGCTATTAAGTAATTGAGCAGCCCCAGCATAACTACTAACAACCAAAGACAATGCTGCGGTTGCTTGTAATGCAAA
Organism: Proteus sp. G2300; assembly: GCF_009915965.1. Classification (NCBI taxonomy): domain Bacteria; kingdom Pseudomonadati; phylum Pseudomonadota; class Gammaproteobacteria; order Enterobacterales; family Morganellaceae; genus Proteus; species Proteus sp. G2300. The sequence goes on from NZ_JAABNK010000024.1 coordinate 266,724, forward strand.
GGTTCTAATTGTGTTTTTCTTCATCAAAAGTACCCATCATTGTAAGTTTTATTCTAATGGTTACTCTATCGACTTTATTTATAACAGTGTAGTTAGCTTTTGTTATTTGATATAACTATAAGCTATTAAAAATGAATAGAACTCAAGCTAATTAATTAAATTTGCATCAATTGCCATTAACGTGAAAAAAATTCAGACAAAAATGCCTGCTTTAAAAGCAGGCATTTTATCCATAAAAACTTATTGAGCACTAAATAATGATTACAGTGCTTTTAATACTTCATAAGAAGGTGCGAAATAATAACTTCCTGTTACAGGTTTACTCATGCGCAATAGATCGTCATGTTTGCCATCTAATTCCCCAAACATACTCAATAGTTGCTGCTCGATGTTATATAAACGACCACAGTAAGCTAGGAAATATAAACCATGTTTACCGCTTGCTGTACCATAAGGTAGGCTGTGACGTAAAATGGCTAATTCTTCACCATCTTCTTCAATCACAACACGAGAAACATGAGATGTTACATTACGCTCAGATTCTTCAAGCTCAACGCTGTCTTTTTTAGTACGACCGATCATTTTTTCTTGATCTGATTCACTAAAACGAGCCCATTTTTTCAGGTTATGCTCATAACGCTGAACTAAAACATAACTACCACCAGCATCAACACCGTCATTGATTAGTGCAACCCCATAACGTTCATCATCTTGTGGATTTTCTGTTCCATCAATAAATCCACTTAAATCACGTTCTTCTATCCAGCGGAAACCATGAATTTCTTCTTCAACTTTAATCGCATCACCAAAAGCGGCGATTGCAGCTTGTGCTAATGAGAAATTCACATCATGACGCATTGATTGAATATGAATAAGAAGATCACGTTGTGTTGCAGGTGCTAAACCTTTACCTAAAGGGCGAAAAGGTTTTAGTTCTGGTGCACTATTTTCATCTGACAGTCTTTTCCAAAGATCTGAGCCAAATGCGATAACTGCACCTAGTGATGCATCAGGAAATTGCTTTTGTAAATCAGATAATGATTGCATGAATTTTTGACATCCTTCACGCAGAGAGTCTAATTCACCCACGACCATTGCTTCAATAAAAAGACCAAATTTACTATGTGCGACTAAAATGCCACTTTGTGCATGAGACATATTGCTTCCCTAATCAATAATCAAAACGCTCGGAATAAAGCTAATTATATCGAATGTTTTTTCCCGAAGATTTGCCTTTTAACAAATATCAGACAGTCTGATTATAAAATCTTCCTTATATTATAGGGAATAGCGTGAAGGTGATTTGTTTTGCCAAATAATTTGCGTCAATGTCCAATTAGATAAAACTTCATCAGGTGGCATTAACCCATCTGGACCATCCCACTGTCCGCTAAAAACATAACTCACTGATTTAGCTTGTTCTGATTGGCATAAAATGGTTCTTTGTTTTTCATCTTTAGGGCCTTTGCTACATACACCAAACGCTTTTTTATAGATATCTTTAAAGGGTGTCCCCATTGTAGTACCCCAATCTGTTGTGGCTTTTGCATCAAAAACGTCTATTTTTTCAACAGTCCCTTTTTCTTTACCGTAGAAAGCTACTTGGATTTTATTATCTTCTAGACCTTGAACAACAACGATAATATCACTACCTTGCATTTCCATTCCTTCACGATAATGAAAACGGCTCCCTAGCTCATTCTTAATATCATTTTCAGTTATTTTTGTTGAACTTGTAATATGACCCAATCCATTAGCAGAAACGGTTAGCGTATCATTTGAAAACCAGTTCATCGGATTTAGCGCTGAAAAAGACATTCCTCCCATGGATGAACAGCCACTTAATAGCAGAACGCTTGTGCTTAAACACAAGGGCAACCAAAACTTAGGCATCATTTGTTTCTCCGTTAAACTTTTTCATCACTTATTAAACAGATAATAATGTTATTAGACACACCTTATCTTACTCTTTACTTCACCTCAATCATCAGGCAAAACCACCCACAATAAATTGGCATAACAAAGCATTACTTAATTTAACGCCAAATACCCCATGAAAAAGAAAGCCTAGTTACGACCCTCTATATCTTCATTTGTTCCACAGTAAAAGTAATATCAGATTTTATGGATAAAATAAGAGAATGACGTGCATGAATAGGAATAGAGAAAAAAAAACACAAAAATAAGAATAACCCTCAAACATCGAGGGCTTATTACAGAGTTAGAGATCGAAATCCTGATCGACAATTAACCGTTTAGTATAAGTTGTGCTTTCTTGGTTTTGATCTTCATACAACAATTTTTCGAACATACAAATCGTTGCATCATTTTCTTCAGGTACAACTAATGTAATTTGTGGGCATCCTTTCGCGATCAGTTTTTTCTCTAATCGAGAGATCAATGCATTCGCAATGCCCCTGCCACGAAAGTCTGGATGAACGCCTAAATAGTATAAAGATCCACGATGACCATCGTAGCCCCCCATCACACTGCCCACAAGTTCACCGGCCACTTCTGCAATCAGAAATAAGTCAGGTGAATGGTTTATTTTTCTTTCAATATCAATTTCGGGATCATTCTCTGGCGAGATTAAGTCGCAACGCTCCCAAAGTGTAATGATTGCCTCAAAATCATCTTGGCGAAATACACGTATTTCCATGGTTTTGCCTATTATTGTTCACATAAATCTGAATTTATTATCGCTTGTTTGGTTTATGAATCAACTTGAAAATGAGAACATAGATAATACGGAACTTTATTTCTAATAAATATGATAAAAATTATAGGTTATTATGAATTTACCTGATATTCATCACGTTAAGAAATTTTTCTTATCGCTACAAGATTCGATTTGTCGCGCTATTGAAAACATAGACCAAAAAGCGACCTTTCAGCAAGATAATTGGGAAAGAAAAGAAGGAGGCGGAGGCCGTACTCGCGTGTTAACCCATGGCGCACTTTTTGAACAAGCGGGTGTTAATTTTTCACATGTTTATGGTGAATCACTCCCTAAATCTGCGACAGCACATCGCCCCGAATTAGCAGGACGTCGTTTTCAAGCCATGGGTGTTTCATTAGTTATTCATCCACTTAATCCTTATATTCCAACCTCTCATGCTAATGTACGCTTTTTTATTGCTGAAAAAGAAGGCGAAGAGCCCATTTGGTGGTTTGGCGGAGGCTTTGATTTAACACCTTATTATGGATTTGAAGAAGACGTCATTCATTGGCATAAAGTTGCTAAATCCGTTTGTACCCCTTTTAGTAAAGATTATTACCCACGTTATAAAAAATGGTGTGATGATTACTTTTATATTAAACACCGCAACGAACCCCGTGGTGTGGGCGGACTTTTCTTTGATGATTTAAATACGCCAGATTTTGACCATTGTTTCGAGTTTGTCCAACGTGTCGGCCTTGGTTATCTTGATGCTTATTTACCGATAGTTGAAAAACGCAAATCTATGCCTTGGGGAGAGCGTGAGCGCCAATTCCAACTCTATCGCCGTGGTCGCTATGTTGAGTTTAATTTGGTGTGGGATAGAGGGACATTATTTGGGCTACAAAGTGGAGGAAGAACAGAGTCAATCTTAATGTCTATGCCACCTTTAGTCCGTTTTGAATATGATTATTCGCCCGAGCCAGATACTCCAGAAGCAAAACTATACAGTAACTTTTTGATCCAAAAAGAGTGGGTATAAAGGCAATAAATCATTAAATATAGAGCCACTTTAGCAAGTGGCTTTACTGAAATAAAACGAGAAATGTAAAATTATTTTCTAAAATTAATTAAACAAAAAAGCCAGTAATCCTGTGACTTTGTTTTTATTTTCCCAGCCTTCCCCTCTCATACAGGTATTAAAATAATCCCTACGTTGCCATTGATTAGCATCAGAAGGAAAAGAAGTTCCTGCTCCTGAACTTGGAATATCTTTACCATTTATTCTCATTGGAGCAAAAGAAGGATGACGTGAAGCCACATATCTAGCGGGAAATCGCACTTTAGCTTCTTGCATACACATATTTTTAGCAATCTCGAAAGGAGAGGGGGTGATGGTGTTTGCTTCCCACTTTTCTGGGGTAGCACAAGATGAAAGAACAAAAACAGACACAGTAATAATATATTTTTTCAAGATAGCGGGCTCATTAAAACAAATAAGAATCACTCTTATTTTAAGCATTTATTGAAATCGTAAAATTAATTATTTATGAAATACGAGACGCCATAACCCTTAGTCACTTTAAAATTTATCACTCCATGAACCATGGTTAGTTTTATCATAAATAAGAATTTATGACGCAGGAAAAATAGCAATTCAATAACTAAAACTCCTTGAAAACTAGCTACTAATTCTATTAAAGAGAAGTTTTATTGGTGTAATTGAGGATTTTATTCAATATGTAATAAATAATATAGCGACAATGACGAGTGATGAACAAACCCATCATGGATCAACTCATCATAGAAAAGATGTTAGTTAATTAATAATCTTTAGATATAAAAAAACTGAGCTCATTATAAATTGAACTCAGTTCTTATTTTGATGCTAAATTAACTTACTTTGATTTCTTCAAATGTGACATTAAGCGCTTACGTTTACGCATTTGAGAAACAGTTAATTTATTTTTCTTATCCGCATAAGGGTTTTCACCCTCTTTAAATTGAATACGAATTGGCGTACCCATGACTTGTAAAGTACGGCGGAAATAGTTCATCAAATAACGCTTATAGCTATCAGGTAAATCAGTTACCTGATTACCATGAATAACCACAACAGGTGGATTATAACCACCGGCGTGTGCGTATTTCATTTTTACACGACGTCCACGAACAATTGGTGGCTGGTGATCATCTTCTGCCATTTTCATGATACGAGTAAGCATTGATGTGCCTACGCGACGCGTCGCACAAACGTAAGCTTCTTGAATAGATTCAAAAAGATTACCTACACCACTGCCATGTAGTGCAGAAATAAAGTGAACTCGCGCAAAATCAACAAAGCCCAGCTTAAGATCAAGCATGGCTTTTACTTGTTCACGATCGTCTTGTGTCATGCCATCCCATTTATTAACAGCAATCACTAATGAACGACCTGCATTCAAGATATAACCTAATAATGAGAGATCCTGATCTGAAATACCTTCACGCGCATCAATAACCAACAATGCAACGTTAGAATCTTCAATGGCTTGCAATGTTTTAATAACAGAGAATTTTTCTACTGTTTCTTTCACTTTACCGCGCTTACGAACACCTGCTGTATCGATGATGATATATTCTTTATCATCACGCTCCATAGGAATGTAGATACTGTCACGTGTTGTACCTGGCATATCGTAAACGACAACACGATCTTCACCAAGCATACGGTTTGTCAGTGTTGATTTACCCACATTAGGACGACCAACAATCGCTAATTTTACTGGTAATGTAGAGGGATCGAAGTCATCTTCTTCCTCTTCTAACGCTTGCGCTTCTTGTTCTGCTTCTAATGCAGCCCAATAAGCTGCATTTTCTTCTTCTTCCGTCAGCTCTTTTTCTTCTTCAACCACTTTCCCTGTAATAGGTAATAATGCTTGTTCAATTAATTGAGCAACACCACGACCATGAGAGGCCGCAATTGGGAAAATTTCACCCAAACCTAAGGAATAAAAATCTGCTAACGCAGTATCAATATCAATACCATCAGTTTTATTCGCGACTAAATATGTTTTTTTCTCAACACCTCGCAGGTGTTTAGCAATACCTTGGTCCGCAGGCATTAAACCGGCACGCGCATCAACTAAAAATAATACAATGTCAGCTTCTTGAATTGCTTGTAATGATTGTGATGCCATATGGGTTTCAACACCCTCTTCAGCACCATCAATACCACCAGTATCAATAATAATAAATTCTTCACCTTCTAACTCTGCACGGCCATATTTACGGTCACGAGTCAGGCCTGGAAAATCAGCAACTAATGCGTCTCTGGTGCGTGTTAGTCGATTAAATAACGTGGATTTACCCACGTTAGGGCGCCCTACTAAGGCAATAACGGGTATCATTTTTTGATGCCTCATAAAAATACAATCATAATTCTGATTGCATTTTACATGTAATTACTAAAAAGACGAAACGGCTCCTTTAAAGGAGCCGTAAAATAAATAGATTTGTCAGTAATGAATTACCGACTATAAAGGTAAAGCTTACCGTCACGAGCTTGGATCATCAGCTTATCTTGAACCGCTTGAGGGCGACTTAATAAACCGGAGCTATTTACCTCGTTTTGTGCAATGAATTTACCTGTCGTGGTATCAATCCAATGGAGATAACCTTCTGCATCACCAACCACTAAATAGCCATCAAAAATAGCCGGTGCGGTTAAATTACGATGTAGCAAATCTTCTTGTGTCCATAATGTCACACCATCTGATTTACGAACAGATAAAACACGGTCATTTTGGTCAACAAGGTAAAGGGTATCACCTAGTAGCACCATATCATTGACTGAACCTAAATCGCGTTTCCAAAGAATTTGCCCAGAACGCATATCAAGGCTAACTAAGTTACCGTTATACGCCATTGCATATACGGTATTTTCATCAATAATCGGTGTAATATCCACGTCACTTAATCGGCTAATTTCAGTAGAGCCTTTTATTTGTGAAATATTTTGTTGCCAAATCAACTGTCCTTGAGAAAGAACAACGGCACTAACACGTCCATTATCTGCACCAATAATTGCAGCACCATAAGCGACAGCTGGCGCAGATTCACCACGAAGAGATAATGATGGTGTATCTAAGTTAACCGTCCATGATATTTCGCCAGTTAATAAATCCAATCCTTGCAATAAGCCATTACTCGTATGGATAAGCACTAACCCATCGCTAACAACAGGTTTTGAAATGGCTTCGCCTGCAACATCGGTTTCCCAATCAATAGAACCATCATCAGTATTCAACGCATAGACTTTTGCTTTTTCAGTTCCCACAAAAACACGAGTACCTGAAACAGTCAATCCACCAGAAAGTAATGCGGATTCATTGGATGAAAGAAAACCAGTTTTGATAGAGAGATCTTGTGACCAGAGCTCTTTCCCTGTGTCCAAATCTAACGCTTTAACTAAGCCATGGCGATCAGCGACATAGACAACTGAGCCATCCCATGTTGGTGACAAATGAGAATAGTATTTACCAATACCATTTCCAACTGATTTGTCCCAAACAGCTCTAGGTGTAAATTGGCTCTGCACCTCAGGTAATGGAGACATTGTCACATTATCCTGTTCACTAGAACACCCTGCCAATAAAGCAGATGCTAGTAGACCAACCAGGAGAGTTTTACGCAGTTGCATGTCTGAAGATCCCTTTAATTGGATAAATTATTGAGTTTAAGTTCAACCAGTGAGCGAATAGCACCCGTATTTTCATCGGTTAATGCGCTACGGTAGGCTGCTGCAGCACCTGCGTTATCGCCTTTTTTCGCTAATACATCACCACGGATATAATTTTTCATTCCATTCCATGCTTTGCCTTTCACTTGCTCTAACGAAATCAAAGCTGCATCAGTTTTATCCAATGCTAATTGTACGCGAGCTAAACGAAGATGAAGCATATCTGCAAATGCATCATTTTTTACTTTTGCAACAGCCGTTGTCAGATGACGTTCACCATTAACTAAGTCATTAGCATCAATAGCAATTTGTGCAAGTTCTAACGACGCTAACGCGCCATAAACATCATTCGTGTCAGTAACAAATTTTTCAGCTAATGCAATATTTTCTGGTGTCGGTTTTGCGAGTGCTTCACTCACTGTTGCAAAAGCACTTGCACTTTCTTGTAAACGATTTGTTTGATGTGATTGCCAATATTTCCAACCAAATACACCACCAAACCCAATAACTGCGGCTAAAACAATGGTTAAACCGTAATTTTTTACAAACTGTTTAATTGCATCAACTTGTTCGTTTTCGGTGCTATACACTTCCACAAGTCTCTCCTTAACCTAATAACAGAGTCAATTGCTGAGCTAGCTCATGACGAGCAACGATTGTTTGTTCTCCTGAACGCAAATCTTTCACTGCAACGGTGCCGGCATTAATTTCATCTTCGCCTAAAATCAGCGCAATTTTAGCGCCTTGTTTATCTGCACGCCCTAACTGCTTTTTAAAGTTACCATTACCATGATTCGTCATTAAACGTAATGTGGGTAATTGGTCACGAATTTCTTCAGCAAGTATTAATGCTGCGTTTTGGCTCTTCTCACCAAAAGAAGCAAGATAAACATCAGCCACATTGGTATCTGCAACAAATTCAGGGTTAACCGCTTGAACTAATAAAATCATGCGCTCCATACCCATTGCAAAACCAACTGCTGGTGTTGGATGCCCGCCAAGTTGCTTTACAAGTCCATCATAACGTCCACCGGCACAAACGGTACCTTGTGAACCTAATGCGCTGGTAACCCACTCGAAAACAGTACGGTTATAATAATCTAAACCGCGCACTAAGCGCTGGTTAACACGATATGTAATACCTACAGCATCTAATAATGCACAAAGACCATCAAAGTGCGCTCTTGATTCGTCATCAAGATAATCAAAAAGTTCAGGCGCATCATTCAATAAAGTCTGAATTTCTGGATTTTTTGAGTCTAAAACGCGCAATGGATTAGAATACATACGACGTTTGCAGTCTTCATCTAACTGGTCAACATGCTGTTCTAAAAAGGCAACTAACGCTTCACGGTATTTAGCACGTGCTTCTAACGAACCAATAGAGTTAAGTTCTAATGTTACGTGTTCTGAAATACCTAATGCTTTCCACCAGCGCGCCGTTAACATAATTAACTCAGCATCAATGTCTGGACCTTGTAGACCAAAGACTTCTGCACCTAACTGATGGAATTGACGATAACGACCTTTTTGAGGACGCTCGTAACGGAACATAGGCCCTAAATACCATAAACGCTGTTCTTGATTGTAAAGCAAACCATGTTCGATACCTGCACGTACACAGCCCGCAGTATTTTCTGGACGTAATGTCAGGCTTTGTGCATCTTCACCACGATCGGTAAAAGTATACATTTCTTTTTCAACAACATCGGTAACTTCACCAATTGCTCGCTGAAATAGAGGGGTATGCTCTACGATAGGTGTTCTGATTTCACTAAAGCCGTAACCAGCCAAAATTTGTTTTAGCGTATTTTCAATTTTCTGCCATACACGAGTGTCAGCAGGTAGATAGTCGTTCATACCACGAATGGCTTGGATTTTTTGTGCCACTTTTCTTCTCTAATAGTTATTAGTTGATTGTTAGGCTGATTATAGAAGCGAAATCAATCAGTATTCAATGTGAAATCAAGAGTAAAACAGGCTCATTGATTAATGAGCCTGTTTTTTGAGTATTATTTATCCAACTGATTTATATTTATACGCATACTATCATCAAGCATTGACGCTTTAGCACGGATTTTCGCTTCTAATAAATCAATCATATTACCATTATCAAGACGTTCTTTTTGTCTTACGCCATCTTCATAAAAACCACTGCGGGTTTTAGCACCTGTTACACCTAACGTTGAAACTTCAGCTTCACCCGGCCCATTAACCACGCAACCAATAATAGAAACATCCATAGGTGTGATGATATCTTCCAAACGCTGTTCTAATTCATTAACTGTTCCAATCACATCAAATTCTTGGCGTGAACATGTTGGACAAGCAATAAAGTTAATACCGCGAGAGCGAATACGTAAAGATTTAAGAATATCAAAGCCGACTTTAACTTCTTCAACCGGATCGGCCGCTAATGAGATCCTTAGTGTATCGCCGATACCTTCTGATAATAAGATCCCAAGACCGATTGCAGATTTAACTGATCCCGCTCTTGCGCCTCCGGCTTCTGTGATCCCAAGATGCAAAGGTTGATCTATTTTCTTTGCTAATAAGCGATAAGAGTCAACCGCAAGGAAAACATCAGAGGCTTTTACACTGACCTTGAATTGTTCAAAATTCAATCTATCAAGAATATCCACATGGCGCATTGCTGATTCAACTAACGCTTCAGGTGTAGGTTCACCATATTTTTCTTGAATATCTTTTTCAAGTGAACCACCATTTACGCCAATACGAATAGGAATATTGTTGTGACGAGCACAATCAACAACTTGGCGGATACGATCTTCACTACCAATATTACCTGGGTTGATACGCAAACAATCAACACCATATTCAGCCACTTTTAATGCAATACGATAGTCAAAATGGATATCAGCCACTAAAGGCACATTGACTTGTTGCTTGATTAATTTGAATGCTTCCGCAGCATCCATTGTGGGTACAGAAACACGAACAATATCCACCCCAACACGTTCCAGAGATTTTATCTGGCGAACAGTCGCTTCTACGTCTGTTGTTCGTGTATTCGTCATCGACTGTACGGCGATAGGTGCGCCATCGCCAACAGGAACATTACCAACATAAATTCGAGTCGATTTGCGACGAATAATAGGTGATTCTTTATGCATTGATTAATTCTCCCATGCTTCCATGCTTGCTCAAATGTGTAGTCAGATTAAGCGCTCGGTACTGTTATTTTTGCTATTTTTCCAGTAAAACGACTTAAATCAATTGATTCACCATTAAACTGTAAACGAGTAACAGAAGGTGCGCCTATTTTTAGTTTATAAGGTTGCTCACCATCAAATTCCAAACGATCACCCGCTTTCTTAATACCATTAAATAAGACTTTATTTTGGGCATTACGAATTTCTAACCAACATTCTCCATCAAACATTAACACGAGTTGATTCGCTATTGCAGGTACTTCTGATGACGCTGATTCTTGTGTTAAATTTGCACGAGAAGTCGTCGATGTAGTTAGCGGTGATACAGGTAATGGAACTGTTTTGACTTCTGTTGGTGCAGGTGTCGTCGTTTCAGTTGTTGGTGATGTAGCAACATTACTTTCCTGATTATCGACTAATGGCGATGCAGGTACTTGTAAATTATCACCTTCAGATGTTGACGTATTATCTAAGGTTGCTAATGGGGAATCTACCGTGTTGGTGTTTTCTTGTGTACTATTTTGCCCTATGTCTTGTGATGCCATAGAGACTAATTCTTGTTGATCTGCCTGATGACCTTGCCACCACCAAACGCCCACGAGCGCCACCATTACAATAACAATCACCCACGTAATTTTCATTAGCCAACCTTCACGTTTTTTGTGACGTTTACCTAATGAGTAATTTTGCGTGGTTGTCATTCTAATTTGTTTAACTGGGGCTTGTTGGTCGATAAAACCAAGGATCTCTTTTTCAGGAACGCCGACTAACTTAGCATAAGAGCGCATATAACCGCGTAAGAAGGTTGGTGCAATATCAGAAGAAACAGAGTCTGTTTCAATTTCGCGAACTGTTGATAACTTCAAACAAAGTCGATCAGCAACAGTTTGTTGTGTTAGCCCTACTTTTTCTCGTGCCTGACGTAAAAGTTGACCCGCTGTTAATTTCACTTCTTCGGTTTTGTTTTCAGTATTCATTAGCAATCTAGGCACTGTGGCTATTGGATGTTTAACATTGATGAACTCGCAAAAGCACAAAGTACCTTAACGTATCACCGCGAATTTTTTGATATTTTATGAAAATTTTGCTGACAGACCAAATAATCTGGCGGTATATCCTCAATTGACACACTATTATCGTTTAATAGTTTTTGTTCACAAAGGAAATTACCGTAACGCCTTAATACATTAACATTTACTGGCTTCGACTTCATCGCTAATTTGTAATAATCTAACGCTTGAATAGAATTTCCCAATAACTGCGATATTAACGCCATTCCTAAATTAGCATCGGGGTGATTTGGCATCACCGATAACACTTTTTGAAAATGATATTGCGCTATTTGGTATTGTCTTTCAGCTAAATAAGCATCACCTAATTGTAAACGTATCGACACAGCAACACGTTCTTGATTGGCTGACGATTGACAACCTAATGTCAATAACATCAAGCCAATAATTATAATTACTGATGATATCCTTATCATCGTTATATTCCTTAAATATATTCATCCTTGTTCTCTCTACATTGCAGTTATGTAATACACTTCACAAAGAAAGAGATCTCCAACTGTATCAGACTGCTTTTACTGAAATTAGTTCACCTTGCTGGCGTTTTTTCAGCGTGCGTTTTGTGCGATCAATAACATCACCCGCTAATTGCCCACACGCAGCATCAATATCATCACCACGTGTTTTACGCACAATCGTTGTAAAGCCATATTCCATTAATACTTTAGAAAAACGGTCAATGCGACTATTAGAACTACGCCCATATGGCGCTCCTGGGAACGGGTTCCAAGGAATTAAGTTAATTTTGCACGGCGTGTCTTTTAAAAGATCGGCTAATTGATGAGCTTGTTCTGTACTGTCATTAATATGATCAAGCATGACATACTCAATAGTAACACGCCCTTGGTTCGCATTTGATTTGGCAATATAGCGACGAACACCTTCAAGAAACATTTCAATATTATATTTCTTATTAATTGGAACGATTTCATCACGAATGTCATCCGTTGGCGCATGTAATGAAATAGCTAAAGCAACATCAACGGCATCACCTAATTTATCTAATGCAGGTACAACGCCAGATGTAGATACGGTGACTCGGCGTTTAGATAAACCAAAACCAAAATCATCCATCATGATTTCAAGCGCTGGAATAACATTATTTAAATTTAGTAATGGCTCTCCCATTCCCATCATAACAACGTTAGTAATAGGACGACGCCCTGTCTCTTTTAATGAGCCAATAATTTTAGCTGCACGCCAAACTTGCCCTATAATTTCAGACACTTTTAGATTACGGTTAAAGCCTTGCTGTGCAGTTGAACAGAATTTACACTCTAAAGCGCACCCTACTTGTGAGGAAACACATAACGTTGCACGATCATCTTCTGGGATATACACCGTTTCTACTTGTTGATCGCCAACCTTAATTGCCCATTTAATCGTGCCATCTGTTGAACGTTGTTCTTCAGACACTTCAGGTGCTTTAATTTCAGCAATTTCTTTTAATTTATTGCGTAACACCTTGTTGATGTCTGTCATTTGATCAAAATCGTCATAACAGTAGTGGTACATCCACTTCATAATTTGGTCAGCACGGAAAGGTTTTTCGCCCATAGAGACAAAAAGCTCACGCATCTGTTTACGATTTAAATCTAACAGATTAATTTTAGTTTTTTGATTCACAATATTTTCTTTAGAAACAGCGACCGAAGCGCTTGGCGCTGGAGTGATAGATTGGGTCATGACATTGCCTCGTTGTTACACTATGCGGCCTGCATTAGCATTGATGCTAATGGGATACTTATATATTTGTATAATTAAACAATAATAAAAAACGCCCTATTAATAATCAAACAGGGCGTCGCATTGTACTGTTTTTCGCGTAGAGATGCTAATAAATTAGCGCGCGCAAATTTCGTTTTCAGTGAAGAAGTAGGCAATTTCGCGAGCCGCAGACGCTTCCGAATCAGAACCGTGTACCGCGTTTTCAGTAAAGCTATCAGCGTAGTCAGCACGTAATGTGCCTGCTAATGCGTTATCTGGGTTAGTTGCGCCCATCAGATCACGATGACGTTGGATCGCGTTTTCGCCTTCTAATACTTGAACCATAATTGGACCAGAAGTCATAAATTCAACTAAACCATCAAAGAAAGGACGGCCTTTGTGCTCTTCATAAAAGCCTTCAGCTTGTTCACGTGTTAAATGCAACATTTTAGCTGCAATGATGCGAAAACCAGCACTTTCAAAGCGATGATAGATAGCGCCAATAACATTTTTTTTCACTGCATTTGGTTTAATAATAGAAAAAGTGCGCTGAATAGCCATGTCTTACCTCTAAATTATTTTATTAATGATAACTTTTGTTATCTCTTTTATCGCAGATCATGGAAAAACGAATCAAAAACCGCATTCCCTGCAAAAAATAAGGGCTCGATTATAGGAGGATCAAAATGAATTGCACAGATTGAATCACCTTTTTTTTTAAGAAACTGTGGCAAAAAAGTTATAAATTATCGATCTAATCACATTTTTAATGTTTTCCATGTTCAAACTAAAAAGTAAGAATAAAAAAGAACCATAATGAAACACTATTAATCATCCTTTTATCTTTATTAACAAAGCGTCTTTTAATTAAAAATCACTCTGTTCTCGTTTATCTCATCCTTTCAGTTTAACGGAATATAAAATTAACCATATTCGTTTGACCACTTAGATCAAGCACCGATAATTGATATTTACCGCGTTTCTCTAATAAATAAGAGAACGTTTCACCGTTTTCCGTCTTCCCTACTTGTTCTCCATTCAAAAACCACCATTGCATACCTCTTCCTCCTTGGGTTGAAACTGTTATCTCTAGATTAGTTTCACCAGGTAATGGCTTTAGTAAATCACCGGCACGAATACCTGAAATAAACAGAGGAATGATGTCTTCTTTAATAGGCGGACAAGTTTGAGAAATCGGAGGTAACCGTTTTGCTCTACGCTCTTTTTCAGGTAACCATGCTTCTAATGCTATCGGCCATAATGCAATATCTTTTAGCTCTGCATTAGGGCAATTAGGCCCTGTTCGTTTTCCTTCATTATCTAACCAAATTTTTTCGTTGATCCCCAAAAGGCCTTCTTGATTGTCATTTAATAAAGTAGGCGGAATTGTGTTATCTAAGATCCAACTTCGACGGCTGACTCTACAGTTACTATCTTCTTTAGGTAATGCCTTACCCGTTGGCCAACAGATCGTCGCTGCTGTCACACTATTAGGTCGTAAATCTATTGGTGGTCTCTGTTTATTTTGATAAAAATAGCCTGTGAGTAAGTTATTGACCTGATTCATAATAGGTACCGCTGTCGCAAAACCAAATTGTCCAGCAACAGGTGTTCCATCGGGTCTACCTACCCAAACTCCAATGGTGTAACGCGCATTCACACCAATAGACCATGCATCACGATAGCCATAACTGGTACCTGTTTTCCAAGCCAAAGGCACAACAGGCGAAATTGCACTATCTGGACGAGGTCTGGCTTCTCCCGCTAAGATACGCCTTGTGATCCACGCAGAGCCCGGCGACATTAACACCCTATTTTCAATTATCTGTTCTGGCTTAAAACGCAAAGGTGCTGTTTTTCCTTGCCTTGCGAGCGCACTAAAGGCGGAGACAAGTTCATCCATTCGTGTTGCTGTTCCACCTAAAATTAGAGCTAAATTTGGCTCTGAACCATAAGGGAAACGCATTTCAAGATGGTTATGACGCAGTTTTGCTGCAAACTTCTTTGCACCATATACTTCTATTAGTTGTACCGCAGGTAGATTCAAAGAGCGACTTAATGCTTCACTGGCACTAACAGCTCCATTAAACCCGGAGTCAAAATTACCAGGACGATAATTCTCAAACTGGCGAGGAACATCTTGTAAGAGTGACTCTGCATGAATAAGCCCCTCATCTAATGCCAATGCATAAATAAATGGCTTTAATGTTGAACCCGGTGAACGCCATGCGCTGATCATATCAACATGGCCAAAACGCGAATTATCATTGAAATCCGCAGAACCAACATATCCTTTAACGCTCATATCAGTATGATCAACAACTAAAATAGCTAAAGATGTTTTATCTGCTAGCTGATATTTCCATTGATTGGCAATATCTTCGAGTTGTCGTTGAATATTAATATCAATCGTTGTTGTAATTACGGGATCTCGCTTTTCGTTATACATACGACGAGCAAGCAATGGTGCCAATTGTGGCGTTTGTCTTGGTGCTAATAAGACTTGTTCTTCCTTAATTTCATCCACTTTTTCTTGTGGCCATATCTGATATTCTGCCAACCTATCTAGCACTTTATCACGAGCAGCTTGAGCCCGTTCAGGATATCTATCAGGTCGCAAGCGACTTGGTGCTTGCGGTAATACAGCCATTAATGTTGCTTCACCCGCGGACAAATCAGCGGGCGATTTACCTAAATAAGCCCAACTTGCCGCACCAATACCTTCTAACGTACCGCCAAAAGGTGCTTTATTAAGATAAATCTCCAGAATTTCATCTTTTGAGTAATACCATTCTAATTGCAAGGTACGCCAAAGCTGTTTAATTTTCCCCCCTAAAGTTCGAGAATGAGGATCAATAAGGCGTGCTACTTGCATTGATAATGTACTTCCCCCTGACACAATTCTTCCTGAACTTAAGTCTTGCCATGCTGCGCGTAATATAGCCATTGGATTAACGCCAGGATGTTGATAAAACCAGCGATCTTCATAGGTAATGAGGGCTTCTAAATATTCAGGAGAAACATCTGCAAGTTTGACGTGATAACGCCACACGCCCTCTTTGTCAGCAAAGCGCCAAAGAGGGGTGCCATCTTGCGCCGTGACAATCGTTGCGATTTGAGGTTCAGGATCAGGGAGAGGCCAAATTTTGTCTGCGATCCAGGCCAAAATAGGCGTTACAAACAGAAAAATAATGATAACAGCAATGAGCCGTTTATATCCTAGTTTCATTCAATCACTCAAAGGAAAAAGCCCCTTCCGAAGAAAGGGCTACAAGATTTAAGGAACAATATCAATCTTGGCTTCTGTTGAACCTATTGCTCGCCAGTAAGGCACATACATTGATTCAACTTGTGGAGGTGGTACTTGATAGCTCCCTGGTGTAACTGCTCTTGCTAAATAAAGTAAGGTTGTCGGGCGATATCTATCTACAGAAACCGCAGCAACAAACCGATCATCACGATACTCAAGGTGCTTAATATTTGCTTGCCCCATATCGTCGATAAACTCCTGCAAGTCAGCCGCACTATCACTTAAACTTGCACTGCTTGATGCTAAATTTTGGTTTTCAATTTCCAGACCAGCTGGTAATAAATCAACAACTAAAGCATCAGGCACATCTCTATTTGCTGAAACTTCCAGTTTCACTACCAGCATTTCACCACTTTGTAAGCGATTTGGATGAACACGATTTCCTTTCAAGTCGTAATAACTACGATGAACATTTAACACGTTACTATAAGGTGCAGGAGCCACTTTCGGATAGCCTACGATATTCATACGAGAATAAATTGCAGCACCACCACGGTTGTTTAGCTCCAACCCTTCTTGTAATTGCGTTGATGTTAATGTTTCATTCACCGCACGATCGCTACTGATTGCAGGGACTTGGCGATTTACAGCGACTTCCCAAGGTTGCTCAGACATATTAATAAAGAAGCGACCCGCAAGATATAAAGAGTTGCTTTCTTGTGTTGAGAACCATTCACGACTCGTTAAGTTATCTGATAACGTAATCACACTTGCATCACGAGATTGTGTTTCAAGATTATTTTCACTTAATAAAGCAATAATTAACGCTTGGTCACGAATAACACTACCGTAATCACCTAACCCATAATTATATTTACGAGTAGTCGTAACACCTTCTGCAATTAAACCTTCTGCACGACTGTTATCACCCATCAGTTTTAATGCAATGCCTAATTGAACTAACGCCAGGCCACTACCAGCATCATTTCGCTCAAGGTAAAGGCGACGTAATTCACCTAAAGGTGCTTTTTGCTGATTCGCTAATACCAGTGCTGCGTATGCTCTAGCAGAGAAACGGGCAGCATCTTGGTTAACCGCATATTCATAGTTAACTAAGCTTTTATCTTGTAAATAACGTAATAAGCGATCATTGGCACGTTTTAATGGATCCGCTGGAACAGCATAACCTTGTTGTGAAGCGCGGAATAAAAAGTCAGTGGCATAGGCGGTTAACCAATACTCTTCACGTCCATCTTGGCTCCATAAAGAGAATCCTCCCTCTGCTTTTTGCATTGTCAGCAGGTGGGCAATACCTTTTTCAATCGCTACTTTTCTATCTGCATCTGTTTGCGTTTTAATTCCTAATTGCTTTAACTCTTTTTCTGTTGAATATAAAGAAGGATAAAGCCCACTGACGGTTTGTTCTAAGCAACCATAAGGGTAAGCAAACAACTCTCTTACATAACGTGCAATCTGTAATGGAGGACGGCTTGTCAGTAATAATTCACCTTCAAGCGTTGAGTGATTAAAACGATTTAAAACGTCTGTTGGCAAACGCCACGTCTCACCATCTTGTAACGTACTTGCATAATGGAGTGTTTCTGCCGGATAAGCAGGACGAACACCTATATTCCATGTGTTGTGATAAGGCTTAATTTGTTCACCTGGTACTTTAATACCATAAATAGACAGTGAGAATTCACCTTGACCAAAGCCATGTTTGGCTTTTACTGGAATTTGAATTTGAGTACGTTCACCTTTTGTCAGCGATACCGTTTTACTTTCTGCACCTCCTAATCCCACCAGACCAGACGCGGTGTAATTTAACGTAATAGATTGTGCATCATCGGTAAGATTGGTTAGATCTAAAGACAACAGTGCATTATCACCACCCGCCATAAATCGAGGCAATGAAAGTTGGGTCACTAAAGGAGCCGCTATAACCACTTTGCCTTCTTGGCTACCAAATTTATCAGCTGTCCAAGCTTGGGCCATTAAACGCACTTCGCCATTAAATTCAGGAATAGGTAAGGAAACTTCCCCCTCACCTTGGGCATTTAATTTTATAGGTGCTGTTTGTTGGGCAATGATTTGCACATCTGTTAACGGTTTTTTACCACCACGAGATAACGCAGCTGCTTCACCACCATCACCACCAAAACGTAGATTTGCTAAACGACCTTGCCCTTCAATTAATTGCCCATAAACATCATATTGATCGATGCTGTAACGTTTACGACCAAAGAAGGCATCGTAAGGATCAGGCGTTTTATATTCTGTGATATTTAATACACCCGTATCCACTGCAGAAACTAACACATTAATATTTTCAGGTAATGGCTGACCTGCAACAGGATCCGCTTTAATGCGGATTTTTAAATCTTGGTTAGGGCGAATTTTTTCAGGTGCATCAAGTGAAATATCAATACGACGGTTTTTATCCTGTAATGGTAAATGCAAAATACCAACAGCACGTTTTACAGTCGCTTGTTTTGACGTATCACCTGGCCTTACGACCACAGATGTTAGATAGAGATCGTGTCTTGCCCATTCTTTGTTAATAGGCACTTCAACATCAAGCCCTTTTTCTGGTACATCAATTTCTTGCCACCATAAAGGCCCATTACTCGACTCTAGTAAGACATAACCTTTACCTGGATGAGGCGCTACAATGTTTAACTTCACTTTCTCGCCCGGTAAATAACCTTCTTTATCCAGTTTAAGTTTAACTTGGTCAGGTCTTACCGCACCTGTTCCACCGGTGTTATCCATCCAAGAATAACCCGCCCAGAACCGTAAACTACTGACTAATTCTGTTTTAGGATCGACCACTTCAATACGGTAAGAACCCCATTCAACAGGAAAGGCCACTTTTGCTGTGCCGTCTTTCGCTATTTTGATGGTTTGTTCATCCATTTGCAGATCTTTTTCGTTATAACCAGATTCCCAGCCATTCGAACTAGACCAACGCCAATAATAATCATGGCGCTCATAGATAAACTTCACTTTAAGATCGTTAGCGGGTAGCTTTTTACCATCTTGATCTGTATAGACAATTTCAAATTCAGCCATTGAGTTTTCATCAACACTGTAACCTGATTTATATTTGTCCGTACGATAGTCATAAACTTCTTTTTTAGGGAAGACTGGACGAATACCCGCAAGATGAGTAGCAGGCCAAACAGCTTGCTGATAACGGCGAGTCACAGGGCGCCCACCCGCTTCAAGCAAGCTTGCTTGTAGAATAATATTGATTGGTGATTTCAACTCAGCATAGCGTTCACTATCAACGCTTAACTCACCTTCACCATCAGAGTCTAAATTAAGTTCAAACTCATCCAGTAAACGGCTAAAGTTTTCATCTTTTACAGAACCAAATTCATAGCCAGGCAATTGACTCACGGCTTCACGAGTGCTTTTTAAGAAAACTTGCCCTTGTAAGCGATTATCCGCGGCCGGTGCGCCATAAAGATAGCGACCTTTGATATCAAAATAAGCGTCATTACCGCTTAATAAAATGCCTTTTTTACCGGTGATTTCTAATGCCATTCGCTCTGGCATAAAGTCTTCTACCTGAAACTCATAGAAACGAGGTGTACCATCACCAATATCAAAACGTAAAGTACGCGTACCCGTATTTTCATCAGTAGGAATAGTTAACTTTAATTGGTAAAGCCCATTTTCAGGTTGCCATACAAAACTACGTGAAACTTGGCCATCCGTTTTGAGTAAGTCAACTTTAACAGGCTGTTCTTTAATTGGATTACCATCGCCATCACGCAGTAATGCATTAACAATTAAGGTTTCACCGGGACGATAGAGATCACGAGGGCCAAAGGCAAAAAATTGTTTGCTATAACCTTGAGGACCACCTATATCAAACTCAGAAAGATCAAGTGCAGGTTTACGCAAATCAATCATACTCGTTTGACCATCACGAATAGCCATTAATAAACGAGCTTTATCACTTTTATCAAGTGTCGCATGTCCTTGACTATCGGTTTGAGCTTTAGAAATAAGCCCACCTTTTTCATCCAACAGCCGAATTTCTACTTTATCTAATGCAACACCATTTTTAAGTGATTGGGTAAAAATATCTATTGTATCAAGATAGCTGTGCATCGACAGTCCGATATCACTAAAAGTGAATACCGTAGCAGGAACCGTATAAGAGTATTTACCCGCTTGTTGCATTACAGCAATATAGGCACCTTCTTTTTTCAGAGCATCTATTGATTTTAGTGGTAATAATACATTTTCACGGGTGTTTCTTTCTGTATTTAGCTCGAAACGGCCGGTATAAATCAAATCAGCTTGAGATAAAAATTCATCTGATTCCCAATAGTTAATATTGGAACGGCTTTCCCATTGCGTTAAGAATTGAGCCAATTGCTCGTCTTTTACACGGAAAAAGTTAACATCCACTTGATCTACATTTAAGGCAATAATAGGTAAGCCTTCAGCCGCATCAAACGGTAATAACGATCCTTTACTGGTAAATCCAACCGAAGGAAAAATTTCTTCTGTGGTCAACTTCTGACTAAAAGGCGTCGTTAATGTACGCTCATTAATACCTTTGATTTTTTCATCAATGGTTAAATTTAATTCTGTAGACGGTGGTAAATGACGGAAACGCAATTCCATCAGGTTATCCGATAACTCCCACGCACCTTCTAATTTTCCTTTTTTGGTATCAACAAGATGAATGACGTTATCAAACTTTTGGTCTGGATCAAGTGGTACAGAGAAAGTCACCACCATGGTACTCGCGCCATCACGTTGCAATTCTGATGCATCTAATACAGTGACATCTTTTCCTGCAAAACGCATAGCCAACTCATCACGAACTTCTTTGCTTTTTAATGCAGTTTCATTATTCGTTTTTGTTGTAACTGCTGATTTTTCGCTAGTTTGAGTGGCGGTGTCGGGTGTTTTTTGAGCTGAATTTTGTTGCTCAGTTGTTTGTGTGTTTTGCGCTTTGTCTGTTGATGATGCGCTTTCATCAGCTTTGTCATCACAACCAGTCAGTGCCAACACAGACGCCAATACAACAGCAAGCGAGCACCAACGATAGCCCCTCTTTTCTGTATATTGTCTAAATTGGTTTTGATTCATATCCATTTCCTTTAAATTCAACCCCTGAATAATCCGATGTTTATACAGGCTGGGCAGAGATAATATAGATTTTTCTTTGTTCTAATAAGATAAAAAATAACAATATTGGCTATATTTTATCGAATATGACGAAATTCTTTACAGTGAAAAGTACCTCTATTTTCACATTAAAAATAAAGTTACAATAAAACAATGTGTTATGTGAAAATGCAAACAATTTGCTAATCTAGTCAATTTTCTATTATAGGATAAAAAAAAGCGATATCTCATGAGATATCGCCTAAATATAGGAAGGTCGATTAGGTATTTAAATTAACGATTGGAATTCCCTTTCTTAGGAAGCCACCTAATTTGCGTTGATAAAAAGGTGATACGTGATGGATCATAAAATGACTCACCCCTTTTTCCTCTTTATTTACAAAACAAAAATCAAGAGATTGACCTTCTTCTAGATATTCAAAAGTAGCGCCTGCAGCTTGTGGGAGTATCTGCGCAATGACGTCTTCTTCTCCAGTTATCTCTAACCCAATAAGATAAAACGATTCTTCATTATCTTGCTCCTGAGCATTAACAATAAAAGCTCGGCGAATAGGTTTATGTTCACCAAAAAATTCGCTTAATGCCATTGTCAGTTTTTCAGGCTGTGGCTCTAGTATACTTAATGTTAGAGAAGAACCTTCAACAGAAACAATTTCTTGTGTCTCAAATTGTTCAGATACACCCATTACGAACTCCAAATCCAATAACGTTTATTATTTTGCTTTTGCTAATAACAGATTTGCGATAGAACGCACACCATAACCTGTCGCACCTGCTGCCCATTGTTCGACAGAAGATTTTCTGTAAGTTGCTGAACAATCGATATGTACCCAACCTTTTTTATAGTCAGTGACAAAGTGCGATAAGAAAGCGGCGGCTGTACTTGCTCCCGCAGTATGCGAAGGTGCGGCAATATTATTCAGATCAGCAAAACTTGAAGGCAATTGGCTACGGTGAAAATCAGCTAATGGTAAACGCCAGAATAATTCATTTTCTTGTTCAGCACTTGCCAATAATTCATTCGCTAATTGGTCATCGAAACTTAATACTGAATGATAGTCATTACCCACAGCGACTTTAGCTGCACCTGTTAATGTTGCAGCATCAATAATCAATTCTGGTGCAATATTGCTTGCATCAATTAAGCCATCCGCTAATACTAAACGGCCTTCCGCATCCGTATTCATAATTTCAACTGATTTACCATTACGGTAACGAATAATATCACCTAATTTAAAGGCATTACCACTGACCATGTTATCTGCAATACACAGCAACAATTTCACGCGTTTATTCAAACCACGAGTAATCGCTAATGCTAAAGCGCCCGCTAACGTTGCAGCTCCCCCCATATCGGCTTTCATTGAATTCATTGATGATGAAGGTTTGATGCTATAACCACCAGAGTCAAAAGTAATACCTTTACCGACTAAACAAGCAAATACAGGAGCATCGCTATCTTTGGTTGGGTTAAAATCTAATGCTAAATAGACAGGATCACGAGAAGAGCCACGGCCTACAGTATAAATACCAGCATAGTTTTGTTCGCGCAGATCTGCGCCTTTAGTGATCTTATAGCTGATATCGTCTTTATCCAGACCACAGAAAAGATCCACCGTACGTTGTGCCAGTTGCTCTGGGCCTAATTCTTCAGCTGGTGTATTAATCGTGTCTCTAACCCAATCAACGATACGAATACGTGATTCTAATTCGTGTTTATCCGCTTCGCTCAATTGTGGCCATTCGATAGAACGGGCGCCTTTAGGTGCTCTAAAGCCTAACCAAAAAGCCCAGCTACGCTCTATATCCCAACCTTCGCCAACAAGAGCAACATTACGAATACCTTGGCTATCAACTTTACGTCCACCACGCTGAATAGCGCCTAAACGGTTTTCTTCCGTTAAATGGATTGTCATGCCTGTTTCGCTAGTGCTAATTAGTGCTTTTTCTCCCCAACATGCTGCTGCAGGTTCATTTGACAGCATGATAGGCATAATTTGTTTATTCATTTATTATCTCACTTATTATTACTGGTGGCAGTTAACCTATTCAGACTACCAGATATTTATCGTTTAGCGTGATCAATTTACTGCAAAAACCAAGAGGTCACTATTCCCCCTCAGTGTTCTTCTACATTTACATGATATTCCTCGAAGAAGATCTCACAATAAAATATCTGAACTTCCCTCTTTATGGTTATTTTTAAATCACTGACAACGTAAAAGGTGAAAGTTCATAATGCAAAAAGACCGGCAATAAGCCAGTCTTTTCAATTTACAATGTCATCATTTATTCAAATTCATCAAGCCAAACAAGCAAAATAGCTTCAAGAATTTTTTCATTTGATTTTTGTGGATCGTCATCAAAACCGTCTAAATCACAGATCCACTGATGCATATCAGTAAAGCGTACCGTTTTAGGATCGGTGTCAGGGTAAAGATCATATAATGCTTCCCCTATTTCACGCGTATCACTCCATTTCATACTTGGCTCCTAAAATTAGTGCTCTCTTGCATGGTTAATCGAATATTTAGGGATCTCAACGACTAAATCTTCGTCAGTCACTTTAGCTTGGCAACTTAAACGACTTTCTGGCTCTAAACCCCATGCTTTATCTAGCATATCGTCTTCAAGCTCTGAGCTCTCTTCTAGTGAATCAAAACCTTCACGTACCACACAGTGGCAAGTTGTACATGCACAAGACATTTCACAAGCATGCTCGATTTCAATACCATTGCGTAATGCAACATCAAGAATTGACTCACCTTCTGTTGCGTCAACAACAGCACCTTCAGGGCACAGTGTGCTATGGGGTAAAAATACAATTTTAGGCATAGTTATATCTCGTCCACAGAATGACCTGCCAACGCTTGACGAATAGAGGAATCCATTCGACGCGCTGCAAAATCCTGAGTTTGCTTATCCAGTAGTTTAATCGCGTTTTCAATGGCAACAGGATCTGTCCCTTCAACGCTCTCTATTAAGGTATCTACAACTTTGTCGATAGCGATTTTCTCATCTTCATTTAACAGATGAGCATCTTCTTCTAATGCTGCGGTTAAACTTTCTAACACACGCGCTGCTTCGACTTTTTGCTCGGCTAGACGACGAGCTTGTAAATCTTCTTGGGCATTTTCCATCGAAGATTGGATCATCTTAGCGATGTCAGTATCACTAAGACCATAAGAGGGTTTGACTTGTACTGAGGCTTCAACACCCGTTGATTTTTCCATAGCACTGACACTCAATAAGCCATCAGCATCAACTTGGAATGTCACACGAATATGAGCACCACCCGCCGCCATCGGTGGAATACCACGTAATGTAAAACGAGCTAGAGAACGACAATCGCTAACCAATTCACGCTCACCTTGAACAACATGAACACTCATAGCTGTTTGGCCATCTTTAAATGTTGTAAATTCTTGTGCTCTAGCAACAGGAATGGTGGTATTGCGAGGAATAACCTTCTCAACTAATCCGCCCATCGTTTCAAGGCCAAGAGAAAGCGGAATAACATCCAGCAACAACATTTCACTATCAGGTTTATTACCCACCAAAATGTCAGCTTGGATGGAAGCACCTATGGCAACCACTTTATCTGGATCGATAGAGGTTAAAGGTTCACGTTTAAAATAATCACCCACCATTTGGCGAACTAATGGCACACGCGTCGAACCACCAACCATAACCACTTCGAGGATCTCATCTATTTCAACACCGGCATCTTTTAATGCGCGACGAACAGATAAAAGAGTACGTTTTACTAAAGATTGAATTAATGACTCAAACTCTGCACGAGTAATTTCACCTTTCCAACCATTAATACTGATATCAGCAACATCACTATTACTTAATGCAATTTTAGTTTCTGATGCAACATCAAGCAATTGACGTTGTAATACAGCATCTTTTTGATGGCCAAAACCTGCGCGTTCTCTTATCCAATCCGCCAGCATCGTATCAAAATCATCGCCACCTAAAGCGGTATCACCACCGGTTGCCAAAACTTCAAAAACACCTTTAGTTAAACGTAAAACAGAAATATCAAAAGTCCCACCACCTAAGTCATAAACAACAATGGTGCCCTCTTTTCCTGAATCTAAACCATAAGCGATAGCCGCTGCTGTTGGTTCGTTTAATAAACGTAAAACATGCAACCCCGCACGACGAGCCGCTTCTTTTGTACCTTGGCGTTGAGCATCATCAAAATACGCAGGTACTGTGACCACAACACCATCAAGCTCACCACCTAATGATTGTGTTGCACGATCTGCCAATGCTTTTAAGATGTCAGCAGAGACTTGGATTGGATCGACAATGCCCGCCACTGTTTTAATTAACGGTAATCCATTGTCATTTTCATGAAAATGATAAGGAAGATTTGGATAACGGCTTGTCACATCACTTAGTGAGCGACCCACCATTCTTTTAATTGAACTTATCGTGTTAGCAGGATCTTTTTCTGCTTCTTTTTTAGCATTCCAACCAACGTTGATATTATCAACTTGATACTGCACAACAGATGGCAATAAATAGCGACCTTCGTTGTCTGAAAGCGCTTCGGCTTGCCCACTACGTACAGTGGCAACTAATGAGTGTGTCGTTCCTAAATCAATACCTGCTGCAAGTCTGCGCTGATGCGGTGCAGGCGTTTGACCTGGTTCACTAATTTGTAATAATGACATAACAGTTTCCCTTAAAAACCATCAAACAAGCGTTCTTCAAGTTGCTCTACTTGCTCTTTTAATTTTGCGAGAAAACGTAATTTTCTCACATTATCAGCAGCAATATCCCAAGTTTGGCTATCTAGCGTTTTGACCATTTCGTCATAGCGTACTGTGTACATTTTTTCTAAACGCATAGAAAAATCAGCTAACAAACTTTCGGCATCAGCACTGTGCTCAATGTTATCCAGCTCTTCGCGTAATGAGAGTTGCTCCATTAAAAATGCAGTATCGTGCATTGTTTGTTGCTCATTGGCAATATCGATACCGTGTAATGAGAGTATGTATTCAGCTCTAGAGAGTGGATTTTTTAAGGTTTGATAAGCCTGATTGATAGTTGAAGCAAACGAGATAGCTTGAACCTGCTCTTTATCAGATTTACCCGCAAAACGGTCTGGATGATACTGACGTTGCATATCTTGATAACGTGTAACAAGTTGCTGTTTATCAATATCAAAACAATTAGGCATGCCTAATAGTGTGAAATAGTCCATACATCTACTCTTGGATTAATTAACGTTAATACCGTGTTTTAACATAAATTACACGGTGAAGCTTTCACCACAACCACACTCATTTGATACATTGGGGTTGTTAAATTTAAAGCCTTCGTTTAATCCTTCTTTGACGAAATCAAGCTCAGTTCCATCTAAATAGACCATGCTTTTACCATCAATGATAACTTTCACACCTTTGTCTTCAAAAACAGTATCTTCGTCATTGATGACATCAGCAAATTCAAGAACATAAGCCATTCCAGAACAACCGGATGTTCTTACGCCTAAACGCAAACCTTCACCTTTACCACGATTAGACAGGAAAGAGCGAACACGATTAGCGGCGGATTCTGTAAGGGAAATTGACATGGCACACCTCACTCATAAAGAACGAAAGCGGATACTGAAAAAAAGCTTCAGCATCCGCCAATATTTTATTTTTTTATTATAAAAGACAATTACTTGCCTTGGCGTTTGCTTTTATAGTCTGCAATCGCTGCTTTTATTGCATCTTCTGCAAGAATTGAACAGTGAATTTTCACGGGTGGCAATTCTAACTCTTCGGCAATGGCGGTATTCTTGATGGATTCGGCTTCATCTAGTGTTTTGCCTTTCATCCATTCTGTCACCAATGAACTTGATGCAATCGCTGAACCACAACCATAAGTTTTAAAACGTGCATCTTCAATTACACCGTTATCATCAACTTTGATTTGTAATTTCATGACGTCACCACAAGCGGGTGCACCTACCATACCACTTCCTACAGAAGGGTCGTTGTTATCAAATGAGCCCACGTTACGAGGGTTTTCATAATGATCAATTACTTTATCGCTATAAGCCATGATTTAACTCCTGAAAACGTCTGATTAATGGTGAGACCATTCGATACTGTTGATATCAACACCTTGTTTATGCATATCCCAAAGTGGCGAAAGATCACGTAGGCGACCGATAGCACTGTGGATTTGTTTAATTGCATAATCTATTTCTTCTTCTGTGGTGAAACGCCCCAGAGAGAAGCGAATAGAACTGTGTGCAAGTTCATCAGTTAACCCTAAAGCACGCAGTACATAAGAAGGTTCTAAACTTGCTGAAGTACAGGCTGAACCTGAAGAAACAGCAAGATCTTTCAGTGCCATCATTAATGATTCACCTTCAACATAGTTGAAACTTACATTAAGAATATTTGGCGCAGTGTGTTCTAAAGAACCGTTGATATAAACTTCTTCAATATCTTTAATGCCATTCCACAAACGCAAACGTAATTCGTTTAAACGTTTAGTTTCATCAGCCATTTCTTCTTTCAAAATACGGTAAGCTTCGCCCATACCCACAATTTGGTGAACAGCTAATGTACCTGAACGCATACCACGCTCATGCCCGCCACCATGCATTTGTGCTTCTAAACGAATGCGAGGTTTACGACGAACATAAAGCGCACCAATTCCCATAGGGCCGTAAACTTTATGCGCAGAAAGAGAAAGTAAATCAACTTTTAACTTAGAAAGATCAATAGGTAGTTTACCAACGCTTTGTGTTGCATCTACGTGGTAAATAATTCCTTTGCTACGGCATAATTCACCGATAGCAGCAATATCTTGAACAACACCAATTTCGTTGTTTACATGCATGATAGAAACTAAAATTGTATCTTCACGCATCGCGTCTTCAAGTTCTTTAAGGTCTATCAGACCATCACTTTTTGGTGCTAAATAAGTGACTTCAAAACCTTCACGCTCAAGTTGGCGACAAGTATCTAAAATCGCTTTATGTTCAGTTTTTGAAGTGATGATGTGCTTACCTTTTTTCTGGTAAAAGTTAGCAACACCTTTTAGTGCAAGATTGTCAGCTTCAGTTGCACCTGATGTGAATACAATTTCACGAGGATCAGCACCGATTAAATCAGCAATCTGATTACGTGCGATATCAATAGCTTCTTCTGCTTGCCAACCAAAACGGTGTGAACGAGAGGCTGGGTTACCAAAAATGCCATCAATAGTTAGGCATTGCATCATTTTTTCAGCAACTCGTGGATCAACAGGAGTGGTTGCCGAATAGTCTAGATAAATGGGTAATTTCATTGCTCACTAACTCCAAAGACGACGGATCTTCTTTAATAATTTTGTTTTTGCCTACCTAGAGATCGCCGTTAAACTCGCATATTAACAATGGTTTCTTGTAAACGACCATTGATAGCATGGCGTTTTTCATTGTCTTGACGATCGGCGACATCCATAACCTCTTCGTTATTCACTAACTCTTCAAGGCTGATACTGCTTAGGAAACTGGTTATACGATCACTTAAATCACGCCACAAAGTATGAGTCAGGCAACGATCGCCACCTTGACAACCTTCTTTGTTACCCTGACAACGGGTAGCATCGACAGATTCATCAACCGCAGAAATAACTTGAGCAACAAAAATTTGCCCAGCATCACGGCCTAATAAATAGCCACCACCAGGACCACGAACACTTGCGACTAATTCATTTTTACGCAAACGCGAGAAAAGCTGCTCAAGATAAGAAAGGGAAATCCCTTGACGCTCTGAAATATCAGCGAGGGGGACAGGACCTTGCTGTGAATGCAATGCAACATCAAGCATTGCAGTAACTGCGTAACGCCCTTTTGATGTCAGTCTCATAACAAATACTCCGTGGTGAACAATAATCAAATTGTGTCATTCCCGAGTAATTTAGTCAACTATTTATCCGAGTGTTTTAGTCAAGTATTATACTCAGACAAACGTTGACTTAAGTTAATCAACTTTGCCCTCTATTTCTTAGCCCATTTCTCAACTGATGTTAGAATACCACGTAAGATATGAAGCTCTTGTGTTTCTGGACGTGCACGCGTAAATAGACGGCGTAAACGGCTCATCACTTGCCCTGGATGTTTAGGGCGAATAAAGCCAGACTCATTAAGTACCTGCTCTAGGTGAACATAAAAACGTTCAATATCCTCTGCGGGTGGATAATCAATCTCTGATAGGTTATTTTCCTCTTGTTTTTCTTCTTGAGCAAGTGCTGCCATTCGAATTTCATAACAAACAAGCTGAACAGCCATCGCTAAATTTAAAGAGCCATATTCTGGATTAGTCGGAACATACAGATGAAAATCACATTTTTGTAATTCTTCATTAGTTAACCCCGTACGTTCACGACCAAAAATTACTGCAACGGGTTTATTTTGAGCTTCCATAACACAGCGTTCACCACATTCACGTGGTGCAAGCATTGGCCAAGAAAGTGTACGGCTACGGGCACTTGTTCCTATGACTAAACCACAGCCTTCAATCGCTTCATCGATACTATTAACAATATGTGCATTGCCAATAACATCACTTGCACCTGCTGATAGGGCAATAGAATGTGAATCTGGTTTTTCTTTTGGATTAACAAAATAAAGATTAGTTAATCCCATAGTTTTCATAGCTCGAGCTGTGGAGCCCATATTGCCTGTATGCGAGGTTTCTACAAGGATGATGCGAATATTTTCTAACATTGATTTCTTGTTAATTGCTTTGTGATCCATCTATTTTATCACAATTGTAGCCAGAAACACGAATGCCTGTTATACTCTCGCACGTTTTTTATCCCCGTTCTTTAACATCTTGTGGAAGATAACCATGCATCCGATGCTGAATATTGCCATACGTGCCGCACGTAAGGCTGGTAATTTAATCGCCAAAAATTACGAAAATCCTGAATCTGTAGAAACTAATCAGAAAGGTACCAATGATTTTGTCACTAATGTTGACCGTGACGCAGAACAAGCAATCATTGAAATCATCCGTAAATCTTATCCAAAACACACCATTATTACGGAAGAAAGTGGCGAGTTACTCGGTGAAGATCACGACATACAATGGGTTATTGATCCACTTGATGGCACGACTAACTTCATTAAACGTCTTCCACACTTCTCTGTTTCTATCGCTGTACGCATTAAAGGCCGTACTGAAGTGGCTGTTGTTTATGATCCTATGCGCAATGAATTATTCTCAGCCGTTCGTGGTCAAGGCGCTCAATTAAATGGTTATCGTCTACGTGGCTCTAATGCTCGTGATTTAGATGGTGCTGTTCTTGCAACTGGTTTCCCATTCAAAAGTAAACAACATTCAGCTGCTTATATGAACATGTTAGGTAAACTGTTTGTTCCTTGTGCTGATTTCCGTCGTACAGGTTCAGCAGCTTTAGATTTAGCTTATGTTGCCGCTGGCCGTGTTGATGGTTTTTTTGAGATTGGCTTAAAACCTTGGGATTTCTTAGGCGGTGAGTTAATTGCTCGTGAAGCAGGTGCTATCGTTTCTGACTTTACTGGTAACCACGGCTACCTACAAACAGGTAATATTGTTGCTGGTAACCCACGTGTCGTTAGAGCATTATTAGCTGAAATTCGTAGCGAATTAACAGATGCGTTAAAACGTTAATTTGTCGGTAAAAATAACGATAAAAACATAAAGAAAAAGGCCATTACAGTAAAATGTAATGGCCTTTTTTCTTACCTATTTATTCGCTTCTCATTATATTAATAGCTCACTCACTGACAATCTGCTGATGTCTAGTGCTATTTTGTCCAATAATGGTGATGTCATTTCTTGCTTATCAATAAATAGAAAAACTTTTCGGATTATCACAACCTCTAGTATTTGCCTAATAACCACATGAGTTCGAATAATAGAGGAATTAGGTATTTTGAGGCTGTACTTTGGGTCTGATCAACATCGCAGGGATCGTTAGAGCTGCCATTAACCAGAAAATTAATGATTCTTGATTTGGGAGTTTTTCATATAGCCAACCCGATATAATCGTCATAATGGCAATACTGCCGCCCATTGCTAAAGCGGAATATACAGCTTGCAGACGAATAATTTCGTGTTCTTGGCGGGCGCTAATAAAACGCATTGCAGCTAAATGGCATACTGTAAACGTACCACTATGTAAGATTTGAACGACAATAAGTGCGGGTAATGCGGTAAAACTTCCCATTAATCCCCAACGTAAAAGCCCTGCAAAAGCAGAAAGTAGCAGTAAATCCCTTGCACTCCACCGGCGGAATAAACGGTGACTGAGCATAAAAACGATAACTTCAGATACCACACCTAATGACCAAAGATAACCAATTGTTGCAGTGTCGTACCCTGCCTTTTCCCAATAAAGCGCGCTAAAGCCATAATAGGCGGCATGCGCCCCTTGCAGTAGAGAAACACATAACAAAAAGCGCCAAACAGGCCCATCAGAAATGAGTTTCATAAAAGACACATTACTGTGTTTTGCTTTTTTCACCTTACCTTGAGGCATGACTTTAGGGCGAAGCATCGATGTAAGAAATAATGCAAGGGTACTAGCAATCAATCCATAAAGAATGATGGGATGCCCAAAAGCGTCAATTAAGATCCCCAACAATGATGAGCTAATAATAAAAGCAATTGAGCCCCAAACGCGGATTTTTCCATAATCAAAGGGGAATTGTTTTTGCCAAGTACCAG
Source organism: Proteus sp. G2300 (assembly GCF_009915965.1). Taxonomy (NCBI): domain Bacteria; kingdom Pseudomonadati; phylum Pseudomonadota; class Gammaproteobacteria; order Enterobacterales; family Morganellaceae; genus Proteus; species Proteus sp. G2300. The sequence continues at coordinate 299,175 of NZ_JAABNK010000024.1, forward strand.
CCAGAGAGTCTCCTAAAGGCACCATAGGTGAAAAGAATACGTTAAACCCAGTCATCACAAAGAATAACCATGCCCAATGGTTGCCCATCATAAATGCAACAGTAAAGAGTAATGAGAGGAAGGCGAATAATCGTAATGCGGTGATAAGTTTTGATGGATCTTTTACCGCGGGCGTTAAAATTAGGCTACCGACAAAACGTGCAGTTAAACCTACACCTAATAACAGACCTATCATTGCAGGATCGACACCTTCTCCTTTTAACCATATTGACCAAAATGGTAAAAAGATACCGTATGAGAAGAAATACGTAAAATAATCTAAGGCAAGCCACAATGTTGATGGAATAACCATCCAATCCCCCATTTTTAAGATGCAAAAAAACCCGCCAAGAACAAGTTCTCGAAGCGGGCTTGTACAACGGGTTTTATTATATCGTTACAAACTTATGCGTAAACTGGAAATTTAGCGCAGATATCCAAGACTTTTTGTTTCACTTTCTCAATGTTCGCTTCATCATTGATATTATCAAGGACATCACACATCCAACCGGCTAATTCACGAGCTTCCGCTTCTTTAAAACCACGACGTGTAATTGCTGGAGAACCGATACGAACACCTGAAGTCACAAATGGGCTACGTGGATCATTGGGTACACTGTTTTTGTTAACAGTGATGTTTGCACGACCGAGCGCCGCATCTGCATCTTTACCTGTAATATCTTTATCGACTAAGTCTAATAAAAATAGGTGGTTTTCAGTTCCGCCAGACACTACTTTATAACCGCGTTCTAAGAAAACGTCTACCATTGCTTTCGCGTTTTTAGCAACTTGTTGCTGATAAACTTTAAATTCTGGTTCCATCGCTTCTTTTAATGCAACCGCTTTACCTGCAATAACGTGCATTAAAGGCCCGCCTTGAGAGCCTGGGAACACCGCTGAGTTCAGTTTTTTATAGAACTCTTCATCGCCACCTTTAGCAAGGATCAGACCACCACGTGGTCCAGCTAATGTTTTATGCGTTGTTGTAGTAACAACGTGAGCATGAGGAACTGGGTTAGGATAAACACCCGCAGCAATCATACCCGCAACGTGTGCCATATCAACAAACAGATAAGCACCAATGCTATCTGCGATTTCACGCATCTTAGCCCAATCAACCAAACCAGAATAAGCAGAGAATCCACCAATGATCATTTTTGGTTGATGTTTTTTAGCTTGGACCGCGATATCGTCGTAATCAATTTTACCTGATTCATCAATACCATAAGGTACGATGTTATATAGTTTACCAGAGAAGTTAACTGGTGAACCATGAGTTAAGTGACCGCCTTGTGCTAAATTCATACCTAATACAGTATCACCCGGTTTTAACAATGCCATGTAAACAGCCGCATTCGCTTGTGAACCGGAGTGAGGTTGTACGTTAGCATAGTCAGCACCAAATAATGCTTTTGCACGATCGATTGCCAGTTGCTCTACAACATCCACATACTCACAACCACCGTAGTAACGTTTACCCGGATAGCCTTCAGCATATTTATTTGTCAGCTGAGATCCCTGCGCCTGCATAACACGAGGACTAGTATAGTTTTCAGAAGCAATAAGTTCGATGTGCTCTTCTTGACGAGTCACTTCACCTTCCATTGCATTCCATAATTCTGGATCGTAATCAGCAATATTCATTTCACGTTTTAACATTCAGATCTCCTGACTCAGCTAACTTCACTAAAGACAAACTCCCATACGGGAGAAAGAATGGCATACAGTGTAAACTCTTTTTCTTCATTGAGATAGCCCCTAATGAAAAAATACGCAATCGTTTGCCATTCAATTATAACAGCATCTTATTACTTTTTAACAACCTCATTTTATCCTGTGCTTATTTCCCTTTTTGAGGCACATCTCGCCTTATTTTGCAAACACCCCGCATCATTCGCTAAGAATTGAGATTTTTTGTTAAAAAATAAAATCAGGGATTTACAAAATAATCAAAAAGAGATAAGTTGCATATAAAATACAATTTATAAAAATTCACAATAAACTGAAAATTTTTCAGGAGCAATTATGTTAGATGCACAAACTATCGCGACAATTAAATCAACTATTCCTCTTATAGCTAAAACAGGCCCAGCATTAACCGCACATTTTTATGATCGAATGTTCTCTCGTCATCCTGAATTAAAAGATATCTTCACCATGAGCCATCAAAATAGTGGTGCTCAACGTGAAGCCTTATTTAATGCGATATGTGCTTATGCAACAAATATTGAAAATTTACCTGCCATTTTACCCGCCGTTGAAAAAATCGCACAAAAACACGTCAGTTTAAATATTCTTCCTGAGCACTATCCCATCGTAGGTGAAAATTTATTAGCCACTATTGATGAAATGTTTAGCCCTGGGCAAGAAGTGTTAGACGCTTGGGGAGCCGCTTATCAAGTATTAGCTGATGTCTTTATCAATCGCGAAGAACAAATTTATCAACAAAAAGAACAAACAAGCGGTGGTTGGAGGGGGTTGCGAGCCTTTAAAGTCATACATAAAGTAAAACAGAGTGATGTCATTACTAGCTTTGAATTAGCACCTGAAGACGGCCTTGATATTACGCCTTATCAAGCAGGGCAGTATTTAAGCATTTATATCCGTGATGAGCGTCTTGAAAATCAAGAAATACGTCAATATTCATTAACTCAATCTTCAAATAATAAAACATACCGCATCGCAGTAAAACGCGAAGAGAAAGGTATTTTATCGAATTTTCTTCATGACTATGTTCAAGAAGGGGATATTTTACAAGTCGCCGCACCAGGGGGCGATTTTTATTTAGAGGTATCGCCAACAACTCCAGTCACCTTAATTTCAGCGGGTGTGGGTTTAACACCTATGTTATCAATGCTACACACACTTTCTGCCCATCAAGCCAATGTCAATTGGTTACATGCAGCTGAACACGGTGGTGTTCATGCCTTTAAAGATGAAGTTCATCGAGTCGGCAGTCAACTTCCACATTATCAGCAAGCGGTTTGGTATCGCACCCCACGACCTGAAGATCTCCAAAATAAAGAATATCAATTTGAAGGCCTAATGACATTAAAACAGGTTGAAGATTGGATAAGCATTCCGGATATGCATTTCTATTTTTGTGGACCATTACCTTTTATGCAGTCTGTTGCAAAACAACTTATTGAATTAGGTATTAATCGTGAAAAACTTCATTATGAATGTTTTGGTCCTCATGCTGTTATTATGCAAAATTTATAGTCAAAAAATAATCAAACCATTAATTAATACTAAACTTTAAAATAGAATAAATAAAAGCGCTGGTAGTGTTATATTTATCAGCGCTTTTGTTATTTATATCATGCTGTTTTTATGATCTATATTTATTTTCAATAGTCACGGGAGCGACATGTTTTTTCGCAGAAAATCCATACCAAATAACACTTATTAAACAGAGCGTATAACCAAATAATTCACAGCCCTCTTCCACCATATTTTTCACGGTACGGTTATAATCTTCACCTAATAATTTGTGCCATAATATTCCCATGCCAAAGAGACGAGAAAATAGCAAAATACATAATAAACCAGAAACTAACATTCCATGGCTAGGATGAGTAATAAAGTGAATTAACCCGTTTAAGGTTTTTTGACCTTCTCTAATTGCAATTGCAATACAGACAAATGCCACAGTTAATGCAAACCAAACCCAAGAACCATGTGCGATTTGATCAAATACACCATCTAACTCACGTATTAGGATGCATAAGAAGAAGCCCATAATAAGAGTAAATGCACCTCGCTGTTCACTATTTTTACAAGCTTTAATAAAAAAGAATAAGCTAATCATTGCGACAATAATTTCTTGGCCTAATTCAGTTACTGACGTTTCTGATATCCCATTATTCAGCACCAAAATATCAATAAAAATAAATCCTGTCGTGATCGCAAGTAGCCCTGCTGCGCATAAAAATAAAGCAAGACGCTTTAATAAATAATTAAACATTATGTTGCCCACACCTTAATGATTTTTTAATGTCGATGATAATAGCTTTACTTAAAAGTTATTGAATAACATTTTGTGCCTTAAAATTTATCAAAAATAGTAAAATAAATTGTTCGTTATCATCAATAGACTTATACAAAGCAGAAATAGCACTATGGGCAAAACATAAAAAAATTAATTATGTACAAAGAAAAGAAAAAGCCGGATGTTTTGATTAAAAAAACATCCGGCTTTTTTTATAAAATAAATAACACAAGTAGCTCGATTACACTATTTGATAACTAAATAGCTTCTTCGTCTTGCTCGCCAGTACGAATACGAATAACACGATTCACATCAAAAACAAAAATCTTACCATCCCCTATTTTACCTGTCTGTGCTGTTGCCATAATTGTATCAACACAAGTTTCAACAATTTCATCAGCAACAACGATTTCAATTTTCACTTTAGGTAAAAAATCGACCATGTATTCAGCACCGCGGTAAAGTTCAGTATGTCCTTTTTGACGACCAAAACCTTTCACTTCAGTGACAGTCATTCCCGTGATACCCACTTCACCAAGCGCTTCTCTTACATCATCTAACTTAAACGGCTTAATTATCGCTTCAATTTTTTTCATCGTATTATCCTGCTATTACCAGTTGTGGCGACCAAAACCGCTTGTTATTGGGTATCTGCGATCTCTACCAAAATTACGACTTGTAATACGAGGCCCTACAGGGGCTTGACGTCGCTTGTATTCATTAATATCGACTAACTTTATCACTTTACGGACCGTTACTTCATCAAATCCAGCGGCAACTAAATCAGAAACAGATTTATCTTGTTCAACATAACCTTCAAGAATAGCATCCAGAATGTCATAAGGCGGTAAATTATCTTGGTCAGTTTGCCCTGGTGCTAGCTCGGCTGATGGGGGTCTCTCAATCACACGCTGAGGAATAGCCGGTGAAAGTGTATTACGGTATTTAGAAAGTTCAAAAACCAGTGTTTTAGGGACATCTTTTAATACATCGAAGCCTCCCGCCATATCACCATACAATGTCGAGTACCCCACTGCTGATTCACTTTTATTACTTGTAGTAAGTACTAAGCGACGGCGTTTATTCGACATGGCCATCAAGATCACGGCACGACAGCGAGCCTGTAAGTTTTCTTCAGTGGTATCAGCCACAGTATCTTTAAACATGGGGGCCAGCTGTGCCATAAAGGCATCAAACATCGGTTCAATAGATACCGTATCGAATTCAACACCTAATAAATCTGCTTGTTCTTTGGCATCATGAATACTCATTTCAGAAGTATAACGAAATGGCATCATGACGGCTTGAACACACTCTTTTCCTAATGCGTCAACAGCAATAGCAACTGTTAAGCCAGAATCAATCCCACCAGATAACCCTAAAATGGCTCCATTAAAACCGTTTTTAGTGACATAATCACGCGTTGCAAGCACTAATGCTTGATAAACCTGCGCTAAAGGTGAAAGTTCCGGAGCAGGATCTGCCATTGGAATAATGTTTAACTCGTCGAATTCAACAATAGCAGTCTGTTCATCAAATGCAGCTAAACGATGTGTAATAGCACCCCGTTCATCAAATACTTTTGAGCAACCATCAAATACCAACTCATCCTGACCACCAATTTGGTTAAGATAGATCACTGGAAGGTGTGTTCTTTGGCAATGTTCTTTAATGAGTTGTGTACGGACATGCGGTTTTTCACGATTATAAGGAGAAGCATTAATAGATAAAACGAGATCAGCACCTGCTTGTTTTAATGCATCAATAGGTTCATTGATCCAGATATCTTCACAAATTAACAAACCTAAGTGATAGCCTTTAAACGGCACCACACAACGCTCATTTCCTTGTTGAAAATAACGCTTCTCATCAAACACACCATAATTAGGTAATTGCTGCTTGAAATAACGCGCTTGTAATTCACCTTTATAGAAAAATGAAAGTGCGTTATAAATTTTGCCGTTTTGCCACCAAGGATGTCCAACAACAATCGCTGTTTTTTTACTTGCTTGTTCTAAACGTGTAAGTTGTGTTTCACAACGCTGTTGAAAATCAGGGCGAAATAGCAGATCTTCAGGAGAGTAACCGCATAAAGCCAGCTCAGAAAACATGACCAAATCAGCATCTTCTTGCGCTTTAACGCTAGATAACATACGTTCACAGTTACCTTCAATATCGCCAACAACCCAATTGAGTTGAGCCATTGCGAGTTTTAATTTACGACTCATAAAAATTAGTCTCTCCGCTATCTTTCGCATTAAAGGAAAGCTAGTTTAAAAATATATTCGTTATCTGAAAAGATTATTCTTTGAAATCATTCGCATCTAACTCATGACGAGATAACAATTTATAAAACTCAGTTCGATTGCGCCCAGCCATACGTGCTGCTTGAGTCACATTGCCTTTCGTCATTTGCAGTAACTTTCTCAAATAAGTCATTTCAAAATGCCCTCTTGCCTCAGCAAATGTGGGTAACGCGGTGTTTTCTCCCTGCAAGGCTTGTGTCACTAAAGCTTCACTAATCACTGGAGCCGTCGTTAAAGCAACACATTGTTCAATCACGTTAACTAATTGACGCACATTTCCGGGCCAACTTGCTGTCATTAAACATTTCATAGCATCAGTAGAAAAACTTCGGACAAAAGGCTTATGCCGTTTAGCTGATTCACGTAATAGATGATTTGCAAGAACCGGAATATCTTCAGCTCGCTCACTTAATGTTGGAATTCGTAAATTCACCACATTTAAACGATAGAACAAATCTTCACGAAATTCATTACGCTCCATCGCTTTAGGTAAATCGCGATGTGTAGCAGAAAGGATACGGACATCAATATCAATATCACGGTTGCTTCCTAATGGGCGAACTTTTCGCTCTTGCAAAACACGTAATAGTTTAACTTGTAACGCCATTGGCATATCGCCAATTTCATCTAAAAACAGCGTACCGCCTTCAGCAGCTTGAAATAGACCTTCACGACTACTCACAGCCCCTGTAAAAGCACCTTTAGCATGACCAAATAGTTCAGATTCTAGAAGTTGCTCCGGTAAGGCACCACAGTTAATAGCAATAAAAGGTTTTTTGGCTCTAGGGCTTGCACGATGAATAGCTTGAGCAAGCACTTCTTTACCAGTACCACTTTGTCCGTTAATAAGCACACTGACATCAGATTGTGCGACTAACTTTGCCTGCTCTAATAAACGTAGCATTTGTGGGCTACGTGTCACGATATCTTTTGACCACTCTTCATCTGAAACCGTGGTGACTAATTCCAACGCTTCATCAATCGCTTTGTAAAGCGCGTCACGATCCACGGGTTTCGTTAAAAAGCTAAATACTCCTTGTTGTGTTGCTGCGACTGCATCAGGAATTGAGCCATGAGCAGTCAGAATGATCACTGGCATTCCTGGTTGCTGACGCTGGATTTCAGCAAACAATGCCATACCATCCATTTCATCCATGCGCAGATCGCTAATAACAAGGTCGATTTTTTCTTTTAAGAGAAGTTTTAGTGCTTCTTGCCCACTTTCAGCGGTGAAGATATGAAAACCTTCACTTGTTAATCGCATACCAAGTAACTTTAATAACCCAGGATCGTCATCGACAAGTAAAAGATTTGCTGATTTATGGCCAGCCATGCACATTCTCCTTATTTAGATCCTGCTTCAGTCGGTTTTGAGCTTTGTGTGTCAGTGTTAGTTTTGACTGGCTCTGGTTTTACCGCCTCGGGTTTCGTAGATTCTGGTTTTGAAGGCTCTGGTTTAACCGCTGTTGCAGAAGGTTGTTTTTCCTCACCCTTTGGCTTCTCTGTTATCGATTGCGTCGAAACGGGTTTTTCAGCTGGCTTTTCACCGGCAGGCTTTTCTATTTCAGTAGATGTACTCTCCGTTAAATCGTCATTTTGTGATAACGAATCAACAGAGCCACTTTGCTTTCTATTCGATAACTGTCGTTCGATTTGGGTCAGGCTTTCAAGCTTTTTCAGTGTGAGATTTAGCTCATGTTCTAACGCATTATTCTCTTTTCTTAGAGCATCAATTCGATTATCTGTTTCGGTCGTTAAACGACGAAAACGATTCTTTTCTTCGGCTAAAGAGAGAATGAGTGTTTGATTTTCAATCCATGTCGATAATAAAACACGCATAGAGCTTGGAAATTGTAGTTTATAGCTTTCTAGTAACACGAGTTGTGTTCGACGATCAGCAACCGTCATACCTGCACGTTCTAATAAAATACTTTTATAAAACGCATCATCCCATCCCGTGACCACAACACTATTTGCTTGACGCTGTGCTTCTGTAGTCATAAGACGATTTGTACATTCAATTGTGCGTAACCAATAAAGTGCATTATTAATGCCTTCATCATAAAAAGCGCTTAATGTTTTACATTCAGCCCAGCGGTAATCAATCGTTTGTTGTTTAACGACGGGCACTTCAGGCTCAGGTTCTAACGATGCTGTGAGTGACTTTGGCGTACATCCTGAAAGAACCAGTGGAAGCATAATAAACAAGACATATTGTTTCCAATTTAATGCGATTTTTCTAGTTGATGCAGGAGCCATAGATAACGGTTCAGTACCAAGCATCTTTTTATTTATTTTTTTATACTCATGGTGAGGAGATGCTTGTATTTGTGACCTGATTTGCATTATTTATTCTCAGAAAGTAGCGGTAATTCAATACGAAAACAGACATCGGCATAGTCAGAAGGAACGACACTTAATTCACCTTCCATTCTTTTGATACAGTCATGAGCAATACTTAAACCTAAACCACTTCCTTTTACAGCCCCTTTGCGCAGTAAAGAACCTTGAAAAAAGGGCTCAAAAATCATTTTTTGTTCAGATTCAGGGATAGGCGTTCCTTTATTGGCTATATCAATCACTATCTTCTGTTCAACTTGATAACTAGAGATCCAGATATTACCTGATTCAGCACCATAGTGCACCGCATTCGAGTAGAGATTGTCGATAACTCGTGATAATAATGTCGCTTCTGCTCGACATTTTGTTAGGTTAAGTGAAATTATCGTTTTGATCTCTTTTGCTCGAGCGGGTAAGCTGTGCGCTAATACCACATCATTCACTAAATGAGTTAAATCGACTTCTTCAATTTGCTGAGGAACCTCAGAAAGTTTACGATTATAATCAAGCAGTTGTTCAATCAGTAACTGTAACTGCTTACTACTATTATCAAGAATAGAAACCACTTCTTTTTGATCAAGCGTTAAAGGCCCCGCAACTTCATCAGCTAATAATTCTGTACCTTCTCGCATACTCGCAAGCGGTGTTTTTAACTCATGAGAAATATGACGTAAAAACTCATGACGTTGTGATTCAAGCCATGCTAATCGTTCACTTAACCAAATAATACGTTGAGCTAACGATCGAAGTTCCCGAGGGCCTTGAAAAGCATCTAAATTATTACTCAGCGTTCTCCCTTCTCCCAATCGATTGATCATCTTCTCTATCCCTTTAACGGGGCCGATAATCATTCGAGTAAATAGTGCGATGAGGATCAAACTGAAAACGAACACAATAAGACTTTGCCAGCCGAAATAGCGTCCTTTCTCGGCAATTGCCATCTGGAGTTGTTCGCCACGGCTAAAAATAATCTCTTTTGTTAGTACCACAATACGGTTATTGGCATAAGAGAACTGCTCTAGGGCTTGTTGCATCTCTTTCGTGGGCTCACTACTTTCACATTGAATAGACTTTAGCGTTTCAAGCGAAGTATTAAGCACATCGGCTTCTTTAGATGCAGAAAGAGGAATAATGGTTTGCTTTAATGTTGAGAAAAGTTTGGTATATTGCTGATAACGTTGTTGATACATATCGTCATCGGTCTTATCTCGTAAAACACAATAACGACGATAGTTTCCTTCCATCTCAATAGCTAAATTTCGCATGACTTCACTGCGTTCAGTGTCGGCCAAAGCATTTTTATTCGTGATGGCAGCTTGATTACTTAATTGATCGAGACTTTGATAAGCTTGATAAGCAAGTACCAGTAAAGGTAATAGCACCATCCAAAATGCCATGATTACGAGCTGTCTTAAAGAACGAGGAAAAATACGCCACTTTTTCAATGAAATCATCTCAACACCTATTAGAGTAATGCGATGCTACATGACTTGATAACAAGAAAAAAGTCCGACATTAGAAAATCAGGTAAGGATAACAAACACAAGCGAGAAAATATGACAGGCTCTAGAAGTGGGAGAGCGGAATATCTTACTGAGATATTCCGCTCGTCAATATTTCATCTCTTTTTTCTCTAAAAGAGAATGAAGGTGGTGCCTCACTCCACGTGTCGCCCTATGTTTGATAAGGTCCGAAGACGAGTATCATGATGTTGGACGGTAGGCACCTTACTCTGGCGTCATTCCTGGCTTATGTGGTATGTTCCCACCCATATTGTGGACCGACATAAAAAGTTGAATGAGCAACTGATTTATATAATGCACAAGCCGTGCCAACATTTAATTATTTTTAACAACTAATTGAAAAATAATAAAAAATAAAACCACCCCTATTATATTTTATTTATATCTCTCTTTTATCTAGTTATAAAACAACCAAGCTGTCTCCATATCCAGACAAAGTTACCTTAAATTTTATAATTATTTATAATTCAATACGTTAAGTGTCGCCAAAAAGAGACAATCAAAACAGAGAATGTCGTCATTTTTACACAACAAAAAATAATACCTTTATTATCAATAAAATAAAGCCTCTCACAACGTAGAGGCTTTATGTGTTTACTACTAAGATAAATTTACTGCTAATTAATCAAACTGCTTCCTTGCATTGCGGAATAATCGCATCCAAGGACTGTCTTCACCCCAATTATCAGGATGCCAAGAGTTACTGACTGTTCTAAATACACGCTCAGGGTGAGGCATCATAATCGTTGAGCGTCCATCTCTTGTGGTGACTGCAGTGATCCCTTTTACTGAACCATTAGGGTTTAATGGATATTGTTCTGTTGGCTGACCATAATTATCAACAAAACGTAATCCCACTAAATTTTGTGCCTCTAATTGTGCTAATTGTTCAGCATGACGAAACTCTGCAAAACCTTCACCATGAGAAACAGCAATAGGCATTTGTGAGCCCACCATGTCTTGTAACAGTAATGATGGGCTTTCAGTCACTTTTACCAAGCTAAAGCGGGCTTCAAAACGTTCTGAACGATTGCGAACAAAGCGAGGCCATAAATCAGCTCCTGGAATAAGCTCTGATAACGTTGACATCATCTGACAACCATTACAGACACCAAGCGATAAAGTGTCTTGGCGTTCAAAGAATTGAGCAAACTCATCACGTAAACGAGAATTAAATAAAATAGATTTAGCCCAACCTTCTCCCGCACCTAATACATCACCGTATGAGAACCCACCACACGCCACCAGCACATCAAAATCACTTAATGAACGTCGTGACGAATGTAGATCACTCATATGAACATCAATAGCATCAAAACCAGCTCTATCAAAAGCAGCCGCCATTTCAACATGAGAATTAACACCTTGCTCTCTTAAGACTGCAATGCGAGGACGACTTCCTGTTGCAATATAAGGAGCCGCAATGTCTTCACTTGGGTCGAAAGTTAAATGTACGTTTAACCCTGGATCATTGATATCCTGTTTTGCCTGATGTTCTTCATCAGCACACTCAGGATTATCGCGTAAACGTTGCATTTGCCATGTTGTTTCTGCCCACCAAAGACGCAATGTACTGCGTTTTTCATTGTAAACTTCTGTTTCACGGCTTTGGATAATAATGGCATCATCTTGTGTTGCTTGACCTAAATAATGCAGACAATCTGCTAAACCGTATTGCATAAATAAAGCTTCAACTGCTTCTTGATACTCAGCGCTAATTTGGATCACGCCACCTAGCTCTTCATTAAAGAGCCCCGCTAAGATATCTTCATCATAAGCACTAATATCAACGTTTAAACCACAATGACCTGCAAACGCCATTTCTGCAAGCGTGACAAATAAACCACCATCAGAGCGATCATGATAAGCCAACAATTTGCCTTCATTAACCAATTGTTGCATCACATTAAAGAATTGTTTTAGTTGCTCAACATCACGAAGATCTGCCGCTTTTTGACCTAATTGCCGATAAACTTGCGCCAAGGCAGTCGCACCTAATGCGTTATGGCCATTACCCAGATCAATCAGGTATAAACGGTTACCAGCTTGTGTCGATAATTCAGGCGTCACCGTTTTACGCACATCCTCAACACGAGAGAATGCCGTAATGACTAAAGAAAGTGGAGAGGTTACTTCTTTGGTTTTTCCCTCTTTATCCTGCCAACGTGTTTTCATTGACATAGAGTCTTTACCAACAGGAATTGTGATACCTAACTCTGGGCACAACTCCTCACCAATAGCTTTCACTGCATCATATAAACCAGCATCTTCACCGGGATGCCCTGCAGCTGACATCCAGTTAGCCGAAAGTTTAATACGATTGAGTGATTGTACATCACTGCCTGCCATATTCGTTAAGGCTTCACCAACTGCCATACGTGCAGATGCGGCAAAATCTAATAGTGCAATTGGCGCGCGTTCACCAATCGACATTGCTTCGCCATAATAGCTATCTAATGTTGCAGTGGTAACAGCACAGTTGGCAACAGGGATTTGCCAAGGACCGACCATTTGATCACGAGCAACCATACCCGTTACAGAACGATCACCGATAGTAATTAAGAAGGTTTTTTCAGCAACGACGGGTAAGTGAAGCACTCGATAAACGGCATCTTTTAAATCAATATCTTTACGATCTAGATACTCACCTTCTGTTTTTTGCGATTTCACATCACGTAACATTTTAGGTGCTTTACCTAATAATATGTCCAATGGCATATCAATAGGTTTATTATCAAAGTGTGTATCGTTTAATACTAATTCACGCTCTTGTGTTGCTTCACCAATTACGGCATAAGGTGCTCTTTCACGTTGGCATAACGCATCAAACAGAGGCATGTTTTCTGGAGATACCGCTAACACATAACGTTCTTGAGATTCATTGCACCAGATTTCAAGTGGGCTCATTCCCGGCTCATCATTTAGAACGTCACGTAGTTCAAAACGACCACCACGACCACCATCATTCACTAACTCAGGCATTGCATTAGAAAGGCCACCAGCCCCTACATCATGAATAAATAAGATAGGGTTATCGTCACCTAACTGCCAACAACGATCGATAACTTCTTGGCAACGTCGCTCCATTTCTGGATTGTCACGTTGAACAGACGCAAAATCTAAATCCGCATCAGATTGCCCCGAAGTCATAGAAGAAGCCGCACCGCCACCAAGACCGATATTCATAGACGGACCACCTAATACGATCAACTTAGCGCCAACCGTAATATCCCCTTTTTGAACATGATCTTCACGAATATTACCAATACCACCAGCTAGCATAATTGGCTTATGATAACCACGAATTTCAACACCATTATGGCTATTGACTTGCTCTTCATAGGTTCTGAAATAACCTAATAAGGCGGGGCGACCAAACTCATTATTAAATGCGGCTCCCCCTAATGGTCCTTCAGTCATAATATCTAGCGCATTAACAATACGTTCTGGTTTACCAAAGTCTTCTTCCCAAGGTTGTTCAAACCCAGGAATACGTAAGTTAGAAACCGAAAATCCAACTAAACCCGCTTTAGGTTTGGCGCCACGCCCCGTTGCACCTTCATCTCGAATTTCACCGCCAGAACCTGTTGCAGCACCTGGCCATGGTGATATTGCGGTTGGGTGGTTATGTGTTTCCACTTTCATCAAGATATGTACTGGCTCTTGATGATAGTGATAATGCCCTTTTTCTATATCCGGATAAAAACGCCCTGCCACAGAGCCTTCCATCACAGCTGCATTATCTTTATAAGCTGACATGACATAATCAGGTGTTTGCTCAAACGTATTTTTAATCATTTTAAATAATGATTTATCTTGAGCTTTACCATCAATAATCCAATCTGCATTAAATATTTTGTGGCGACAGTGTTCAGAGTTAGCTTGTGCAAACATGTAAAGCTCAACATCTGTTGGATTACGTTGCAAACGGTTAAAAGCATCGACTAAATAATCAACTTCATCATCTGCCAGTGCTAATCCCATTTCAATATTTGCTTTCACTAATGCATCTTTGCCTTTAGTAAGCACATCTATCGTTTTTAATGGTGCTGGCGTTTGCTCTGCAAAAAGTGCATTCACATCGTGATAATTTAAGAAGATGGCTTCCATCATTCGGTCATGAATCAAACCATAAAACTGTTGCCACTGAGTCTCTGTCATCGTACCGCATTCAATAAAATAAGCGATACCACGTTCAATTCTGACTACCTTGGCTAAACCGCAGTTATGTGCAATATCTGTTGCTTTAGAAGACCAAGGTGAAATAGTTCCTGGGCGAGGTGTCACTACTCGCATTTCCCCAACAGGCTCATGCTCTGTTAATGAAGGCCCATAATGCAGTAATTGGCTTAATTTAATGTGGTCATCTTCAGATAACTGCCCTTCCACTTTTGCGAAATGAACAAATTCCGCATATATACCTTGTACAGGAAGGTCATTTTCCTGACATTGAGTGAGTAATTTATTAATACGAAACGCGGATAAAGCGGGGGAGCCACGCAGGATTTCCATAGTATTGAGTTCTCTCTTTTAGCAGCTAGCCTGATCAATCATTCAGGGGAAACGCACCTAGTATAATAGAATAACCGCCCAGACGAAACCGTTTGCGTGAACAAAATAACGGCATTTAACTTAGTGTGTTTTAATGATTAATTGGTGTAATCAAGTTGCGTATTGCCAATATGTTAAGCAAAATGCTCGATTACTGGAAATTTATCCATGTTAAGATAAGAACTTTACACACAACAATAAACAACGTTAACGAGAAATAACCTATTGAATAATATAAGGATAAACTATTTCGTTATCGTTATCATAGCGCTCTTTTCAGCGGCAATTATTGCGTTGAATATCTCATGGCCTGATAGGCAAAAAGCGCAGATAAATAAGATTTTATCTCGTGGTGAGTTAAGAATTAGTACAATGTCTTCACCATTGATAACGATGAACGATAAAAAGGACCCCGTAGGTTTCGATTATGAATTAGTGAAACGCTTTGCTGATTACCTGGGCGTGAAGCTTGTCGTTAATATGCGGACAAATATCAACCAAATGTTTGATGATCTGGAGAACAATAAAGCAGACTTTATCGCAGCAGGATTACTCTATAACAAAGAAAGATTAGAGACGACACGCAGTGGGCCAGCTTACTTTTCAGTATCCCAACAATTAATTTACCGTAAAGGGACATTAAGACCACGTAGCTTTGATGCACTAGATGGGCGCCTTGTTGTCACAGCAGGTTCAGCTCATGCAAGTTTATTGCGTACACTAAAAGAAACGCAATACCCCGAGCTTGAATGGGAAGAATCAGACAATCAAACAACCTCACAGTTACTAGAAGAGTTATCAGAAGGCAAGATAACCTATGTTTTAGCAGACTCTATCAGTGTTGCAGTACAACAACGTATTCATCCTAATGTTGCTATAGGGTTTGAAGTGACTGAAAGCCGTCCTCTGACATGGTATTTACCTGATAGCGAAGATAATAGTTTATATGCAGCCATGCTAGATTACTTCAATCAATTATCTCAAGAAGATGTATTAGCACGATTAGAAGAAAAGTATTTTGGTCATGTTGGTTCATTTGATTACTTTGATACTATCTCTTTTATTACTGCAATTGATTCTATTTTACCAAACTATCAGCCTCTTTTTGAAAAATACGCGGATACCTTTGATTGGCGATTATTAGCAGCAATGGCATGGCAAGAATCGCATTGGGATCCTCATGCAACATCACCAACTGGTGTTAGAGGTCTCATGATGCTAACACGTCCTACTGCATCAAGTATGGGCGTCGCAGATAGGCTTGATCCCGAGGAAAGTGTTCGTGGCGGTGCTCAATATCTTAAACATCTTCTTTCTCGTTTACCTGATTCTATTCCTGAAGATGAGAAAATTTGGTTTGCATTAGCCGCCTACAATATGGGTTTTGGTCATATGCTTGATGCCAGAAGACTGACTGAACAACAAGGTGCAGATCCTGACAGTTGGTTAGATGTAAAATCAAGATTACCGCTACTGAGCCAAAAGAAATATTATGTTGACCTCCCCTATGGCTACGCAAGAGGACATGAAGCCTATCGCTATGTTGAAAATATTCGTCGATATCAACTCAGTCTTGTAGGCTACCTTCAAGCTAAAGAGAGTAAAAACAAAATTCTATCTAAAGACAAAGAAAATAATGAAGATACAGAACAAGAGAAATCATCATTAACATTAACTCAATAACCACTTTGTCATTACCCCTTCAATTTAAAGAATGACGCATCTCACAACTGTTCAGCCTCTTTTATAGAGGCTTACTCTGACTTAACATTTTTATCGTTTAATTTCTAATATTCCATGATGGTTTTCCCTCACCAATATGCTCTTAATATTTTCTTAATCTTAGCAATTGTTACATTCTCTCTTACCTTTTTTTAACCAAAATTAGAAAAAAACCGTGTTAAAAAATGTAACACTTATTAGTTAAAAAAACTCATTATGTGAGTGAAATGTATTTAAAATAGCCTAATACGTCTTTTTTTGATTATCAGAATAGGGAAAATATAAGAAAAAATTAACTTAAATACGTAGGAATTATCTCATTAGTTATTATTCGTTTTATGATTATTCTTGTTATAAAAACTTTATTCGTAATAAAAATTAACCTAATACCCACATTATTAGCATATAAACCTTTGAATTATATATATTATGATATTCTATAATTGATTTTATTAATTTTCTTAAAGTAATGTTAATAACATTACTTTTTATAAAGTTAAAATAATGTTAATTGTATTGTCTATTAAATTTATCTGCCTGATGAAATTTTTCACCCGTAAAGTGAGTAATAAAAAGAATAAACCTATATAAAACTCTATTAATGTGGAATAGGCCAGATTAAATCTGAAATTTGAGCAAACTAACAAAACGTTATATCAAATAGAATGCCTTTGTTGATATCATATAAACCAGCCATTATTCGAAACAACTCGAAATATAATGCAAATCAAATTTTATATTCCGACATTAATATTATTTTTTCATAAATAATAATACGCACGATCTTCAAGGGATTATCTATAATGAAACTGAGTAAAATTGCTTTAGCCGCTGCTTTAGTCTTTGGTATTAATTCTGTTGCAACTGCTGAAACTCCTGCACCAAAAATTGGTGCAACTAAAGGCGAAATTCAATTAAAAGGTGAAATTGTTAATTCAGCTTGTGGATTAGCCGCTTCTTCAAGTCCAGTTATTGTTGATTTCAGCGAAATCCCAACATCTGCATTAGCAAATATGCAAAAAGCGGGTAACGTTAAAAAAGATATCGAATTACAAGACTGTGATACTACAGTAGCAAAAACAGCTACGGTTAGCTATACACCAAGTGTTGTTAATGCCACAAACAAAGACTTAGCATCTTTCGTTTCTGGCTCCGCGTCTGGTGCAGGTATCGGCTTAATGGATGCAGGTAGCAAATCAGTTAAATGGAATACAGCAACAACACCAGTACAATTAGTTAATGGTGTTTCAAAAATTCCATTTGTTGCTTACGTTCAAGCTGAATCAGCAGACGCGACTGTAACGCCAGGTGAATTCCAAGCCGTTATCAACTTCCAAGTTGATTATCAGTAATCGTTTTATTTATTTAAATTAATTAAATAATAAATTACTGCATTAACGCAGGGGATTTCCTCTGCGTTAAATTTGATAAAACACTTCAAATTAATAAAAAATAAAAATAAAAAGTAATTAATTAAATAAATATTCATTATTTAATTAATTAGTTTCTATTTAATTAATAACTAGGCGTTTATTCATGTTAATTTCTTATTTTCACAGCACAAAATGGAAAAACATTTGTGCCATTTTGCTATTGTGCTTAGCGTTTTTCGCTCAAGCTGAGCAAGATGATTCTGTGGAATTTAATATTCACATGCTAGATGCAGAAGATAGAGATAATGTCGATCTTTCTCGCTTTGCCACTTCTAATTATATTATTCCAGGTATGTACTACCTGGATATCCGTATAAATGGACGAGATTTTCCTCGTCAAAACATTAATTACGTTGAAGTGAAGCCTAATTATTCTGTTGCTTGTATTGATCCATCTCTTCTAAAGAAATTAACGATTAATGAAGAAAATCAAAAATTTATTGAAGAGATCTCACCTAATTGTTTCAATATTAATCAACTCCCCGGTATCACCATCAAAAATGATGGCGGTATTCTTGATATTGTTATTCCTCGTTCATTAATGAAATACGAAGATGCCGACTGGACCCCACCCGAATTATGGGATCCGGGCATATCAGGGTTATTACTTGACTATACCTTAACAGGAACATCAATTCGTCCGAATAAAGGTCACAATAACAACTCACTGACAGGTTATGGGCAAACGGGTATTAATCTTGGTGAATGGCGTTTACGGGCTGAATACCAAGGAAATTATTCATCTGAATACGCCTCAAACAATAGTTTTGATTGGAATCAGATCTACGCTTATAAACCACTTCCTAACCAAGCAGCAAAATTAACGCTTGGTGAAACTTATTTAAACTCTCAAGTCTTTGATAGTTTCCGTTTTACTGGTGCCAATATACAAAGCGATGAAAGAATGTTGCCCCCCTCTTTACAAGGTTATGCGCCAGAAATTCATGGTATTGCAAATACCAATGCTAAAGTCACGGTAACCCAAAATGGCCGTTTAATTTATGAAACAACCGTACCTGCAGGCCCTTTTGCCATTAAACATCTTCAAAATACAGTACAAGGCCAACTCGATGTCAGAGTTGAGGAGCAAAATGGCAAAATAAACGAATTTCAAGTACAAACTGCGAATCTACCTTATATGACACGACCTGGCTCCGTGCGTTATAACACATCATTCGGTCAGTCATCGCTTAATAACCATAAAATGCAAGGCCCTGTTTTCTATCAGGGTGATTTTTCATGGGGAATGAATAACACCTGGTCTCTTTATGGTGGTGTTTTGTTAACAGCCAAAGATTACAATGCATGGTCATTGGGTTTAGGTCATGATATGGGACGCTTAGGGACTCTTTCTGGGGATATTACTCAATCCTATAGCAAAACCTATAATAACGATAATATCAATGGTATGTCATTTAAACTTAACTATGCTAAAACCTTTGATGAGTATCACAGTACTATTACCTTTGCGGGTTACCGTTTTTCAGAGAAAACATTTCGCTCTTTTTCTCAATATATTGATGAACGTTATAACGATATCAATAACAATGGCTATGAAAAAGAAATGTATACCATCACTGGTAACAAAACCTTTTGGGCCGATGATATTGAAAAATCAACCACACTTTATCTCTCTTATCGTCATCAAAATTATTGGGATAGAAATACACAAGAGCAGTATGGTGCCACAATAAGTCGTAATTTTTCGATAATGGGTGTGGAGCAGATTAATACTAACCTCTCTGCATTCCGTACTCAGCATAAAGGGAATACTGATGACAGTATTTCTTTCAATATTTCAGTCCCATTAGGCAGTGGCCGAAATATAGGTTATAGCCTGCAAGACAGTAATGGGAAAGTAAACCAAATGGCTTCTTATTCGGACAATAGCAATTATAATAATTTGTGGCGTGTCCGTGCTGGTTTAAGTTCAGATAATAAAGCGAATACAGACGGTTATTACCAACATCGCTCGCAATATGCAGAAATAAATGCCAATGCAAGCTATCAACAAGATAATTATATTGCTGTAGGTGCAACAGTAAAAGGCGGATTTACAGCTACTCGTCATGGCGCTGCATTACATAGTAGCAGCATGACATCCAGTACAGCTCGAATGATGGTTGATACAGATGGCGTTTCAGGTGTGCCGTTTAATAACCAAAGTACGACAACAAATCTATTTGGTATTGGGGTACTTACTGACTTAACCAGCTATAACAACGTTGATGCGCGTATTGATGTTGATAAAATGGATTCAGATATTGAAACACGTAAAGCCATCACTTCAGCAACGTTAACTGAAGGTGCTATTGGTTACTATACATTCCCTGTTCGCCAAGGTGAACGTCTAATGGCTATCTTGCAAACCGCTGATCAAAAACATCCTCCTTTTGGTGCTGAAGTCACTAATAAAGATGGTGAAAATATGGGAATGGTGATGGAAGAAGGACTAGTCTATATCGCGGGTGTTCACCTCAATGAATCATTAAACGTGGTCTGGGCGGGGAAAACCCAATGCACAATTACAATTCCGACAGCAATTAACGATCCACTAAAACGTGAATTGTTATTATGTCAGGGATTTTAATGAACAAAATGAATTACTAGAGATAAATGTATGAACTCATTCAACACACTCAAAACACTTTTTTGCGGTTCATTACTTGCATTTAGCATGGTGAATACAACACAAGCTGGTGTGTCATTAGATAGAACACGTATTGTGTTAACTGGTAATGAAAATTCAGCCAGTGTGAATTTAAAAAATACGAGTCCTGATATTCCTTTTTTAGCTCAATCATGGGTTGAAAATGAACACGGCCAAAAAATTGCGTCACCTTTAGTGGCCCTTCCCCCTTTACAACGTCTTGATGGCGACCAAAAAGGGGTTGTGAGAATAACCAAAACCGCAGAAATTGGACTTTTACCACAAGATAGAGAGTCTCTATTTTATTTAAATGTCCGTGAAATTCCACCCGCACCAAAGCAAGCAAACGTGTTACAAATGGCAATGCAGTCACGGATAAAATTATTCTATCGCCCTACCGCTGTTATTCCTGAAAAACCCGGTATGATTTGGCAAGATCAATTAATATTTAAAAAACAAGAAAATAAATTTATTGCAGAAAATCCAACACCTTACTACATCACGATTATTGGTCTTTCGAATAAATTGAATGGTGAAGATAGTGATAAATTAACTACATTCCCTGGTTTAATGATTGCGCCTAAATCGTCACTGGAAATTCCTGTTAAAACCAGTAACGTCAATCAATTCTATATGATGTATGTAAATGATTACGGTGGGCATCCAGAATTAAAATTTGTTTGCCAACAAAACAGCTGTAAAGCAGCCCCGAAAGAACAACAACCCAAATATTAATTAACTTGACGCCGGTAGGAATAAAATGAATCCAACAACAGCAAATTTTTATTTCAATACGCTAAAATTATTTTTTACTGGCGCAATATTATGCACTCCAATTATTGCTTCTGCTTATATTCATGGAGAAGTTCGTACCGTCGGTGGCCCCAATGTTTTTAGAGTTGCGTTAAATAACGCAACATTCCCTAATAACCGACCAGGTGAAACCGCCACCGTCAATTTTTCATTGCCTGATAGATACTTGGCCACTGTTTATTGCCCAAAAGATCCCTTGGTACCCAATTCTCGTACCTATTATATGGCAAATTCTGATCTACGTTATTTAGGCAATAATTACTATGAACTTAATGAATACGTTGATGTTCAAATCAAGTTTTCTATTTGGGGGCCTGATTCGCTTCCTACTGTTCCTTTTATTGAAAAACCCAACAATCGAAATGGGCAACAAGGTTGCCGTGTTCCTGAATCCCCCAAACCGAACATGTCGTCAGGAAGTAGCGGTGTCTTAGTGTTTCGCTTGAAAAAACCGATTATTAATGGAATTTCATTAACAGGGCAAGCCGTAGCTCAAATGTATGCTCGTGTAGGTAATGGCTTATATCGAGAATATGGCCCTGAGCCTATTTCGAAATTAGTCATTAGTTCAGGCATATTAACCACTGAAGATAGATGTACATTTAATAACGGCTCTCCAATTACCTTTGATTTTGGCAATGTTGGTAATACTTCTGACTACTTAAATGGCCAGAACTACAAAATTACGCGTAATATTCCAATAAAATGTGAAGGTGGTAGTTTTACTAATCCTAACAGTCGAATTATGTTTAAAATTCAAACTGGAAGCTCAGGTATCGCTAGTTTTAATCCTAATTATCTTGGAACAACAGGACCTGTAGATCGAACCAATCTAGGTATTGTTTTAAGAGACAAATCAGGAGCAATTGTGCCTCCTAATCAATATTTTTCTGTGGGAAAACTGAATAACTTCAAAGGAAGCTGGGAAATCACCGCCGCCCCCATCGCAAAAACAGGGAGCAAAATTACAGAAGGTGAGTTTTCAGCACATGCTACATTAGTTGCAGAGTTTATGTAATGAATAACAAAATTAAAAAATCCGCTATTTCACTTTTGCTATTATTTTCATCTTCAGCTTTTGCAGCGACAGAACTTATTGGCGGTGATATGGAGTTTAAAGGTGTTGTTGTCGCACATGGTTGTACTATAGTTGCCGGTGATGAAAATAAGGTGATCGATTTCAAACAGATATCCGCAAAAGATCTCTATACTTTTCAAAAAAGTGAACCCGTTACGTTTAGTATTAGTTTAGAAAATTGCAGCCAAGATATTTATAAAAGTGTCACAATTACACTTGATGGGAAAGAGCATCCTACAATGCCTAATCATCTTGCTGTTGTTGGTACAGGATCTGAAGATCCTAAAAGTATCGGGATTGTATTTACTGATGTGCAACGCAATGTTATTCAATTAAAAAAGCCGAGCACAACTCGACTTCTTAATAATAAACGTATTCAGTTTAATTTTATGACGTATGTTGAGGCATCACCCTCTGCACTGAAAAATCAAACATTGCTAACAGGCCCTTTCCAAGCTCAAGCAACCTATACTCTTAATTATCAGTAAACAGATATTTATTCCTTTGTTGCTTGCTCTGTACTTACTAAAACAGGGCTATTTTTTTGCTTTTTAAGTTGTTTCTTTTCAGCCCTTCTCATCTTAAAAAATTGGCTTAAAAGTTGTGAACACTCTTCACCTAACACACCTGACGTTATCTCAACTTTATGATTCATTCCAGGGTGTTGCAAAATATCAATAAATGAACCCGCTGCACCTGTTTTTAGATCAGATGCACCATAAACCACGCGTTTTACACGACTATGTACAATCGCTCCAGCACACATCACACAAGGCTCGAGAGTAATATAGAGAGTAGCATCGAGGAGACGATAATTTTGTAAATGCTTTCCCCCTTTGCGTAATGCCATAATCTCTGCATGTGCTGTAGGATCGTTATCGATAATTGAATGATTCCATCCCTTAGCAATGATTTTATTATCGACGACTAATACAGCGCCCACCGGTATTTCACCGATCTCTTGTGCTTTATGCGCTTGCTCAATCGCTTTATACATCCAATAAATATCATCTTTCACTTTATTCACAAGGATATCTCTTCATTATCATATAGCGGGATATTGTACCCTGTTTTCTATTGATAACTAAAGAGATTACCTTGAATTGTTTATGATAGAAATAACAAGATAGAGCTTTAATTGATACGGGCTTCGGTTGCTAATTTAATCGCTAAAGCGCCTAAAATTGTCGCCATAAACCAACGTTGAATTAATGCCCAACGTGGTCTTTGTATAAAAAATCCAGCGATAGATCCCGCAGCAATAACAACCAAGCCATTCACCGCAATACTAATAACAATTTGGATACTACCAAGGACTAATGACTGATTTAATACGCTACCATTCCCAATAGTTATAAATTGAGGTAGAAGTGAAAGGTACATCAATGCAATTTTAGGATTGAGAAGATTAGTGACAAATCCCATTACAAAAAGCGTTGTCGTATTACCTGAAAGACATTTTTTAGGATGGAAGATAGAGCGACCACCGGGTTTAATCGACTGCCAAGCAATATAAAGCAGATAAATAGCACCACAAATTTTCAAGGTATCATAAGCATAAGGCACAGCCATAAAAATTGCGGTAATACCAAATGTAGCTAATAACATATAAAAAATATAGCCAACAGCTACACCAATGAGTGAAATAAATCCCGCTTTTTTCCCTTGAGAGATTGAGCGTGATATCAGGTAAATCATATTAGGGCCCGGTGTTAGCACCAACCCCAAGGACAAAAGTGCGAATGTCCACATATTGAATAGTGTTGGCATAGTATACCCCTTATTTATTTTATTATTTAACCTCAATAACAGAGTGTTAGGTGTGCGGGATACCACAAAAAATACTATTTTTTGTTATTCGTTTTACACCAAGCCTTTCTTGATATTGATGAAGATAGTGGGCAAGAAACTTTTCTTATGGCTTACGCCATGTCGTAGAAGCTCGGAGCGGTATAGCAAAAATAGCCAAAAAAGTAGGAGTATCTTGAGAAACGCTTTATCGAACATGATCACCAACAGGAAATCCAACATTAAAAACATTACGCAACGTTATTAGTGCAACTTGCTTTTATTTCTCTTCATTAGCAAATATTTAATATTTTATTTATACATTCTAATAAACCATTTGAGCGATGCCACTTTAGGAAATTCCCTATAAATGGTAACCTTACTTCCCTTACTTAGTGCCTATTAAGCAAAAAGATTGGGGTAATATTCCTATTTGAATGATAAAACACGACTTTATCGGATATAGCGACACAAAACTGATAGATGGTAACATATAAGTGCAAGATATAAGTTACTGAAATTTAATGATTTATATATTAAGTGACTGATATGGCTTTACTAATTACAAAGAAATGCATCAACTGCGATATGTGTGAACCCGAGTGTCCTAATGATGCGATTTCAATGGGGGATGATATTTATGAAATTAATCCTGATCTTTGCACTGAATGTGTAGGACATTACGATAAACCGACTTGCCAATCGGTTTGCCCAATTACCAACACGATCATTATCGATCCTGTTCATACAGAATCTCAGGATGAATTATGGGAAAAATTTGTGTTGATCCACCACGCAGATAAGATCTAAACTCCAATCACAAAATCTTTGTGGGTGATAAAACTAAAAACGTTATTTCTCTAAAATAACTGTCGCACAAGCATAGCGTTGCTCATCAGCAAGCGTCACGTGAATAGAATTTATCCCCGCTTTTTCTGCCATTTCTTTGGCAACCGCTAAAAAGTGCAGTGTTGGCTTACCCAATTCATCATTACGTACTTCAAAATGGTTAAAAGCCAATCCTAAACGAATGCCTGTACCTAATGCTTTTGCCGCGGCTTCTTTGACTGCAAATCGCTTGGCTAAAAAACGTATTGGCTGTTTATGTGATTGATAGATTTCCCATTCTGTTTCAGTAAGAATGCGACGAGCAAGGCGTTCACCAGAACGCCCTATAATTTCTTCGATACGCGATATTTCAACAATATCCATACCTAAACCAACAATGGCCATTAGCGACGCGCTTCTCGCATTAAACGTTTCATTTCTTCAACTGCAGGCGCTAATCCACTGAATACCGCTCTACCAATAATGGCGTGACCAATATTCAATTCATATAATTCAGGCAAGGCTGCAATGCGCTGCACGTTGTGATAATGCAAACCATGCCCAGCATTCACTTTTAAACCTTTAGATGCGGCATAAGTTACTGCATCACGAATACGAGCAAACTCTTTTTCTTGAGCCATTTCATCTTCAGCGTCAGCATAAGCACCAGTATGAATTTCAATAAAAGGCGCACCAACACGATCTGCTGCGTTAATTTGTTCATGGTCAGGGTCAATAAATAGCGAAACTTTTATACCTGCTAAAGATAAGCGTTTAATTGCATCTACTATCTTTTCTTCATTCCCAACAACATCTAAACCGCCTTCTGTTGTTACTTCTTGGCGTTTTTCAGGTACTAAACAACAAAAATCAGGTTGCGTTTGACACGCAATCTCAATCATTTCTTCTGTAACTGCCATTTCTAGATTTAATCTTGTCTGAACTGTTTGGCTTATCAGCATTAAGTCACGGTCAGTGATATGACGTCTATCTTCACGTAAATGAATAGTGATGCCATCAGCGCCTGCTTGTTCTGCAACAAAAGCGGCTTGAACAGGATCGGGATACGTTGTGCCACGGGCATTACGAAGGGTGGCGATATGGTCAATATTAACGCCAAGTAGAATATCAGACATGCTCTTCTCCTGAAAAATAACGTTGCATTACCTTAGTTTACACATTCCATAGAGAAGAAAAAGACAATATTATTGATCAGTTATCAATGCCCTTTTTTTCGGGGCTTTTTTAATGGCAAATTGCCTGAAAAGTTCTCTACTTTTTAATGGTTTTCCACCTAAATAGGGCTTTAATGCCATTCTTGTAAACCTTTTCGCCGCTTTTAATGTTTCAGTTGTAGGAAACTCACGACTGGCTAATGATTTTAATTCAAGCCCAGTAAAACTATTATGATCAACCACTAAACTTGCGATAAAACCTTTTTCTTCACGATAACGGTATGTCATCGTATCAGAAACAGGCTCCCCACTTCCTGCACAATGCAGAAAATCTAAGCCATAACCAAGTTGTGTTAATAAAGCGAGTTCAAAGCGTCTTAAGGCTGCCTCTGGTGTAGTATCACTAGCAGCAAGAATTTGTAAACAAGAAAGGTATTCAAAAAAAAGCACACTATAAGAAGTGCCATTTTCTAAAACACGAGACAAAAGTTCATTAAGATACAAGCCACTATAAAGAACAGAGCCTGTCAGCGGTAAAGCTAAAGAGATAGGTTCAGCATCACGAAGGGTTTTAACTTCTCCTCGCCCACTCCAACGAATGAGCAAAGGCGTAAAAGGTTGAAGTGCCCCTTTTAAGGGTGAACGACGGCCCCGTGCACCTTTCGACAATATGCGTACTCGCCCTTCATTTTCAGTGAAAAAATCAAGCAATAGGCTTGTTTCACTATAGGGTCGAGCATGGATAACAAATGCACGTTGCCAGCCATCCACTTCAGTTACCTACTTTAAATCATCCACATAGCCAAGGCTACGTAAAGCACGTTCATCATCAGCCCAGCCAGCTTTAACCTTCACCCAAAGTTCTAAGTGAACTTTGTTTTCAAATAGGTCTTCCATATCCATACGGGCTTCGGTGCCAATTTTCTTGATTTTTACGCCTTTATTACCAATAACCATTTTTTTCTGGCCTTCACGTTCAACCAGAATTAATCCGTGGATATCGTAACCACCGCGCTCATTAGTCACAAATTGCTCAATTTCAACAGTGACAGAATAAGGTAATTCTTCACCTAAGAAACGCATCAATTTCTCACGAATAATTTCTGACGCCATAAAACGTTGAGAACGATCAGTAATATAATCTTCAGGGAAATGATGAATAGCTTCTGGTAGACATTTACGAACAATTTTTGCAATCGTATCAATATTCATGTCTTTTTCTGCACTAATTGGTACAACATCAAGAAAATCCATTTGTTGGCTTAAAAAGCCAATATGTGGAAGTAACTTGGTTTTATCAATGACGTTATCCACTTTATTAATTGCTAATAAAACAGGGCAACGCAATGATTTTAATTTGTTCAATACCATTTCGTCATCAGGCGTCCAGTTGGTGCCTTCAACAACAAAAATCACCAGTTCAACATCACCAATCGAGCTACTTGCTGCGCGGTTCATTAGTCTGTTGATAGCTCGCTTTTCTTCAATATGCAAGCCCGGTGTATCAACATAAATCGCTTGGTAAGCACCGTCAGTATCAATACCCATGATACGATGACGCGTTGTTTGCGGTTTACGTGATGTAATAGAAACTTTCTGCCCCAATAATTGGTTCAGTAGTGTTGATTTTCCCACATTTGGGCGACCGACTATCGCAATAAATCCGCAATAGGTTTGTTCTTCGCTCATTCAAGCTCCAGTTGTATTAATGCCTGTTCAGCAGCGGCTTGTTCAGCTTTTCGACGGCTTGTACCCATCCCTTTGACAGGTTGATCGATACCGCTTATCTGACAATGGATCGTAAACTCTTGGTCATGGGCTTCACCACGAACCTGTACCACAATATAAGAAGGTAGTGGAAGATGGCGCCCTTGCAGATACTCTTGCAGACGAGTTTTAGGATCTTTTTGCTTATCGCCTGGACTGATTTCAGCCAAACGATTCTCATACCATTTTAAAATAATTTTTTCGATATTTTGAATATTACTATCAAGGAAAATAGCACCAATTAAAGCTTCCACCGTATCTGCTAAAATTGATTCTCGGCGAAAACCGCCACTTTTTAATTCTCCAGGCCCTAAACGCAGACATTCGCCTAGTTCAAATTCACGCGCTAATTCTGCGAGTGTATTACCACGAACAAGCGTTGCTCTCATTCGGCTCATATCCCCTTCATCAACACGAGGGAAACGATGATAGAGCGCATTAGCAATAACATAGCTTAGAATTGAATCACCTAAAAATTCTAAACGTTCATTGTGTTTACTACTTGCACTACGATGCGTTAAAGCCTGTAGTAATAATTCATTTTGCGTGAAAGTATATCCCAGTTTCTTTTGTAACTGGTTTACTAATAAAGTATT
Organism: Proteus sp. G2300; assembly: GCF_009915965.1. Classification (NCBI taxonomy): domain Bacteria; kingdom Pseudomonadati; phylum Pseudomonadota; class Gammaproteobacteria; order Enterobacterales; family Morganellaceae; genus Proteus; species Proteus sp. G2300. The sequence continues at coordinate 327,775 of NZ_JAABNK010000024.1, forward strand.
CATGTGCGATCAAGTTCCATAACTTAATTTGGAGCACACGCAACAAATCTGTTTAAGACAACGAGAGATTATCGGGTTGGATAACAGAACTGTTGCGTTTGCACTGGCTCCTGTGAATAACAGGAGCCAATCATATTTAAAGAAGTGGCATATTCTACACTGAGATAGAAAGGAATGCTGTAGCTATTTTGTCAATAGTTACTTAATGCCACCGATACGACTGAGACGAACACCTGTAGGCCATTCATTCTCTTGTTTTTCAAAGCTCATCCAAATGGTTGTCGCTTTACCCACTAAATTTTTCTCTGGCACAAAGCCCCAGAAGCGACTGTCAGAACTTCCATCACGGTTATCGCCCATCATAAAATAATGATCTTCTGGGACAATCCAAGTACCAACGGGTAATCCAGGTTGGATAAACTCAGGCATCGTCATATCACCAGGTATTGTCATTATACGGTGAGAGACTTTTCCTATCGTTTCTACTCGTTCTTCTTCACGTAATTGAGTTGCTGTTGAAATCGGCTCTTCAATTGGAATTGATTTCATGCCATTTATACGCTGACCACCCGGTACATTTTGCAATAACAGCGTCCATTCGCTTGGATAAGCGGTACCATAAGTTACCGAAATCTCATCATTACAAATCGCTTTATTACAATTTGGGTAGATGTGTATTTTTTTCGACATCATATCATAAACAATTTTATCACCCGGTAACCCAATAACACGTTTAATAAAATCAGTAGAAGGATCCCGAGGATATTTAAAGACGGCAATATCACCCCGTTTGGGTTTTCCTGTATTTATTAACGTTGTTTGTGTTATTGGATCCTTTAATCCATAAGCAAACTTTTCAACCAAGATAAAATCGCCAACCAATAAGGTTGGCATCATGGAACGAGAAGGTATTTGAAACGGCTCATACACAAATGAACGCAGAACCAAAACAATAATCAATACTGGAAAGAGAGAACCTAAGGTTTCAGCCCAGCTTGGTTTATTAATTGATTTTGCTAACTCTTGCTGATCCTCAGTACCTTGCGTCATTTCTTGAAGACGCTTTAGTTTTGCTTTTCGGGCTGGTTTGAGCTTAAAGCGCTCAATACACCAAAAAACGCCCGTTATTAGCGTTGCCAGCGTTAGGATCAAGGCAAACGTGTTAGCCATGTTTTCTCCTTAAATTATTTATCTTTACCAACATGAAGGATGGCTAAAAACGCTTCTTGTGGTAGCTCTACGTTACCAATTTGCTTCATACGTTTTTTACCATCTTTCTGTTTCTGTAACAGTTTTTTCTTACGGCTAACGTCACCACCATAACATTTGGCTAATACGTTTTTACGTAACTGTTTAACAGTTGAACGAGCAATAATATGGTTACCAATTGCCGCTTGAATAGCGATATCAAACTGTTGACGTGGAATAAATTCTTTCATTTTTTCCACCAACTCGCGTCCACGATAAGGTGCATTATCGTTATGTGTTATCAACGCTAAAGCATCAACACGATCACCATTAATCAAGACATCGACACGTACCATGTTTGAGCCTTGGAAACGGATAAAGTTATAGTCTAAAGAAGCATAACCACGTGATGTTGATTTTAAGCGGTCAAAGAAATCCAAGACCACTTCCGCCATTGGTATTTCATAAGTCAATGAAACCTGATTACCATGATAGACCATATTGGTTTGAACACCGCGTTTTTCGACACATAAAGTAATTACATTACCTAAGTATTCTTGCGGTAATAACATATGACATTCAGCAATAGGCTCTCTGATTTCTTCGATATTATTCAGTGCAGGTAATTTAGACGGGCTATCTACTGATATTATATCACCGTTAGTCATTTCAACTTCATAAACTACCGTTGGTGCTGTTGTGATCAGGTCGAGGTCATATTCACGTTCTAAACGTTCTTGAATAATCTCCATATGAAGAAGACCTAAGAAACCACAACGGAAACCGAAACCTAATGCAGATGAACTTTCTGGTTCATAGAACAATGATGCATCATTAAGACTTAATTTACCTAATGCATCACGAAATGATTCATAGTCGTCGGAACTAATTGGGAATAACCCCGCATACACCTGTGGTTTCACTTTCTTAAAACCTGGTAACGGTTTATCTGCTGGTTTTTGTGCTGCTGTTAAAGTATCTCCAACAGGGGCACCTAAAATATCTTTAATACCACAAACAACCCAACCCACTTCACCACAATTTAATGATGTTGTATCAATTTGTTTGGGCGTAAAAATACCAATACGGTCAATGTTATAAACTTGGCCAGTACTCATGACCTTGATTTTATCGCCTTTGTTCACTTTACCGTTTTTAACACGAATAAGTGAAACAACACCAAGATAGTTATCAAACCATGAATCAATGATCAGAGCTTGTAATGGCGCTTCAGGGTCGCCTTCGGGCGCTGGAATTTCTTTAACAAGACGTTCAATAACTTCTTTGACACCCACACCCGTTTTTGCAGAGCAACGTACTGCATCTGTGGCATCAATTCCTACAATATCTTCAATTTCTTCAGCAACGCGCTCAGGCTCGGCTGCAGGTAAATCTATTTTATTTAGAACCGGGACGACGGTGAGATCCATGTCCATCGCCGTATAGCAGTTTGCTAATGTTTGTGCTTCAACCCCTTGTCCTGCATCAACGACCAATAAGGCGCCTTCACAAGCGGCAAGAGAACGAGATACTTCATAAGAGAAGTCAACGTGTCCAGGGGTATCGATAAAGTTAAGCTGATAAACTTCACCGTCATCCGCGGTGTAATTCAAGGTTACGCTTTGCGCTTTGATTGTAATACCACGTTCACGCTCAAGATCCATAGAATCAAGAACCTGCGCAGCCATTTCACGATCTGATAAGCCACCACAAATTTGAATAATTCGATCTGATAACGTCGATTTACCGTGGTCAATATGTGCGATAATGGAAAAGTTACGTATGTTTTTCATTCTGAAATTATTTTTCTCTATTGCTTTGCTCTATAAATCTGGCTTTGGAGTCATTCATGGACACAAAGCGAAAACTCTATATTGCAGGAGTTATTATTGATGACGCATTCTACACACTAGAGACATTATACTCAAAGAAACGTTCATCAAACACAAACATTTATGCTAAGACTTGCATTTATTTGTGATTTTTTTGAGACAATTTCTAGATATCGAAACGCATTAATTTAAGATGAAAACAATAACGAAATTAGCCAAGCAAAAAATAATGGGGCTAACGCCCCTTCTTTTTTTATCTGCTAACTACTCTTGGAATTGAACCTTAAGTTCATGAGGAGGAAGACCTATTTGTAATATAACCGGTTCAAAACCTTCATCTTTGCTCCACCATGTTGCCACTCTTTTTGCTAATAAAAAGCCAAGAAGGCCACCAGCAAGACCACTACAAAAAATAGCAAATTCACTGGAAAACCAAAGGCTCGCAATGCCCGCAACAATAAATAGGCCAATAAGTGGCGTTAAATACACCAACATCGCAGAAAGAAGTAGATTATTTTCAGGGATCCCAACTTCCACTTTTTGTCCTTCGACTAAAGGTTGTGCTACTGGAAGTTCGAGTTGATGAACAGTTTCGGGTCCTATTTTATTCAATAAATAAGAACCACACGCGGCACGAGCTTGACAACTACCACAGCCAGAAGAAGAACCATAGCGCAATAACGCTCTTCCTTCATGCCAATGTATAACTGTTGCCCACTCTTTAACCATAACTTATACCTTTTACTTTTTCGTAAATACAATACCATTCACTATCTTCTGTGCTGTAGAAAATGGTAGTTGACCAATGAAGGTAATTTCATTGCCTTCCTTATCATAAGTATAAATTGTATTACGGCCATACCTTAACATTTTATCGCGTTCGGGCGAATTGGTATGCTGACCACTTTTATTAACATAAATAGAGAAGTCAAATAGACCATCACTAAATAAAATAGACTGACTAAACTCAGTTTCAGAAATTTGATGATTACTACGTTTTACTTCTTTAAAACCATCAGGTAACTCGCTGACTGACCAGTGATAGACTAAAGGTTTAGACTTAGGGATAAGTAACACCGGTGGCATATTCACGGTACGTAATGAATTCAATTTAGTCTCAACCTCATTGCCTTCATTTACTGTAATCACTCTAAACTGCTCAATTATTTCATTATTTTTATCTAAAAGATCAACTCTTAAAGGAAGATACCTTTCTTCATCAATAAATAAGACATAATCATAACGGTCATTATTTTTTGATAACACACGAACAACGCGACTTGGAATATCACCAATATGAGTTCTACCCGCATCAATAAAATTATAATAGTTTGATAACTCATTGAAATCTTGATAGATAATAGCAGGAATATAATCAACAATATGATCATTTCTCAAGCTAAAGGCATCTAATCCTGGTTCAAAATAACTGATTTCATTACCACGTTGAACAATTTCACGACGTGTACTATCCATTTGCATTAATTGTGCAAGAGGTTTGCCATCAATAAGAGTATGACGATAGCGAATAGGAACAATACCTTGAGAGTTGATATTGATAAAAGATAATTCATAGGTAGAGCTTTGACTTGTCTGACCCATCTTTTGCAACAAAGCCTCGACACTACCTGTTTGAGGTTGCGCCAAGGCTTGTATCGGCATTGACAGGCTGCCCGCCACCAATAAGACGGATAACCATGATTTTTTCATTACGACTGTTTCATTCCCACACGTTATTTATACATTCACGTCGTTATTATTACTGTGCTGTTACCGGTTGAGTTACACCTTGCTCATTCGCTGGTGCTTCATTTTGTGGTGCATTATAAATACGACGATCTAACTCATACTGTTGCAACATTAATCCAAGGCGCTGATTGCGCTCTTGTAAACGTGTTTGCTGATCTTTACCTAAAGTATCATTTTGAAAATTTAAACTTACTGGTGCACCAGACCCCATGATAGGTTGGGTATTAAACACAGGTGTATCTACTTGGAAATCTTCAGAACCATTCTTTCCATTATATTGCTGAACACCAACAATAACAGCTAATGAAACACAAGCCGCGACACCAATTTGAGTTAACTGACTCGCCCAAGGGCGTAACGTTTGTAAAAAAGAGTGCTGACGCCATTGTGATGGCGCAGGTTGTTGCTCTCGTTGTTGTTCAGGACTTATGCGGACAGGTTCGTTCTCTAAAGCGAGCGCAACGCGACTTGCGATATCAAAGTGGACTACTTCACCTACATCACCACGCATTGTGTCACGAATTAAATGGTAACGTTGCCATGTTTCTTTCATTGAGTCATCACGTGCAATTGTTCCCATTAATTCTTTATCAAGAACTTCGCCATCCATAAATGCAGAAAGTTTTTCTTTTTGCATGTAAAAGTACCCTTCAGTCAGTGATGGTTCACCCACAATCAAAATTCTTGTATTAATGGTTGAACCTTATTATCAATAGCTTCTCGTGCCCTAAAAATACGTGAACGTACTGTTCCAACAGGGCAATCCATAATGACGGCTATCTCTTCATAGCTCAGTCCATCAAGTTCCCGAAGTGTTATAGCAACCCGCAAATCTTCAGGTAATGACTCTATGGTGTGAAAAACTACTCTCCGTAACTCTTCAGACAACATTAAATTCTCAGGGTTCGAAATTTCTTTCAATGCATTAGGTGATTCAAAATTTTCGACATCACTCGCATCTAAATCATTTGAAGGCGGACGTCGCCCTTGTGCAACCAGATAGTTTTTTGCGGTATTCACCGCAATACGGTAAAGCCATGTATAAAAAGCACTATCACCACGAAAAGAACCTATGGCTCGATAAGCTTTAATAAAGGCTTCCTGCGAAACATCTGGCACATCACCCTGTGGTACATAACGGGAAATCAGGCTTGCTACCTTATGTTGATAGCGGATAACCAGCAAATTAAACGCATTCTGGTCACCATTTTGTACCTTTTCAACCAACATTTGATCCGTTAACTGCTCGCTCATTAGAGATGGACTCTCCCGAAGTCTAGCTTCGCACTATTTTTAAATGACTCCGTCATATTTACTCTCGTTATTCCTTCTCGTTTTTATGAGCTACATGAGTTAGAGCGTAAAAATAGAGTGAAGTTCAATTCAATCATTATTTTAAGAGATGAATCACAAAAAAATCATCATGGTGATCACCAACCAAAATGCAATTTGCCAATAAAACAACGATAACACAATGATATCATTTAGATATATACGATTACTTACAACAATATATATAATCTTAAACAATGTATTATTAAATATAGATTTAATAATATAAATAAAAGTCAGTTACCCAAGATTGAAACTTATCGGTGTAATGGCCTTCGTTATGTCGAATAATAAGCTCTTCTATATTACATTCAATGCAACTTTCACTTTGTCTTTGAAACGCTAACAAAATTCGATGATAGGGTTTGTCTGCACTGTCTTTGATATTAACCCGTTTAGCTACACACCACTCTTTTTTTTCTGCTATTTCAATAAATTGCTTTCCAATAGTATAAGGCAACACAACACAAAATAAACCCTCTTCTGTAATAAGCGATTGCGCACAGTCTAATAATCCTTCATGCGTTAACGTTTTGGTATAACGCGCTTGTTCGCGTACATCATTGCGACAGGCGATCGCAGGCTCAAAATAAGGAGGATTACTGACAATTAAATCATATTTATTTTGTGTTTGTTCTGCATAATGATGAATATCACAATGATAAATATGAATTAATGAACACCATTGTGATGCTTGGGCATTGTCTATGGCTTGTAATGCCGCATGCTCATCAAGTTCAATGCCATCAATACACTCAATTTGGTTAGCCCGTTGAGCCAACATTAAAGCAACTAATCCACTTCCCGTACCAATATCAAGAGCTCTTTTTACATTCTCGATGGGTGCCCAAGCTCCTAATAAGACGCCATCTGTCCCGACTTTCATTTCACACTTATCATGAGCAACAAAAAATTGTTTAAATGTAAAACCGCCTTTGCGTAATCCAGCTTTTTTCACTTTCTTTTGATTCATCTATTGGCTCTATTGATTCGTCTTACTATCTCTTTTTTATTACTTATCATTCATGTCGTTGAAAAAGAGATATATGGTATGATAACGCTTCTGCAACCCCTATCTTAACATTAAACTATTTGTATACGATGCGCGCTTATTTAGATTAAGCCTAAAAAACAACGAATACCTTCGTCTATCGGTAATATATAATGTGATAGCGGTAAATCCGCTGGCTTTTAACAGGGGATAATGTCAAAATCCGCGCCCTAAACAGAGGTATACAATGACAGCCACGACATTTTCCAGTCTTGAACTTGATGAAAGTTTATTGACCGCATTAGAAGAAAAAGGATATCAACGTCCTACTGCTATTCAAGCAGATGCCATTCCAGCAGCAATGGATGGGCGTGATATTTTAGGCTCTGCGCCAACAGGCACGGGGAAAACTGCGGCCTTTTTGCTTCCGGCAATTCAACACTTGCTTGATTATCCACGTAAAAAATCAGGCCCGCCACGTATTCTTATCCTGACACCAACACGCGAACTTGCCATGCAAGTTGCCGAGCAGGCAAAAGAATTATGTGCGCACACACACTTAGATATCGCCACTATCACGGGCGGTGTTGCTTATATGAATCACGCTGAAGTTTTCAGCGAGAACCAAGATATCGTAGTTGCTACAACAGGCCGTTTATTACAGTACATCAAAGAAGAAAACTTTGACTGTCGTGCGGTAGAAATGCTGATTTTAGATGAAGCAGACCGTATGTTAGATATGGGTTTTGCTAATGACATTGAAACCATTGCGGGCGAAACTCGCTGGCGCAAACAGACATTACTATTTTCTGCAACACTTGAAGGTAATGCCGTTATTGATTTTGCACAACGTATCCTTAATGAACCCGTTGAACTGAATGCAGACCCTTCACGTCGTGAACGTAAAAAAATTCAGCAGTTCTATTATCATGCTGATAATCTTGAACATAAAACAGCATTACTGACCGCATTACTAAAGCAAGACGATGTTAAAAAATCAATTGTCTTTGTGCGTAAAAGAGAACGAGTAAGAGAACTTGTCTCTGCATTAGAAAAGCAAGGTATTAAATGTAGCTACCTTGAAGGTGAGATGGCGCAAACACAACGTAATGATGCGATAAAACGTTTAGAATCAGGACAAATGAATGTATTGGTCGCAACAGACGTTGCTTCTCGAGGTCTTGATTTAGATGATATCACTCACGTATTTAACTTTGATTTACCCCGCACCGCCGACGTTTATTTGCACCGTATTGGCCGAACAGGGCGTGCAGGGCGTAAAGGTATCGCCATTTCATTAGTTGAAGCGCACGATCACCCATTACTAGGTAAGATTGGCCGTTACGTTCAAGAGCCAATTAAATACCGTGTCGTCGCTGAGTTACGCCCAACCACTAAAGCACCGAGTCAAAAAGCAACGTTTAAACCATCTAAAAAAGTGCTGGCTAAACGTAAAGCGAAAAAAGACGAAGAGAAAAAAGCAGTTAAAGAAAAAGTGCGCGCCCGCGATCGTAAAAATATTGGTAAGCGCCGCAAAACGGCAACCAATAGCGCGACAAAAAGTGCAGCACCAGTAAACTCAGCAAAAGAAATGCCGACTGATAGCGAATAATCTGCATTATTTCTTTATTTAGAACCGTAGCGAATTAATATTGCTACGGTTTTTTATTATTGAATAACACTGCTCGAGCATAAAAAAAGCCCGATATTTTCATATCGGGCTTTATCATTAACTTATTACTTTAGTAAAAAATTACAGACTTTCAGTGAAAGTACGAGTAATAACATCACGTTGTTGTTCTGGCGTCAGTGAGTTAAAGCGCACAGCATAACCAGAAACACGGATCGTTAACTGAGGATATTTCTCAGGATTATTAACTGCATCTTCCAATGTTTCACGGCTTAATACGTTAACATTAAGATGTTGACCGCCTTCTACACGAACAACCGGTTTAGATTCTACAGGCACTTCACGGTATTCGATATTGCCTAATTCTTTACGGTCAATCACTTGGCCTTCTTCAAAGCCTTTTTTAGCGCAAATGCAACGTGCTTCACCGTTTTCATCATCTAATAACCAGAAAGAGTGTAATAAATCATCGTTATCAGCTTTAGTAATTTGGATACCAGTAATCATTTCGACCTCCAATGTGGGCACAAAATCAAATTCTAATCTCGTATCAGAACTTGGGTATTTGGTCTAACCAATGTTTCTGTCTACTTATATACCAGTATAAATGGCCTCATTCTTTGATTAATATCAATAAAATTCATAAGCATTTTGTTCAACGAGATGCAAAGTGTTGTTTTAAATCAATAATCACGCCCTGCTAATTTGCAATTTTTTTTGTAAATTTTAAAAGAAAATTTGAGTTTCCAATTAATTCTAGTTTTTAAACCGTTATATTTTCATTCATTCAATGAAATCTGTAAGCTTAGATACTATAAGATATCAACAAGGATTTTATGTTATGACTACACCATTAACCTGGCATGATGTAATAGGCGTTGAAAAAGAAAAGCCTTATTTTCATCAAATTATGTCTCAAGTTGCACAACAGAGGAATGCAGGCAAAATTATTTATCCTCCTCAGGAAGACGTTTTTAATGCTTTTCGTTTTACACCTTTTGAAAATGTGAAGGTTGTTATTTTAGGGCAAGATCCTTATCACGGTCCAAACCAAGCACATGGGCTCTCTTTTTCAGTCCGCCCAGGAGTACCGGCTCCCCCTTCACTAGTTAACATGTATAAAGAGCTTGAAAAAGAATACCCTGATTTTAAGCGACCTAACCATGGCTATTTAGAAAGTTGGGCCAAACAAGGAGTTTTATTACTTAATACCGTATTGACCGTAGAGAAAGGCCAAGCACATTCTCACGCTAATTATGGTTGGGAAATATTTACAGATGCTGTTATTGAGCAAATTAATCAGCGTAGAGAAGGGGTTATTTTCCTACTTTGGGGAGCGCATGCTCAGAAAAAAGGTCGTTTTATTGATACAAATAAACACGTTATCTTAAAAGCCCCTCACCCATCACCACTTTCTGCACATAGAGGCTTTTTAGGCTGTGGTCATTTTAAACAGGCTAATGATATTTTACAGCAACAAGGCCGAACACCTATCAATTGGTATCTTGACGCGATTGAGTAAGACCTGCCTTTAAAAATATAAAACCGCACAATAACTTGAAGATTTATAAACTTCGTATTGTGCGGTTTACTTTATCTACACTAAATAAAACGTGTGATAACGAATACTTTTATTAATGCTATTTAGAAACGATAACCATAGCTGGACGTAATAAACGACCATTTAAGGTATATCCTTTTTGCATAACATCAACAACATGATTAGATTCATGTTCAGGACTATCAATCAATGTCATCGCTTGGTGAACATCAGGGTTGAAAGCTACATTTTTTTCTTCAACCACTTCAATGCCAAATTTACGAACGGCATCTAAGAATGATTTCAACGTTAACTCTAACCCTTCAATCATTGGTTTTTGCGATTCATTTTCATGATCAGCCGCAGATAAAGCGCGTTCTAAATTATCAAGTACAGGCAATAACTCATTAGAGAATTTTTCAAGTGCAAATTTATGTGCTTTCTCAATATCTTGTTGAGTACGGCGACGCACGTTTTCAACTTCAGCTAAAGCACGAGCCATAGCTTCACGCTCTGTTTTTTGTGATTGCTCCAGTTGTTTTTCAAGAGAATCAATACGCGCTAATGCCTCAACTAATTCAGCTTGGGCATTAAAATCTGCTTGCGCTTCTTCGGTCATAACCTGCTCTTGAGAATCATCCATTACCGATCCCATTCCTTCTTTTTCTTTTGAGACTTGCTCTTCATGTACATTTTGTTCTTTACTACTCATGAACATCTCCGCGTAGTTTTGGTATTCATCTTCATATTTAGTTTATTATGGGGATCAATAAACGGGTTTCAAGGAATTGGCGCAAAACGAGGGTAAAAAAATGCCAGATAATACCGTAACGGAAAAAAAACACTTTAAATGTATTGGCATTGTCGGCCATCCCCGCCATCCTGAGGCACTTTCAACACATGAAATGCTCTATCATTGGCTACAGGCTCAAGGCTATGATGTTATTATCGATACACAAGTCGCTCAAGAGCTAAAACTTGGAAATGCACAAACAGGTGATTTAACACAGGTGGGAAAAGCCGCTGATCTGGTTATTGTCGTCGGAGGTGATGGCAACATGCTTGGAGCAGCTCGTGTTTTATCGCGCTATAACATCAAAGTGATTGGTGTTAACCGCGGTAATTTAGGTTTTCTTACAGATCTTGATCCTGATAATGCCTTACAACAATTAACCAATGTTTTAGCTGGACACTATCGTGAAGAAAAACGGTTCTTACTTGAAGCTCGAGTCTGCGCTGAAGGTGAAAGAACACGTATTGGCACAGCAATAAATGAAGTCGTGCTTCATCCCGGTAAAGTGGCTCATATGATTGAGTTTGAAGTTTACATTGATGATCGCTTTGCCTTTTCACAACGTTCTGATGGCTTAATTATAGCCACCCCCACGGGTTCAACCGCCTATTCATTATCTGCTGGTGGCCCTATTTTAACGCCCAATCTTGATGCTATTGCACTAGTACCAATGTTTCCACATACCTTGTCAGCACGACCTTTAGTTATCAGTAGTGATAGTCAAATTCGCCTAAAATTCTCACAAACAAATATTGATTACGAAGTAAGTTGTGATAGTCAATTAGTGTTGCCTATTAAAGAAGGCGATGAAGTCATCATTAAACGTAGCCGTCAAAAACTCAATTTAGTTCATCCGACTGATTACAATTATTTTAATACACTCAGCTCAAAATTAGGCTGGTCGAAAAAAATGTTCTAATTTTTGTGCCTCACTACTTTACTGTATAAAAAACCAGTTTATACTGTATGTAATTACAGATATGTTTTTATACACAGGAGAGGCACTATGCTGACTCAATTAACTATTAGTCATTTTGCCATAGTCCGTGAACTTGAAATCGATTTTTCTGGTGGCATGACGACCATTACGGGTGAAACTGGTGCTGGTAAATCTATAGCCATTGATGCACTAGGTTTATGCTTAGGTAACCGTGGTGATGCCAATATGGTGCGCCCAGGTGCAGCCAGAGCTGATTTATGCGCACGATTCTCACTCTCTGACACGCCATCGGCACAGCGTTGGCTTGAAGAACATCATCTTGATGATCATAACGAATGCTTATTAAGAAGAACCATCTCTACTGATGGGCGTTCTCGTGGTTTTATCAACGGTACTTCCGTCCCCCTTTCTCAATTAAGGGAGCTTGGCTCTTTGTTGATCCAAATTCATGGGCAACATGCTCACCAACAACTTTTAGAGCCTCGCTATCAAAAACAACTGCTTGATATTTATGCCCATGAACCAACTCTATTAAAAAGCATGAAATCAGCCTATCAAACATGGCATCAAAGTTGCCAGACATTGGCAGCGTTTCAACAACTCTCTCTAGAAAGAGAAGCAAGGCAACAACTGGTTGATTATCATTTAAAAGAGCTTAATGAATTTCAACCGGTACAAGGCGAGTATCCTGAATTAGATCAAGAATATAAACGTCTGTCTAACTGCGGGCAATTTTTGACCTTAAGCCAAAATAGCTTACAACTCTTAAGTGACAATGAAGAGCAAAATATTTTAAGTATGCTCAATGTCGCTAAACATGAAATTACAGAGCTCGCCTCTATGGAGAGCCAATTTAATTCATTATTAGAGATGCTAGAAGAAGCCTCAATTCAAATTAGTGAAGTCAGTGACGAACTTCGCCATTATAGCGATCGTTTAGAAATGGATCCTAATCGCTTATTTGAAGTTGAAAAGCGCATGTCCAAATACATTAGTTTATCACGCAAGCATCGCGTAGCACCTGAAGAATTATACGATCTGCATCAGCAACTCATGGAAGAAAAAAATGCCTTACTACGCCAAAATGATGACTGTGAAACTTTAATCGAAAAAGTAAAAACCGATCATTTAATTGCGTTAGACATTGCTAAACAATTACATCAAGTTCGCCAACAATATGCTAATGAGTTAAGCCAACTTATCACTAACAGTATGCATCAGTTATCAATGCCTCATGGTTATTTCACTGTTGATACTTACTTCGATGACAGCTCACTACAAATCGATGGTGCCACAAAAGTTGAGTTTAATGTCACCACAAACCCTGGACAACCTCACCAAGCCCTTTCTAAAGTCGCTTCTGGTGGTGAGTTATCCCGTATTGCACTCGCAATTCAAGTGATCACAGCGAAAAAAATGGATACACCAGCCCTGATTTTTGATGAAGTGGATGTGGGGATCAGTGGTCCTACAGCGGCTATTGTCGGTAAATTATTACGAGAATTGGGTGAGTCAACCCAAGTAATGTGCGTCACTCACTTACCTCAAGTGGCAGGTTGTGGACATCAACACTATTTTGTTAATAAAGAGACAAACGGTGAAGAGACAGAAACCACAATGAAATTATTATCGAAAAAAGAGCGTTTACAAGAGATTGCTCGCTTATTAGCAGGTAGTGAAGTCACCAAAAATACGTTAGCAAATGCGAAAGATTTGTTGGCAGCATAACGATTAACAAACTTTTATTGATATTTAAGGTCATAGGCAGAGCGTGAAAGGTTTTCAATTGCTGCGTTGTCGATTATCATCGTCACTATGACCCTAAAAGGAATGTAATAACCATGCGTTTTAAACTGTTAAAAGTTGCCGCTTTATCTTTAGTCGTAATGACTTCAGGTTGCTCTATGTTCGAGAGACTGGTTTATCACCCAGATATTAATCAGGGAAATTACTTAACACCGGCTGAAGTCGCGAAAGTTCAGCAAGGAATGACACAGCAGCAAGTTCAATTTGCCCTTGGTACGCCAATGCTTAAAGATCCTTTCGGAAGCCAAACTTGGTATTATGTTTTCCGTGAAGAGCCAGGCCATCAGAAAGTACGTCAAGAAACCCTGACACTGACTTTTGATAGCAATGGCATACTGACTAAGATTGACAAACAAGGCAATATGCCTAATTTCTCAGCGCCTGCAACCAAAGCATAATGCTGTCATTGTGCTAAGAAAGCTTAGTTTTGTATAAGATTGGCAAAAACGAATTGCACCCCATACGTTAAATTTGACGTTGGGGTGTGTTTTTATAGAGAGAAATGACTTTATAGTCGTGTTGTCTTTTATTGTATCTGTCTGTAATCAATCTGCCTATCAATGCAGTATATAGCGCCCTGTATTTAGAGGCAAAAAACATAATATTAATCCGCTTTTTGTCGGGCTTTTTCAGCACGTTTACGACGCATTTCTTTCGGATCGGCAATTAACGGTCGATAAATTTCAACTCGGTCTCCGTCTCGCACATTATCACTTAACTTTGCTGGTCGACTATAAATACCCACTTTATTCTTAGTTAAATCAATATCATTACAAATCGTTAATATATTCGAAGCAATAATGGCTTGTTCAACAGTCTCCCCTAACGTTAACTCTACAGGGATTAGGTACTGTTTATCGGGTAACGCGTAAGTTACCTCTACCCATATTTTAGTCACGATAAATCTCTTTCGCTCTGTGAGTAAACGCCTGAACCATATTGTTCGTTAAATCTTTAAAAATACGGCCAAAAGCCAACTCAATTAATTTATTAGTAAACTCAAAGTCTAGCTGAAATTCTATCTTACACGCATTATCATCAAGTGCGGTAAACACCCATCCTCCCGTTAATTTACGAAAGGGACCATCAACAAGACGCATATCAACACGTTCATTGGTCTTTAAAAAGTTATGGGTAGTAAATGTTTTACTAATTCCCGCTTTAGAGACATTTATTGATGCAATCATTTCTTCTGGTGTGCTTTTGATCAGTTTACTTCCAACGCATCCTGGTAGAAAATCGGGATAAGTAAGAACATCATTAACCAGTTTAAACATTTGCTCTGTGCTAAAAGGCACGAGAGCAGATCGACTAATCTGAGGCATAGTTATTCCTGTACGACAACACTGTGTGGATCATATCATTGAACAGTGACTAATTAAAAATCTAATGGAATATAGCTTAAGTTTTATGCAATTGAAAAGAAAACAGTCGGTTAAATGATTTCTTTCTATTGCTCATACAGTATAATGTGGACATTATGACAAAGAAAAAATCACACAAACCTGGTTCTGCGACCATTGCGTTAAACAAACGCGCTCGCCATGAATATTTCATCGAAGATGAGATAGAAGCGGGTCTGTCGTTACAAGGCTGGGAAGTTAAATCACTGCGTGCCGGTAAAGCAAACATCAGTGATAGCTATGTTATCATGCGTGATGGCGAAGCTTATCTTTTTGGTGCAACCATTACTCCTTTAAATGTTGCATCAAGCCATGTCGTTTGTGACCCGACTCGTACCCGTAAACTATTATTAAAACAACGCGAATTAGATTCACTTTACGGTCAAATCAATCGTGATGGATACACCGTCGTTGCCCTTTCTCTTTATTGGAAAAATGCGTGGTGTAAAATTAAAGTTGGCGTTGCCAAAGGTAAAAAAGATCACGATAAACGCGATACCATTAAAGATCGTGAGTGGAAATTAGACAAAGCACGTATCATGAAAAATGCTAACCGCTAAATTGTGTTAAGTACTAGCAATTACAAGTATTTTTCTGATATACTCGCTTTCAACAACTTGGGGCTGATTCTGGATTCGACGGGATTTGCGAAACCCAAGGTGCATGCCGAGGGGCGGTTGGCCTCGTAAAAAGCCGCAAAAAAGATAGTCGCAAACGACAATCAGTACGAAGCACTAGCAGCTTAATAACCTGCGTAGAGCCCTCTCTCCCTAGCTTCCGCTCTTAAGACGGGGATCAAGAGAGGTCAAACCCAAAAGAGATCGCGTGGAGACCTAGCTTGGGGTTAAAGCGTTAAACTTAATCAAGCTAGCTTATTCATGGCGCGTCTGTCCGCAGTGGGTAAGTGAAATTAAAGATAGACTAAGCATGTAGTACCGAGGATGTAGAAATTTCGGACGCGGGTTCAACTCCCGCCAGCTCCACCAAATTTGGTGGGTCAGTGATAGGACAACGGTTTCAAAAACAAGAAGTTAGCGAAATCATCAAGACTACACACGAACAACAAAAGGACTTGAAAGTGCACGCGAAATGCACGTGCATTTGAAAACAAAACCCTGAGGGTCATTCCTCGGGGTTTTCTATTTGTAACAAAGTGTAATAAATTATTTCTTTCAATCCCACATTAAGAAGAATTCCATAGCAATATTAATTCATTAAATACGAAATAATATGCATATCACCTAATCCTCTTGCTTAACACGTCAGGATGATAAACCCTTTTATTTGTATGTCTTATTGGTTCCTTATTGTAGGATAGATGTAACCTACAATAAGTGATTGCACAAATGAGAATGTCTCAGCAAAACAAGTGAAATTATCTAGAATTAAAACCTTAAACCGAATTGAAAATAAGAATCATTAACATTAATATAGTATCCTATAAAATAGAACTAATTGCCCATTAGGAGCTGAATATGAATAAAAAATATTATGTTAATAATATGTTCTGGGGATTTTTCATTCTTGCAATTCATGTGATTCTTTCGTGGGAAGAACTCCGTTTAGGAGATGGATTTCTCTGGTTATTTATGAGTATTATCAACGCTATTTTATATCCATTTGCTAAATGGGCTGTTGAATGCTTCTTCTTAAAATTTACCACTAGAGAATTTTGGAATAAAGGTTGGTTTATAGATACTCCTGGGAAAAAAGGTATATTAGCACTATATTCCATAATGGTTTTTATATTTGCCATCCCTATTTCTATACTTTATATAATAACTATTCTAGTAAAAAAGCCACTTATATAATATATAAATGGCCTTTAATATCTATGTAATTAAATTCCTATTAGCTTATTTGCTTTTTCGATTAGTTTATCATCAATTAAAGCTCCAACAGTTGCAATGATTAATCCATAGCCTAATATCCCAACTGGGCCACCTAATAGCATACTAAATGCAAATCCCACGACAACAGGAGCGGCATATCCAACAGCTATTGTTTCAGCTTTAACAAAAAATGGCCTCCAGTTATCAGTTTTTATAGCTTTTTTATACTCATCGTATAGTTCATAGGTATAAATAGCTTTGTTAATATATCCCATTCCTTTACTGAATTGTTGTAATCTTTTTGCAAGCTCCTCGACTTTGATTGACTCTATATATTTTACGATAGCAGCTCTATCTGCTGCATTGATCCGCTTTTTAGTATTAGCTCTATATTTTTCATAAGCCTTAGCTGCATCATCAGCATTACGAATAGTTTTTCCCTTTGCTTGTTCTGCTAATTCCCTAGATAGTTGTTCGGCTTTTACCCCATATTCTTTAGCTATTTGTTCATAAAATGATGCTGTAAACTTCACCCCATCTTTGATGTCATTAAATTCTTTTTCCTGCTGAGGGCGCGGATCTTTATCCTTAAGTTCAATTGCAGGGAAGCCCGAATAAGCATACAAAGGCGGTAAGTTTGAATTTCTAGGAAATACAATAATTGCATCATTAAATTGATGTGGATATGGTACTTCTATCCTTTTGTTTTCTACCTTATTAGGTAATTCTACTTTTTCTGGATATGAGAACTTTTTATTTTCATTTGAATATTTTTGAATAATATTCCCTTGCAAACCAAGTCCACTATAAGAATCTGCTGGTAAAAGCGCATATTCTATTCCCAAATTTTTAATAACCATATGATAGCCATTGCCAATATAATTGGCGGGATACACAGGCACTTCTTTCGTCACCAATACACCATCGGTTCTAACTAACGCTGCACTCGCTTTATTATTTTCTTTAATTACAGCCATTCTTGCATTAACATTAACTGTACCGTTGTTTTTTGCAATTTCATTAAGTTTGCCAGACATTAAGTCAGGGTTATTAATTAAGTTTTCTGCAGGAATCGTAGACATAAGATCTAACTCATCAAATGAATTATTATCAAATTCACTAAATTCCATAAATTTTACTGAGTTTACATTATTATCATCAATACTATTTTCTTTACTGTATAAACTAATAACAGACTCTACCAATTTATCTTGAACTAAATTAACGGCTTCTTTTGTAAGAAAATATTTCTTTTTAAATGTTTCGAGTTGCTCAATAACAACACCATTAAAATGCATTACACCTTTATTGGTAGCTAATTCTCTATTGTTTGAGCTATTAGTTAGTTTATTATTATTACTAGAAATAATAACGGGCTTTTGTGGCTTATTTACTGTGATTTTAGTATTTGGATTGAAAGGTGATGACCCACCATTACCCACATTGGGAGACGGATATTCATCTTTATCACTATCAGCAAGAATAGGTATTTTTGACCATGGGAAATAATCTGATTTAGCCGCCGCCACCATTAACGTATCTACTCCATTATTTACAACCCAACCCCCATCAGTAATAAAGGCCCCATCTTCATCAGCACCTCCTGTAGTGTTATAAACAGTACCATTTTGCTTTATGTCTCGAATAACGTATTCGGGAAGATCAGGGAACTGATCAACGTTAGCTCTTGTTATAATCATTTAAATTCCTTTTTATATTTAATAGCATACAACCACTGTATGCAAACACAGTATAATCAATAGTAATCGTAATACAATTGTCTTATTTCGGCTATATTCGGAATGGTTATCATTAGTATTTAACTCATCCTTGAGTCAAATAAATATAATCAATCAGTTATCCATTTCTGGTGCACTATTGGTGTCCTGATTTTCTTCCTCTTCTTT